>JAGFJD010000462.1 GCA_024102975.1 Phaeodactylibacter sp. | reverse complement strand
CGTGACAGTTATCGGATTCACCGGATTAAAGAGAAGTGCTGAGCGTGTGTATAGTCAGGGCGTACAGGATGTACAGGTTTGGGGGGCTGCTGGCTTCGGGCTGGATGGGGCCGGTTGTTCAACTTTCAGGGTTCACCTAGTGATATACAATTGCGGCGCGTTGGGATCGTCAGGATTTACAGGATGTACAGGTTTGGGGGGCTGCTGGCTTCGGGCTGGATGGGGCCGGACGTGCCACTTCTGTATCCTTTTTTTATAGGCTGTCCTTTTGTGCATCAGGACAAGCCTGGAGGTTGCCCGCACCCAAAAAAAAAACGGATGGCTGGATATTCCAGCCATCCGTTTTTTATGAACTCGGGGTTTTCACGAAGCGGGAATAAACCGTTTCCCGGTTTCTACAACTTTCTTGATCAGATGAATATCCGGGAGAATGACTTTTGCATCGCCAGGCTCCATTTCTTCTTCGTATTCTTCAATGGCGGCCGCCTCGTCGGAGGAAGCGGCAGGAGAAGAGACCGAATTAAGGAAAATGTAGGCGCCAATACTTGAAGCGAGCAGCAAACAGAACAGAACAGTGCGGGTGTTGGACTTTTTCATTGCGGTGATTTTTTTAAAAGTCACAGTAAAATTAAGGGTTTTCTACCAATTATGCCAATTTCCTCGGCCAGGGGGCTTTTTAATCGGATGAACCCTTTCATAGGATAAGACGGTTGCAAAAAGAAAAAGGTTGCAAAGCCTTCTATGAATTCCTACAATAACAAGATGCGGGAAACCGTCAATCTCCCCCATTCAGGTTTTGCTTTTCAGACAATCTTTTCTCAATATCTTCGACCCGCCCTTTGGGAATAGCATCGATCAGTTTCCTGGTGTAGTCTCTGGCCGGGTTGGCGTAGACCTCGTCGGCAGGGCCCTGTTCTTCTATCTTTCCGTTATTCATGACGACCATCCGGTCGCTCATGAACTTGACGACGGAGAGGTCATGAGAAATAAAAATGTAGGTGAACCGGTATTTTTCCCGCAGTTCCATGAGCAGGTTGAGCACCTGGGCCTGTACGGAAACATCCAGGGCGGAGACGGATTCATCGCAAATGATAAACTGGGGGTTCAGGGCCAAAGCTCTGGCGATAGCCACGCGTTGCCGCTGCCCTCCGGAGAACTCATGAGGATACCGGTTGAAAAATTTGGGTTCCATATTGACGATATCCAGGAGTTGAAGCGCCCGTTCCCGGCGTTCGTCCTCTCCATTGTACAGGCCATGGACTTCCATAGGTTCCATGATCGCCTTGCCGATGGTCAACCGGGGATTGAGGGAAGAATAGGGGTCCTGGAAAATGATCTGCATTTCCTGCCGCAGGGGCATCATTTCTTCAGGGCTCAGCCGGGGAAGGCTCTGCCCTTTGTAAAGCACGTCTCCGGCGGTAGGCCGGGTCAGGCCCAGGATCGTCCGCCCGAGGGTTGTCTTGCCGCAGCCGGATTCCCCGACCAGGCCCAAGGTTTCTCCGGGAAACACTTCGAAAGAAAGCCCGTCGACTGCTTTGACGTAATTTTTGGGCTTCCCCCAGAAGTTCTTCCTGCCGGGGAACCACACTTTCAGTTGTTCGACCTTCAGCAGAGGCGGCCTCGATTTTAAGTGCTCCAGGCGCTGGAGGCTTTCTGTCGCAGGTACCTTCCTATCTGTGAGCACCCCTTCCACCGAAGCTTTTTTTTCTTTAATTTCCATCCCTCCTTCCATGCCGGGGCGGACTTCCATGAAATCGCTTACCACCGGCAGGCGGCGCAGCCGGTAATCCAGCGGCGGACGGCAGGCCAGCAGGCTCTTGGTGTAGGGATGCTGCGGGTTGGAAAAGATGTCGAGCACGCCCCCTTCTTCGACTATCCGCCCCTGATACATGACGATCACCCGGTCGGCGATCTCGGCAATCACGCCAAGATCGTGAGTAATAAAGATGATCGAGGACTGCATTTCCTCTTTCAGGCCGTTCATCAGGTCGAGAATAGCTTTCTGGACTGTTACATCCAGAGCCGTCGTGGGTTCGTCGGCAATGAGGATGCCCGGAGAGCAGGACATGGCCATTGCGATCATAACCCGCTGCTTCTGCCCGCCGGACAACTGGTGTGGATAGGCGTTGTAGATGCGTTCCGGATCCGGCAGCTGGACTTTCCGGAACAAGGCTATTACTTTCTCCCGCGCCGCCCCCGGCTCTGCCTGTTGATGCAGCCGGATAGCCTCCGCCACCTGTTCCCCGCACCGAAAAACCGGATTGAGGGATGACATGGGTTCCTGGAAGATCATGGAGAGCTCGTTGCCCCGGTAGCTTTGCATCTGCTGCCGGGAGGCCTGCAGAAGGTCCACGCCCTGGCGGTTGCCCTCCGGGTAGTACAACACCTGGCCTCCGACCACCTTGCCGGAAGGAGCGGGCAGCAACCCCATGATGGACAGGGAAGTTACCGATTTCCCGGAACCCGACTCCCCCACAATGCCCACCGTCTCTCCCCGATGGATGGCGAAGCTCAGGCCATCCACCGCCCTGACCTCCCCTTCGTCGGTAAAAAAAGAAGTCCGCAGGCCTTTTACTTCTAAAATTTTATCTTTACTCATGCTTTCGTCAGTTGCTGGCGCGGCAAATTTACACATTACAGGCAAATACCATTCTTCATGATGTACAAGGCTATCATTTTTTTCTCCCTTGCCTTCCCTTCGCTCCTGGAAGGCCAGGGACAGCTCAACATGTCCCTGCTCGGCCGCTGGGACGACCCTGCTCTGCCCTCCGCCGGCAGCATCAGATACAACGACATCTGGGGTTACGCCGACTGCGAAGGAAATGAATATGCCATTGTCGGCTCCGCCGGCTATATCCACTTTTTCGACATTACCGCCCCGTCCAACCCGGTTGAGGTGGCCCGTTTTGCCGGGAGCGTCAATTCTATATGGCGCGATTTCAAGACCTATGGCGACTTTGCCTACGCGGTTGCCGACCAGGGAAACGACGGGCTGATGGTTTTCGACCTCAGCCAGCTTCCGGATTCCGTGTCTTTGGCCTTTCAGGACAACAGCCGCTTTACCCGTTCTCACAACGTATTTATCGATGAGCCCACCGGCCGCCTGTACCTGGCCGGCTCCAACGCCATATCCGGCGGCGTTGCGGCATATAGCCTGGCCGAAAGCCCGGGCGAGCCGGAATTCCTGGGTGCCTGGCCCCTTCCCGGCGGGTATTTCCACGATATTTATGTACGTAACCATACCGCCTATTGTTCCCACGGCGGGAACGGGCTTTGGGTATACGACTTCTCCGTCCTCGACTCCATCCGGGCGCTGGGCAGCCTGACCTCCTATCCTCAGCAGGGCTACAACCATTCAAGCTGGCTCGACGAAGAGGGCGCACGCCTTGTTTTTGCCGATGAAACTCACGGGACCAGCCTCAAGCTGGCCGATGTTTCCGACCCTGCCGACATCCGCATCCTGAGCCTTTTCCGGTCGGAGCTGCTCGCGCCGGCTGCTACCAACAGCATACCCCACAACCCCTTCATCCGCGGCCAGTACGCCATCGTATCCTATTATCACGATGGGGTGCAGGTCTTCAACCTTTCCAACCCGGAAGAAGTCGAACGGGTAGCCTACTACGACACCTATCCGGAAAACCAGGGCTATCCCGGTTACCAGGGTTGCTGGGGTGTTTATCCTTTCCTGCCTTCGGGGAACATTATCGCCTCCGACATCAGCCACGGCCTTTTTATCCTTTCGGCGGACAGTATCGCCCTTGGAGGCGCTACCCCTCTTGAAGCCGGCATCGAAGTGCTTGCCGGCAACCTTTCCGCCTGCGAAGGGGATACCACCCTGCTGGGGGCAAGCCCGGCCGGGCTGGAAACCTATGAATGGCTGCTCAACGGGGAACTCGTCGGTTCCGGATTGGAATTCCCAGCTACCCGCCCCGGTATTTACCAGTTGGTGGTAAGCGACGGCCGATGCACCAAAATTTCGGAACCGGCGGAACTGCTTTTCTCCCCTGCCCCGGAAGCCATCCTCCCGGAGTCGCCATACATTTACTGCGGAGAGGCCCCTCCTGCCATCTCCACTTCTTCCCAGGGAGATGCTTACAACTGGTTTTTAAACGGGGAGCAATTAGTGGGCGAACACCAGGAAACCCTGGAGATAACAGAAGGGGGGTTCTATCAGGTCGAGGTCATCGCCGGAGGGTGCAGCAGCCGGTCGGATGAGCTGGAAGTCATCCTGGGGCAAATGCCCGCCCCACTGGCCAACATTGTCTTTCCGGACAGCTACTGCCTGGGGGCTGACGCCGTATTGCTGGATGGGGCCGGTTCGGGCAACCAATACTTCGTCATCACAGAAACGAGCTCCGGCACGACGGACACGTTCGCCAACCACTATGCCATCACGGCTTCGGGCACTTATTTCCTTGAAGCCTTCACCGAATATTGTTCCATGGCCATCGAACCACCTCTGGAGGTTTTCTTCCACGAACCGGCAGTGCCTGCCCTGACGGCAGACGGAAACAGGTTGACCAGCTCCCCGGCAACCGCCTACCAGTGGTATCAGGATGAAGAACCCATACCCGGCGCCACCGGGCAACAATACACCGTTGAGGAGAGCGGCCAGTATGCCGTGGAAACCATCGACGCTAATGGCTGTGCCGCCCGCTCGGAAACTGTACTCGTAGAAGTAAGCAGCAGCACAGGAGTGCTTGCCGGCAAAGGCATTCGCTTCTACCCCAACCCGGTGCGCGACGGCCTGTGGCTCGAAGCCACAAACCCGCCGCAGGCATACCGGATAACCACCCCGGACGGCCGGGAGGCGGCCCGCTGGCAACAATGGAGGGCCGGTGCGCAGGCCATACCTATGGGGAGCCTGCCTGATGGCATTTACCTGATACAGCTGTTGTTTGGCGATGGTATCGGCAGCCTGCGGGTTGTGAAAAAGCAATAGCCGGCGGGGAGGTGTTCGCGTTTCCGGCTTCCCCGGCCGAATGCCTCCCGGAAAGCCGGAAACGGGAACTTACGAACTATTGACAAAGGTCATTTTGAAGTTGCTGAGAATTTCTTTTATTTGCCTGGCAGAATAATAGTTATGCCAAAGCCAGGCCTGTTTGTATATTTATTTGCAATACAACTCATCGCCTGGAAATTATTTTCATTTTAAGTGGGGAAAATGATTTTCAAAAAATATATTTGCCCTATCTTTAGGGCGCTTTCGCATAAAGTATCACTACCCGCTATTACTCAGCACCTGTATTTTTCACAAAATCAACATCTTACGCCTATTCTTTCAAGCTGTTTTTTAGTGTATTTAACACACTAAGCCTATTATGGTATCATCCGGGCCGCAGTAGTGGCCGGGGTATGCCGAGCAAACAAAACTAAATCTAAACAGTAGCTCTTATGAAAAATTACCTACGTTTTTTTGTAGCTCTAACTGCGGTGCTGTTGCTTGCCGGCCAGGGGTTGGCGCAGGGCACCGTCAAGGGTACGGCGACGGATGACAATGGCGAGCCCCTGATCGGCGCCACCGTCCTTCTGGTGGGCACCAGCAGAGGAACGGCAACCGATTTTGACGGCAACTACGTCCTGGAGAACGTTCCTGCCGGAGAACAACAGCTGAGGACGTCCTATACAGGATACGCTGACCTCACCCAAAGCGTAACCGTTATTGACGGACAGACGGTTACCCTCAACTTCCAACTGGGAGAAGATGTCGAGGTCCTGGAAGAAGTGGTCGTCATTGGTTATGGTTCTGTGAAGAAGGACGACGCCACCGGTGCCGTCAACGCCGTCAGCGATGAAAGCTTCAACCGGGGTGCCATTGTTTCCCCCGACCAGCTGATCGCGGGAAAGATAGCCGGAGTCCAGATCACTGCCAACAGCGGGGAACCCGGCGGGCAGTCTTCCATCCGCATCAGGGGGGGGACGTCAGTAAACGCCAACAACGAGCCGCTCTACGTCATCGACGGGGTGCCGATCGACAACGCGGCCATCAACCCGGGCGGCTTCCAGGCCGGCCGCAACCCGCTCAACTTCCTCAACCCGGAGGACATTGAAACCTTTACCGTATTGAAAGACGCCTCGGCTACGGCCATTTACGGTTCGCGGGGCGCCAACGGCGTAATCCTGATCACGACCAAGAAGGGCAAGGCGGGCGACCGGCCGCGGATCAGTTACAATGCCTGGGCTTCCGTAGCCGAGCCGGTAAATTCTGTTGAAGTGTTAAACGCCGAGCAGTTTCGTTCGCTGGTCACTTCAGCCCGGCCGGAGAACCTCAAACTGCTGCAGGGCGCCGATACGGACTGGCAGAACGAGGTACTGCAGTCCGCCTTTGGGCAAAACCACAACCTGAGCCTGATGGGCGGCGGGGAAAGCTTCGGCTACCGCATTTCTGCGGGTTACCTGAACCAGGATGGCATTGTACGGACGTCTAACACCGAGCGGACCAACTTCAACCTGAATTTCAACCAAAACATGCTCAACAACAGCCTGAAGGTCAACTTCAACCTGAAAGGAGCATTTACCAAGGACCGCATCAGCCCCAACGGCGTCATCGGCGCAGGCGTTTCCTACAACCCCACCTTGCCGATACGCGACCCGGGCAGCATTTTCAATGGTTACTACGAATATCCGTTGTCCGTTTTGAACGCGGGCACCAACCCGGTGGCCGAGCTGGAACAAACCCTCGACCTGAACGAGGGCGCCCGGGGCCTGGGCAATATCGAAGTGAACTACGACCTGCCCTTTGTCGAAGGGCTAAGCGTGAAAGTCAACGCCGGTTTCGACATCAACAAGGGGGAACGCAGCCGGTTCCAGCCTTCCACCATCCGCTTCCAGCTCAATACGTCCAACCCGGGCGAAGTTCGGGCGGAAAACTATACCCGGAGAAGCTCGCTGGTGGAAACGTACCTTACCTACGAACGCCCCATTGAGTCCATCAACAGCCGGCTGAACTTCCTGGCGGGCTATTCTTATCAGGACTTCAAGAACTCTTTCCCCTCCTACGTGGCCAATGGCCTGCCAAACGATTTCTTCGGCAACAACAACCCGGCGGGCGCCAACGAAACCCAACTGAGGAACTCGGTCATCGAGAACCGCCTGATCTCCTTCTTCGGCCGCGTGAACTTCGACGTGTCCAATAAGTATCTCCTCACAGCGACGGTTCGCCGGGACGGGTCTTCCCGCTTCGGCCCGAACAACCGCTGGGGTATCTTCCCCTCGGCAGCATTTGGATGGAAAATCTCCGAAGAAGCCTTTATGGAAGGCACACGGGATGTGCTGAGCAACCTGAAGCTTCGCCTGGGCTGGGGTATCACCGGCAACCAGGAAATCGGCGATTACCAGTATCTGGCCCGCTACTTTCCGGGGGATGCCCAATCCCAGTACCAGTTTGGCAACGAATTTGTCCCGACGATCCGCCCCACGGCCTTCGACCCCAACCTGAAGTGGGAAGAAACCGAGACCTTCAACGCCGGGCTTGATTTCGACTTCCTGGACGGCCGTTTCGGGGGTTCTATCGACGTATACCAGAAAAATACCGAGGATTTGCTGTTCACCGTCAACGTCCCGGCCGGCACCAACCTGTCCAACCGGGTGCTGACCAACATCGGGGCTCTGGAAAACAAAGGGATTGAACTGGCCCTCAACGGCTATGTCGTCGATACCCGGAGCTTCCAGTGGAACCTTGGCTTCAACGTTGCCTATAACCGCAACAAGATCACCCGGACCATTGGCGACGAGGACGAAGACTTCCTGGGCATCCTCTACGGCGGCATCTCCGGCGGCGTCGGCACGAACATACAGGTACTTCGCGTAGGCGAAGCCGTCAGTTCTTTCTTTGTATACGAACACATCCTCGACGCCGACGGCCTGCCGCGGTCTGACCGGGTCGACTACAACGAAGACGGAGAAACCAACCTGCTGGATATGTACACCGACCAGAATGGCGACGGCGTAATCAACGAGAGCGACCGGGTCGTCTTCGGCTCTGCTTTGCCGGACCTGACCTACGGCCTCACCTCCCGGATGAACTATAAGAACTTTGACCTGAACTTCACCCTGCGCGCCAGCACAGGCAATGAAGTCTACAACAACGTCCTTTCCGGCAACAGCGCCCGCCAGAATGTGACCAACCAGTCGGCGCCGCCCAGCAACGTGCTGGTCCGGGGTTTGCTGGTCGACTTCGAAGAGCCGCAGTTCTTGTCTGACTATTACGTAGAAGACGCTTCCTTCCTGCGGATGGACAACATCACGCTGGGCTATAACTTCCCGCTGACCGGCAAAGCCATTGCCCTGCGCCTGTACGTTACTGCCCAGAACCTCTTCGTCCTGACCGACTACACCGGCCTGGATCCGGAGATTGGCAACCGCGCCACTTTGGGGCTGCCCGAACTGGGCATCGACCGGGACATCTTCCCGAGGGCGCGCACCATTATCTTCGGCGGAAACCTGGAATTTTAATCTGAGATTAGTAAACTAAAATTGATGATAGTCATGAAAAAATATTCAAAGATCATCTTCATAGCCCTCGCCTTTTTGGGCTCGGCCTGCACCGACCTCGAACTGTCGCCCAAGAGCGAAGCGGTCCCGGACGTCGTATTCCAGGACCCGGACTCCTACCGCCAATTCCTGGCGAAAATCTACGCGGGCCTGTCCACCACAGGGCAGCAGGGGCCTGCCGGCAGCGGCGACATCCAGGGGATTGACGAAGGCTTCTCTTCCTATATCCGGATGTTGTTCTACGCCCAGGAATTCCCTACGGAAACCGCTCATGTCGGCTGGAATGACCAGACGATCAAAGATTTCGCTTTCCATGAATGGAACTCCGATGACCCTTTCATCGCCGGCCTGTATTACCGCTTATTCTATCAGGTCACTATTGCCAACGCTTTCCTGCTCGAATCGACGGAAGACAAGCTCAGCAGCCGCGGTTTTACGGAGGACGTTAAGAAGGAGATAGAAACCTACCGGACGGAAGCGCGCTTCCTGCGGGCCCTCTCCTACTGGCACGCCCTCGACCTGTTCCGGAACATTCCGTTCTTCACCGAAGCGGACCTGGGCGCCGAAGCGCCGGACCAGGGAACGCCCCAGGAAGTCTTCGACTTTATCGAGTCCGAGTTGCTGGCTATCGAGAATGCGCTGCCGGGCCCGGGAGAAAACCAATACGGCCGGGCAGACCGGGCCGCCGCCTGGACGTTGTTGGCGAAGTTGTACCTGAACGCGGAAGTGTACATCGGACAGAACCGCTATGCAGACTGCCTCACCTACTGCAGCAGGGTTATCGATTCCGGCGTTTATGACCTGAACCCGGTATTCCAGAACAACTTCAACGCGGACAACCACACCTCTCCCGAGTTCATCTTCCCGGTAACGTTCGACGGCCTCAGGACTCAGGGCTACGGAGGCACCACTTTCCTCACGCACGCTGTTGTCGGAGGTGCCATGGACAAAGATGACTACGGCATTGATAACGGCTGGGGCGGCGTCCGGGTGACCCGCCAGTTTGTGGAACTGTTTCCGGATGCCACCGGCGAGATCGACTCCCGCGCCATTTTCTTTACAGAAGGGCAGAATATCGACGTTACGGTTGACAACGTCGGCGACTTTTCCAACGGCTACGCCATGCCCAAGTTCACCAACATCACTTCCGAAGGCGACCCGGGCAGCAACCTCGGCTTTCCGGATACGGACTTCCCCCTGTTCCGCCTGGCTGATGTTTACCTGATGTACGCAGAGTGTGTCGTCCGAGGCGGCGGAGGCGATATGGGTACGGCAGTTGATTATGTCAACCGGGTTCGGGAGCGGGCCTACGGAGACGACAGCGGCAACATCACGCAAGCAGAGCTGACGGAGGACTTCCTGCTGGACGAGCGGGGGCGTGAACTGGCATACGAGTGCCACCGCCGCACCGACCGCGTCCGCTTCGGCAAATTCACAACCGAGGGCCTGTGGCAACTGAAAGGAAGGGCTGACGAAGGCGTGCCGACCCCGGCCTGGCGGAACATCTACCCCATCCCATCGGCAGAGATCATCGCCAACCCGAAACTGAAGCAGAATGATGAATATTAAATGACTAGCCGAAGGGCGGTATTTCCCGCCGCCCTTCGCCCTGAATTTTTAATCTTTGAAAAGAAAAGAAAATGAAAATCATAAAGCTTTTATCTCTCTTGCTGGGCATAGTGCTTATCGCCTATTCCTGCTCCAAAGACGAGCTGGATGCAGATGCGCTCACCGACCTGCCGCCCGGTGTGGTCAGCATAAGCCCGGCCAACAACAGCCAAAGGGGCGTTGGCTATTTTGACGTCAAAGTAGTTCTGGCGGACGGGACGAACTCGCCCCTGGCTTCCGCTACGCTAACCCTCAGCGATGAGTTCGGGAACGTCCTGGGGACCAAAGGCAAGGATTTGTCTGGCACCCTGGATTCCATCGTCCTGGAAGGCAGCGAATTGTCGCCTACCGCCGACTTGCTGGGCGATGGCACCTATGTCATCGACCTGGTCGCTACCGACGTCAGCGGCAATGAACTGAACCGCAAAACGACGTTCGCGATCAAAACAGCCGGCGCCAACCACGATGCCATCTGGCTGGCCGGCGCTTTCAACGGATGGGATACGGAAGGCACGCATCCGCTTGAGCTGGTTGCTGCCAACACCTGGCAAATCTCCGGCGTGGACCTTCTGGGCGAACCCTGGAAACTGAAGAACCAGCTTGACTGGTCGGATGAGGACTGGGGCGACTCGGACTGCGACGGCGTCATGGAAAGCAACCAGGGGCCTAATGGCAACGCAGATACGAACTGTGGTTTTTCCGGCCTGGTTACCATTACGTTCAACGACCAGACGCTGGAATATACAGTCACCCAGGATGTCACTTTTGAGACCGACCTCAGCGGCTTATACCTGTTGGGCACGTTCAACAACTTTGAAGGCAGCGACTACCGGTTCTCCCTGATTGCCGACAATACCTGGCGCCTGGCAGAAGTCCAGCTCAACCCGGGCGACAAGTTCAAGTTTGCCGAAGGCCCCAACTTTATGGGCCGCAACTGGGGCGACAACGAAGGGGACGGCATTGCCGAAGAATTCGGGTCGAACATTATGTTTATGGAGCAAGGGGCATTCTACACCATCACATTCAATGAGAAATCGCTGGAGTACACCCTGGAATTCCTGCGCTTCCCCTCTATCGGCATCATTGGTTCGGCGACGCCCGGCGGCTGGGATACGGATACCAACATGGAAGACAATGGCGATGGCACCTTCAGCCTGGTGATCGACCTGGTGGACGGCGAGGCCAAGTTCCGCGCCAACGACGACTGGGCGGTCAACTGGGGCGCTGCCGACTGGCCTTCCGGTATTGCTGTACAGGACGGGCCCAATATCCCGGTTGTCGGTGGCAGATATAACGTCACGTTCAACCCGGAATCCGGAGAATACAGCTTTGTGGAAGACGCCGGCTTCGAATCCATTGGCATCATCGGCTCTGCGACGCCCGGCGGCTGGGATAACGACACGGACATGACCGACAACGGCGACGGCACCTACAGCCTGCTGATCGGCCTGCTTGACGGCGAAGCTAAATTCCGCGCCAACAACGACTGGGCGGTCAACTGGGGCGCCGCCGGATTCCCGTCCGGAACAGGCGTACAGGACGGGCCCAATATCCCGGTTTCTTTCGGCCTGTACCGGGTCACTTTCAATAGCAATACCGGGGAGTATAACTTTGAACCGGCTTCAGTGGGCATTATCGGCAGCGCCACTCCGGGCGGTTGGGACTCGGACACGGACATGACCCCGAGCGATGCAGACCCGAATGTGGTCGTCCTCAATATCGACCTCATTGATGGGGAAGCCAAGTTCCGCCTGAACAACGACTGGCCGGTCAACTGGGGCGCCGCGGACTTCCCAACCGGAGTCGGCGTACAGGATGGGCCGAACATCCCGGTTGCCGCCGGCAACTATGATGTTTCTTTCAATGTACTTACCGGGGAATACAGCTTTGAATGAGCTTATACTGGCGAACGCGTGGTTTTGTCAGGAACAAAACCAGCGATGCCAGTATATACTGACCCGGCGGGTTTTGTAGTCGACAAAACCTGCCGTGCGTCAGTATAGCTGAATAGTGGATTAAACGGAAAACCGGCATCCTGAGCAATTCGGGATGCCGGTTTTCTGTTTTTGGACGGGGTGTCTTCACAAGGCCCGAAATGAAATATACAGCCTCCTCTACCCTTCCACCCCAAACTGCGCCTTGGTCGGCCGGGTCAGCAGGTTGATCACTTTGGTGATCACGCCCGCTACTTTGGTCTTGTTGACGCCTGCCCAGGTCATGGTGTCCTGCTCCTGGTTAACGCCCTGAATTTCCCACTGGGCGTCTTCCGCGTCGACGATATTATCCAGGTAAAGGATAACTTTGCCGTCCTCATCCTGCAACTGCCAGGAGCCGTAGCCCGTTTTATCCTCCCAGTGGCCGGACTCGTAGGTGCCGTCGTTGGAGAAGCGGAACCAGCGCCCTTTGTTGGCGGCCCGGGCGCCGGCCTGGTCGGCGACGTAGAATTCGAAAACCCAGAAGTCCCTCGTCAGGATAGGCACCATCGGATGGTTGCCTGCCGGCACCGGGGAGATGAAGGCTCCTGAATCGCCCGACCGGGGGGCATTGGCTGCCGCGCTTTGAGTTCCGGCGCTTTCAGGTGTGGCTGCCGCCTGTTCTTGTTGTGGTTCCTGGCTCTGCGATCCCCCATCTCCGGAACAGGACCACAAGCTCAGCAGTAGTATGCAAAAAATAGTCTGCTTCATGGTTTAAGATAATTTGTATTTTAGAGTTTGTTCAAATTTTGAACAAACTCTTAATCCACTCCTTCCCTGGCCACTAATGTGCCACTTCGACGCTGCCGTTGGCAGGCAAGTTCTTATCCTGCCCGTAAACCCTGATCGCCAAAGCCTGTCCGCTGTGGTTGTGGATAACAGATTTATCCTGGCTGACGTTCACCTCCAGGTAACTCCCCCGGAAACGGACCTTGAAAGAATAGGATTTCCATTTTTTGGGAATAAAGGGGCTGAACTGCACTTTGCCGTCGTATACCCGCATTCCGCCGAAGCCTTTCACGAAGGCCATCCAGGTGCCTGCCATGCTGGTAGTATGGCATCCATCTTCGGTATCGTTGTTGTAGTCGTCGAGGTCGAGGCGGGCGGTGCGCAGGTACATCTCGTAGGCTTTCTCCTCCTTGCCCAGTCTGGAAGCCAGGATGACGTGGACACAGGGCGAAAGGGAAGATTCGTGAACGGTGCGCGGCTCGTAGAAGTCGAAATTCCGGCGTATGGTGTCCTCGTCAAAGTCCTGCTCGAAGAAATAAAGGCCCTGCAGCACGTCGGCCTGTTTGATGAAAACAGAGCGCAGGATGCGGTCCCACGACCAGTTTTGGTTCAGCGGGCGGTCGCTTTTTCTGAGGTTGGCAGTAGTCAGTAATTCCTTGTCCAGGAAGCCGTCGTGCTGGACGAAGATGCCCATTTCTTCATCCTGTGGCAGGTAGAAGTTGTCTGCGATCTCCTTCCATTTACTGGTTTCGGTATGCTTGTAGAACTTGAGCCGCTCTTCCAGTTGCGCATACTTCTCCGGGGCATTTTTTTCTACGTATCCGATGGCTTCCATGGCGTACTGCAGGCACCAGCGGGCGATGTAGTTGGTATACCAGTTGTTGTTGACGTTGTTTTCATATTCGTTGGGGCCGGTGACGCCGTGCATGACGTACTTGCCGCGGCGTTCCGAGAAATGTACGCGCTGGGCCCAGAACCGGGCGATGCCGATGAGCACTTCCAGGCCGTACCCGATCAGGTATTCTTCTTCGCCGGTGTATCGCACATAGTCGTAAATGGCGTAGGCGATGGCGCCGTTGCGGTGGATTTCCTCGAAGGTGATCTCCCATTCGTTGTGGCACTCCTCCCCGTTCATGGTCACCATGGGATAGAGGGCGGCGCCGTCCTTAAAGCCCAGCTTTTGAGCATTCTCAATAGCTTTTTGCAGGTGCCGGTACCGGTAGATGAGCAGGTTTCGGGCCACGTGCTGGTCGGCGGTGGCCAGGTAGAAGGGGAAGCAGTAGGCCTCTGTGTCCCAGTAGGTGCTTCCGCCGTATTTTTCGCCGGTAAAGCCTTTGGGGCCGATATTGAGGCGGTCATCTTCGCCGGTATAGGTCTGGTAGAGCTGGAAAATGTTGAAACGGATGCCCTGCTGGGCGGCCACGTCGCCCTCGATGCGAATGTCTGCCTCTTCCCATTTGGCTTTCCAGGCTTCGGCCTGTTCGGCCATCAGCGCCTCGAACCCTTTGTCGAAGGCTCTTTTAACGGCCACTTTGCACTGTGCCAGGAGTTCTTCTTTTTCATAATTCAGGGAAGAAACATTGGCAGCATATTTGTAAACGACGACCTCCCTGTTCTCTTCGCAGTGCAGGTCGACCGTACATCCGACGTACTTTTCCTTCTGAACGCGGAAGGAGTTGAAGTCGATCTCTTCCCCTCCATCGACGATGGCAAATTTCATCCCGGTGCAAACCTGAAACTCCGTTTTCTTGGTTTCGGCAAGCACATATCCGGAGCGGCGTTTCACCTTTTTTTCCACTTCTACCCAGAATTTCTCATCGTAGTTCGAGTCTTCATTGACCACATCGGCGTCGACGTAGGGGGTCAGGCTGAGCGTGCCGGAAAAGTCGAGCGGCGTGACCGCGTAGCGGATGGCGCCCACTTCGTCATCGACGATGCTGCAGAACCGGCGTGCCCGGACTTTGACCCTCCTGCCGCTGACCATGGTGGCGACAAAGCTGCGTTCGAGGTAGCCCTCCTGCATGTTGAGCTCACGGCGAAATTCATCGACTTTGCATTTGGCAAGGTCGAGCGCTTCGCCGTCAAATTCGACCTTAATGCCGATCCAGTTGGCGGCATTGAGCACCTTGGCGAAATATTCCGGGTAGCCGATCTTCCACCACCCCACTCTGGTCTTGTCGGGGTAGTATATGCCGGCTACGTAATTGCCCGGGAGGGTATCGCCGGAGAAATCTTCTTCAAAGTTTGCCCGTTGGCCAAACCGGCCGTTGCCGATGCTGAAGACGCTTTCCGATATGCGGTTGTGGCTTTTGTGAAAGCCTTCCTCGATGATACGCCATTCGTCGTGTTTGAGGTACTCCTTCATACGTTGTATTTGTGGTTACAGGTTTTGTAATGATGCAAAGGTTATCCGGTCATCTTTGCCTTAATGCCATCCAGTATATTTTGCAGGCTGAGGCCGATAAAATTGGGCAGTACGTAGTGGGCGTGGCCGAGGTTTTCCTCGCTGCCGATACCGACGGCGAAAAAACCGCCGGCCAGGGCCGCGTCGATGCCCTTTTCGGCATCTTCGAACACGATGCACTCCCCGGGGGGCAGCCCCATGGCCCGGGCTCCCATTTCGAACACCTGCGGGTCGGGTTTGCTCCGGGTGATCCGGTTGCCGTCGATGACCGCTTCGAAGCGGGGCGTCAGGCCTATCTGGCCCAGGATGGTCGATGCATTTTTGCTGCTGGACCCCACCGCCATGCGGATGCCGAGGCCCTCCAGGTGGTCCAGAAAAGGAACGACGCCTTCCAGGATTTCTTCCGGGCCCATCTTCAGGATGTATTCCCGGTACCAGCCATTTTTCAGGTCTGTCAGCGCCAGTTTCTCCGCTTCCGTTTTTTCCACCCCTCCCCATTGCAGGATTAGGTTGAGCGATTCCATTCGGCTTACGCCTTTCAGCTTCTCATTCTCTTCCTCTGAAAAATCGAACCCCAGGCTGTTGGCCAGGCGGCGCCAGGCGATGAAGTGGTATTTGGCGGTATCTACAATAACGCCGTCAAGGTCAAAAATACATGCTTTTACCATTGGAAGCCTTATTTTTTTGCCGTGCCGGGGTTGCCGGGGCCGTATGCACGGCCTTCGGCACCTGCCCGGCAGTTTGGAGTAATTTGGGACAGGGGTACGGGGATATGTGCTTGCCCGTCAAAAAGCAAAGAACGGTCAAAGATAAGACAAGATGGACGGGATTTGCAAGAATTGGCGGCAGGAATGGAAGGGTTGAAGACAGGATGGACAGGTGAGGAGGTTTGACAGGATTAACAAGATGCACAGGTGGCTTTTATGCGCACCCGGCGGGATTGGGCGAGCAGAGGACAGCTGCCAGAGGAAAAATTGCATTGGAAAAATACTAATATGCGTTTGCGCTGCGTTAAAAAAAAGTTTTCTCCCCGGTTAAACCTTATTCCTGTATAGAAGTCCAACCTGACAAATTGGAAAAGAGCCCCCATTCTGTTTTTCAATTCCAAAGATCAAGAGCTTACTGACAAAGGAGCCGTTTGGCTAATGACAAGCGTGCCTGCCGTCAGGTATTCACCTTTTCTAATTTTCATCCTAAAAACCTGTTAGCTATGGACAGAAGAGCTACCATTGCCACCCTGCTCGGGAGAAGGCCGGCCGCTGCGGATGCCGCCTCTTTTCTGGTGAATTCGGGTTTGGAGCCCTACAGCGGCCCCTGGGGTTATGAGCAAGCCGCCCATCTGTTGCGGCGTTGCATGTACGGCCCTACCTACGAACAGATCAAAACGGCGGCCGGCGCCGGGCTGGAAGCAACCATCGGGCAACTGTTTTCCTCCCTGCCTTTGCCGGAACCGCCCCTCAATCACTCTTTCCAGGACGACCCTATGGTGCCGGTAGGGCAAACCTGGGTCGATGCGCCCTACTACGACAACGTCAATGCCCGGGGATACCGGAGGCAGAGCCTGCGCGCGTGGACCATGGAGCTGCTGCTCACGGAGGGCGTATCCATCCGGGAAAAACTCACTTTGTTCTGGCACAACCATTTTGCCGTCAGCAACATCAACGACGCCAAGTTTTTGTACCGGCACATCACCCTGCTGCGCCGGCACGCCTGGGGCAATTTCCGGGAACTCGTCAAAGAAGTGACGATCGACCCGGCGATGCTCCGCTTCCTCAACGGCAACCAGAATACCAAAAATGCCCCCAACGAAAATTTCGCGCGGGAGTTGCTGGAGCTCTTCACTATCGGCAAGGGCCCCCTGGCCGATTCCGGCGATTACACCAACTATACCGAGGACGATATCCGCGAGATGGCCCGGGTGTTGACTGGCTGGCGGGACGTGGGTTTTTTCAGTACGAATCCGGATGTGCCTGTGGGTTCCACTTATCTGCCCTTCCGGCACGACACTACCTCCAAGCAGCTTTCCCACCGCTTCGGCAACGTCGTCATCGACAATATGGAAGATCAGGAATACGCTCATTTGATCGATATTATCTTCCAGCAAGACGAAGTGGCCCGGTTCATCTGCCGCAAGCTCTACCGCTGGTTCATCTACTACGTCATCGATGACAACGCCGAGGAACAGGTCATCCGGCCCATGGCACAGTTGCTGATCGACAACGATTATGAGATACGCCCCGCTCTGGAGGCCCTGCTGAGCAGCGCCCATTTCTTTGACATGCTCAACGTCGGGCCGATGATCAAAAACCCGCTGGACTTTGTCATGTCCTCCATCAAACCATTCCAGGTGGAGTTTCCACAAGGCCTGGCACCCCGCTACAACGGCTACCTGCGCCTGTTTTCCAGCACGGTCCTGCAACAGATGGAATACTACAACCCTCCCCAGGTGGCCGGCTGGAAGGCTTACTATCAGGAGCCACAGTACTACCGCACCTGGGTCAACGCCGCCACCCTGCCGGTGCGCATGCTGGTGACGGACACTATCGCCGTCAACGGCTTCGGTGCCGGCGACTTCCGCATCCGGATCGAACCGCTGGCTTTCGTCACCACCATCGACAACCCGAACGACCCGAACGCCCTGATCGACGAGTTTGTGCAAATCCTTTTCCCGCAGCCCATCACCGACGGCCAAAAGGCGGCGCTCAAGGAAGTGCTCATCCCCGGCCTGCCGGATTTTGAATGGACGGTAGAGTACAACCTCTACCTCGCCAACCCGGACGACGAAGAACTGGCCGAAGCCGTGGCCACCAAGCTGCGGCAGTTGCTGCAGGCCATGCTGAGCATGCCGGAGTTTTACCTTAGTTAAGGAATGAAGGCCCGTCCTCATTCTTCGGCCGGGTAAAAATGAAGGAATGAATATTCCGGAAATTAAATCTAACATCCAAGAACTTTCAACCTTTCCCAATATGAAAAGAAGAAAATTCCTGAAAGCCGCCGGGACGGCTATGAGCCTGCCTATACTGTTAAACGGCTTCCGCCTTTCGGCTATGCCCCGCCGCTCGCTGTTCAGCAACCTGAACATGGACAACGACCGGGTGCTGGTCATCATACAGCTCAACGGCGGCAACGACGGGCTGAACATGCTCATCCCGCTCGACCAGTACGACAACCTGGCCAACGCCCGCCTCAACATCATCATCCCGGAAGTGGAAATCCTGAATATGACCAACACGCTGGGGTTCCACCCGCAGATGGCCGGCGTGCTCGACCTGTATAACAACGCCAAGCTCAACATCATCCAAAGCGTCGGTTATCCCGAACAGAACCGGTCGCATTTCCGGTCGACGGACATCTGGACCAGCGGCTCGCCTGCCGAAGAAAGCTGGACGACGGGATGGCTGGGCCGCTATTTCGAAAGCAGCCACGCCGATTTCCCGGACGGCTATCCCAACGAGGAATACCCCCATCCCTTTGCCATCACCATGGGCAGCATCGTTTCGGAGACCTGCCAGGGCACGGCTGCCAACTTCAGCATGACCCTCAACGACCCCTTCTCTCTGGCGCCGCTGACCCAGGGCGCGCCGGGAGACGTGCCGGAAACGCCTTACGGCGACGAGCTGGAATTCCTGCGCACCACCATCGCCCAGTCGAACGCCTACGCAGAAAGCGTTACCGCAGCCGCCGAAAGCGGAGCGAACCGGGTGAATTATCCGGAGGGCAACCGCCTGGGCGAGCAGCTGAAAAACGTGGCGCTGCTGATCTCGGGAGGCCTGCAAACCAAAGTATATGTGGTCAGCATCGGCGGTTTCGACACCCATGCCAACCAGGTCGAAGCCGGCAAGCCCCTGGTCGGCGAACACAGCACCCTGCTCAAAGACCTGTCGGAGGCCATCGCTGCCTTCCAGGCCGACCTGCAGGCTCAGAGCCTGGAGCAGCGGGTAGTGGGTTTGACCTTCTCCGAATTCGGCCGCCAAATCCGCTCCAACGACAGCTACGGCACCGACCACGGCTCGGCAGCGCCCCTGATGGTCTTCGGCCCCTGCGTCAACCCCGGCGTGCTGGGCGACAATCCTGAAATCCCGGACCAGGTGGAGCCGCAGGCGGGCGTGCCCATGCAGTTTGACTTCCGGGACGTGTACGGTTCGGTGCTGATGGATTGGTTCGAAGTGGAGGAAGAGCAGATCAGGAGCTTGTTGCACGAAAATTTCCAGTACCTGCCGGTCCTGCAGCCCTGCAGCGCCGTCAATGCCAAGGAGGCTCAAAGCTTCGAACAAGAGATCGAGGTAAGCAGTTTCCCCAACCCGTTCCGCAACCGGGCAACGATCCGCTTCCGCTCGGAGGGCGAATGGGTGAAGCTGAGCATTTACAACAGCCTGGGCAACGAAATCCGGGTGCTGGCCAACCGGCGGCTGCCGGCGGGGCAGCATGAGGTGCCATTCGAGGCCCACGGGCTGCCGGCGGGGAATTACTACTTCCGCCTGCAGTTGGACGGGCGGCAGAAGACGAAAAGGATGGTGAAGGTTTAGCGTTCAGGGTTATTGCTCCGGCTAAACAACAAAGCCGGGGCAATTTTTTACATCGAAGAGGACGACACTTCCTACGTTCAAACCTTTCCTATGCCCAGGAAATTTCCAGCGCAACTGTCGAGAAAATCTTAAATTGGGGGAAATCCATTTCAGGGGTTGATTTTATTTGACCAGTATGTTTAAGCCGTTTAAATTCAACCTCTTTATTTTTTCTGTTGAAAGCTGGTGGAAAACAGATTACTAAGTTTAGGAAAATCCTGTACCACAGCGATTCTCGCTTTGGCAAAATGATGCCTAAAATCCTACCACAAAAGCACAAAAACGCGAAATCCGCATTTCGTGCCTTCGTGGTTTAGTAGCATTCTAAAACGAGAACTGCTGCTTGTACCATAACTATATAGATGATCCGACAATCTGAGCAGAGCCTATTTCAAAAAATTGGAAATGACATGAAAATCCTGAGTTATCTACTTGCTTTCTCCCTAACAGCCTCTTGGCCGGAATTAGTTGCACAGCTTGATTTCAACAATAGTTCCATCAAACTCCAATCAAAAGAAGTAATCAAAAATATCACATTACCTGATAAAATAAATGAGGTGTATGTTTCAGGAGACCTGAGCAACTTGATCATTCTTGATAGTAAAAATATCCTTTATTTGTACGCATTCGATTTTCAGGATACAACAGAAGTAAAATTACTCACAGAGCTGCCTGTCATTAAGTTTTTAGGATCTTTTGTTTTTGAGGAAAAAATCACATTAGAATACTGTCAAAGTATGATTTATGCCCCGAATGAAAAAAACACAGATTATGACTTCACAATTTTATCTCTAGCAAAAGACAAAAATAAAGTCTACTTCTTTGACAATAAAAATTTTACTATATCTGAGATGTTATCATGTCATGAAATTTCTTCCGCTATACTCTGTGGAGAAAAAGCCATTTTTTTTCAAAATTTTAAAAAAAGCAGAAAACCTCTTAACCATGTCTTAAAAGTTACAGGCGATCTTACTGGTGAAACCCTATTTAATGATACCGTTCTCACTTTATCCTTATTGCACCCGAAAACCTTAGAAGTGAAGAAATGGCTATATACATTCATTAAAAATCCTAGCACTTCAGATAATAAAGAGGAAAAAATTTATTATATAGGAACGATCCCTCCGCCCGAACAGAAAAAAGAAGTACAATATTTATACGGTGCCCCACCTAAACAGGAAAAAGAAGTAATATATCATATTAGTACTACTCCCCAAGAACAAATGTCAAAGCAACAACTCGAAGAAGAAGCAAAAGAACCAGAGAATCCTGAATACCTTTATGTATTAGGCTATAGGTATTACTATGGCAAAGGAGTTCAAAAGGATTTAGATAAGGCCTTATTTTGGTTAAACGAAGCGGCAGAACGAGGTGTTCCTGAAGCACAATACGAATTAGGGCTGATTTATTTAGAAAAAGAAGAAACGGTAAGGGATATTAACAAAGGTGTTTCTCTACTTGAAAGAGCAGGAAAACAGGGGAATCTTGATGCTCAAACAACTCTGGCCGATTTTTATCTTGATAAGGAAAATTATGAAAGAGCTGCACTTTGGATCCAAAAAGTAGCTGAACAAGGCTGCCCGACATGTCAATATGTATTAGGAATGTTGTACTTAAATGGTTTAGGAATTGGTAAAAACCTTGATGAAGAAGCTAAGATTTTTTGGGAGCAAGAAAAGCTATGGAAGTATGAATGACAAAACCTTTACCTTCCTACAATCTCTTCTATTTTTTCCGGGTCCTGCCGGGCAGCGAAAATACTCACCACCCTGACCCGCTTTATTTTTTCCTCGACCCGGAAAATGACCAAGTAAGCCCATTTCGGAACAAAACGGTAGGTTCTTTCATCACTACTGATACGATGCAGAATGGGATGCCTGCCTGGAAAGCTCGCCAACTTGCCTATCTCATCAAGAATCCCCTCATTTACAAGTTTCGCTCCTTCCACTGATCCCTTCCTGCGGATGTACTCCAATTCTTTCCATAAATCATCGCGAGCTTCGGGAGCAATGATTACCTGGTATTTTCGCTTAGCCATTGTTCAGACTCTTTCCTCAATTGCTCCAGGCTGTGATATTCTCCACGGTCTATCTGTTCTTCAGCCCGATTGATTTTTGCTTTCAGGTTGGCAACTGTAATGGCTACACCGCCCGCTTGATAACCGATAACCTCTCGCTCGCCTCCAGCCTGATATTGTTCGGCATATGCTTCGACCATAGCAAAAATTACTTGAAGAAAGCGTTCATCTGCCTGCTCGATACGATAATGCAAGACATCTTTCATCTCTTTGGCGCCCATTAGATTTTCTTTTTGTTATGGTAATGACAACGGTTTGATTAAACTATAAAGTTAACGATTTTATCTGTCAAAAGGGTTTCCCAAATCCTATCTTATTTCAACACCCCCAATTCCTTTCCCACTCTGGCAAACGCCGCAATTGCCTTGTCCAAATGCTCCCGCTCATGGCCGGCGCTGATCTGGGTGCGGATGCGGGCCTTGCCTTTAGGTACCACCGGATAGAAAAAGCCGATGACGTAGATGCCTTCGTCCAGCAGGCGGTTGGCAAACTGCTGGGACAGCTTGGCGTCATAGAGCATGATCGGCACAATGGGGGTTTCTCCAGGAAGGATGTCGAAGCCGGCAGCCGTCATCTTCTCGCGGAAATATTTGGTATTGGCCTCCAGTTTGTCCCGCAGGTGAGTGCTGCCGCTCAGCAGGTCCACCACCT
Organism: Phaeodactylibacter sp.; assembly: GCA_024102975.1. GTDB lineage: Bacteria > Bacteroidota > Bacteroidia > Chitinophagales > Saprospiraceae > JACJXW01. Next base: position 15,328 of record JAGFJD010000462.1, on the reverse strand, counting down.
TGATGGAAGCGCCTACGATGGCCGGTGCCAGGGTATTGGAGAACAGATACGGGCGGGAGCGCTGCCGCAGCATGTCGACGATCTCTTTTTTGGTGGCCGTGAAGCCGCCGGAGGCACCGCCCATAGCCTTGCCGAAGGTGCCGGTGATGATGTCTACCCGGCCCATCACGTTGTGGAACTCGTGGGTGCCGCGGCCGGTTTTGCCGATGAAGCCGGTGGCGTGGCAGTCGTCGACCATGACCATGGCGTCGTACTTTTCGGCCAGATCGCAGATTTTATCCAGTTTGGCAATGTCCCCATCCATAGAGAAAACGCCGTCGGTAGCGATCATCCGCCGACGGGCGTTTTGGGCTTCTTTCAGTTGGGTTTCCAGGTCGGCCATGTCGCTGTGTTTGTAGCGGTAGCGCTGGGCTTTGCACAGGCGGACGCCGTCGATGATGGAGGCGTGGTTGAGCTCGTCGGAAATGATCGCGTCTTCGGCGCCCAGCAGGGGTTCGAACAGGCCGCCGTTGGCGTCGAAAGCGGCAGCGTAGAGGATGGCGTCTTCCATGCCCAGGAATTGAGCAATCTTCCGCTCCAGTTCTTTATGAATATCCTGGGTGCCGCAGATGAAGCGGACCGACGACATGCCGAAGCCGTGGGTATCGATGGCTTCCTTGGCGGCTTTGATCACATCCGGGTGGGAAGACAGCCCCAGGTAGTTGTTGGCGCAGAAGTTGAGCACTTCGCCCGTGCTTTGGGTTTTAATCCTGGCGGACTGGGGGGTGGTAATGATGCGCTCTTCCTTATACAGGCCCTGTTCGCGGATGTCCTGTAGTTCTTTTTCGAGTGCTGGCTCTACGGTTTTGTACATGAGTTTATTTTTTATTTTTAATTATTGTCTGAAAGCTTAGCCACGAAGACTCTAAGACGCGAAGACGGCCCAGGAGTTTCTATTAAAAAAGCAAGACTAACCTGCCGGGTTTCGCGAAAGCTCCCGTGTTGCTGAACCCGGCAGGTTGAAACGTTTCGGGAAATAAAGATAATAACTCACTCTAACCAAACAGTTTTTCCATCCTTCGCCGACTGTTTCGCCGCTTCCAGGATTTCCATGACGATCATGTTGTTTTCCAGGGACGAAAGATCGTAAGCCGGGATGCTTATTTCATTTTTCACCGCTGCCGCCAGGAAGGCGAAGGGGTCGAAATAGGCGCCCTCCAGGGCTTCGGCCTGCTGGTTGAACGCGCCTTCTTTCTCATCCAGCAGCACGTCCATATTCAATCTGTCCCGGTTGATGATGTAGCCGGTTGTGCCAAATATTTCCATATCCTTTCGGTTGTAAGGCCAGTTCCAGGAAGCCTGGATAATAGCCTGGGCATCGGGATAGGCCAGGATGATGGTAGCCTCGTCCTCTACTTCAGGATAGATATCCGGTTTGATCTGCTGGGTGACGCAGGTCACCGAGAGCGGCCGCTGCCCGTCCATCAGCCAGGTAGCCAGGTTGGCGCCGTAGCAGCCGAAATCGGTGAGGGCCCCTCCCCCGTTGCGTTCCGGGTCAGTGAGCCATTCCAGGAATTCCTGGTTGACGCCGATCTCTTTCGGGCCGGGGTGGCCGTCGTGGACGACGATCTTGCGTATTGGCCCAACCTTGCCGGCTTCAACCATGGCTTTGGCGGCGTGATTGCTGCCGTACCAACTTGTCTCGTAGTTGGTGAGTAGCAGGATGCCATGTGTTTTAGACAAAGCCTCCATTTTTTGTGCGTGTTCCAGGCTGACGGCCAGGGGTTTTTCCACCATGACGTGGATGCCCCGGGGAGCACATTGCTCCACGACTTCGAGGTGGCCGTAGATGGTATTAAAAGCGGCGACCGCTTCCGGCCGGGCGGCTTCCAGCATTTCCTCAATAGAATCGTACACGATATCCATGCTGAAGCCATGCTGCTGAGCATAACGCCGGGCCAGTTCGCGGTTAGGTTCGGCAATGCCCACGATCTCTATATCGCCTCGCTCCTCCCGCCCCAGTATCCAGTGGACGTGGGTATGAACGAGCCCCACTACTCCCACCTCTAAAGGAGGAGGTTCTTCAACCTGTGCCCTTGCAGGCAAAAACGCGGCAAAAAAGAGGCCCATCACGCAAAGAGGTGGCTTCATGCGATCGGTGGTTTAAGAAACGGAAGCCGCATAGTACTCCCGGAGGTGTTCCAGCATGTCAGCGGTTATCTCGGCGAGGCCGTACCGGGGTTCCCAGCCCCAGTGTTCCCGGGCGTAGCCGTCGTCGATGCTCTCCGGCCAGGAGGCGGCGATCTGCTGGCGAAAGTCTGGTTTATAGGTAACTGCAAACCCGGGAATGTGTTTTTGGATTTCCCGGGCTATTTCCGCCGGCGTGAAATTGGTGCCTGCCAGGTTGTAGCTGGAGCGGATTTTCACGGCCTCCGGCGGCGCCTCCATCAATTCCAGGGTAGCGCGGATGGCATCCGGCATATACATCATGGGCAGGCGGCTGTCCGGCTCCAGAAAACACTCATAGGTTTGGCCTTTTACGGCATAGTGGAAAATCTCCACGGCGTAGTCGGTCGTGCCTCCCCCGGGCAGCGACTCATAGCCGATAATGCCGGGGTAGCGCACGGAGCGCACGTCCACGCCGTATTTTTGATGATAATACTGGCACCAGTTTTCGCCGGCCACTTTGCTGATCCCGTAGACGGTTTCCGGTTGGAGGACAGCATACTGGGGCGTATTCACCCTGGGCGTCATGCCTCCGAAAACGGCAATAGAACTGGGAAAGAATACCCGAAGGCCGTGGTCTTTTGCCGCTTCCAGGATGTTGAACAAGCCGGCCATGTTGATCTCCCAGGCCCACTTGGGGTTCTGTTCTCCTTTGGCGGACAGGATGGCCGCCAGGTGATAGATTTGGCGGACTTCATACTTTGCGATGAGGGCCGACAGCCTTTCTTTATCCAGCACGTCGAGTTCTTCGAACAGGATGTTGTTGCTGCCCGCCTGCCGGATATCGGTCGACAATACGGCGGAGGCGCCGTAGCGGCGCCGGAGTTCTGCGGTGAGCACGGTGCCAATCTGTCCGTTGGCGCCAGTTACGAGGATGGTTCCGGTTTCCATAATCTGGTCAGAGCTTGTTTTGTTCTGTAAACAATAGGCCGAAGGCTACAGTTTGCCGGAGCGCCCGAAGTTTCAGGCAAAATCCGGTACGGCCTTCAGGTATTCATACGTGTGGTTGTCATAGTTTATGCCACAGCAATAGCTTTCGATGCCGTTGGTGACGAGCAGGTACCGGACTTTAAATTCCATATTGTACCAGGCTGCCTGTTCGAACACTTCATTGGAAATGGGGACGTGAGGCGCTTTGCATTCCACCAGCAGATAGGGCTTCACCTCCATGTCGTAAACCAGGAGGTCAAACCGTTTCTGCAGCGAGTTGAACTTAAAGCCGCGTTCCAGGTTGATCCGGTTCCGGTTGTATTGTTTTTCCTCCAAAAGATAGAGGATGACCAGTTGGCGGACAAGTTCTTCGGGCTGAAGCGCCAGCCATTTCTTCCGGATGGGGTCGAAAATGAACCGTTTGCCGCCTTGCCGCTTCACCTTCAACGAATCTTTAAACCGCATCAAGCCCAGCTCTATGTTCATGGTTTTCATTCTATGTTGACTACCCGCTGGGTGTACAGCACCTGCCCGGAGCGGCTGGCCACCTGCAGCAGCAGCGCCCCTTTTGCCGGAAGGGGAATCCGCATCCGGCCTCCGGCGAAAGGTTGTTCATACAGGATCTGGCCCTGGAGGCTGTACAAGCGTACGGTGCTTCCGGCGGCTTCCCCGGCCGCATCGGCCAAAAGCCAGGCCTGTCCGTTGGCGGGGTTTGGGAAAACATGGAAGCGGGGAGCATCAACCGCCTGCGCCCCCGTCCCGGTCAGCAACCAGGCGTCGAACAATGCCTGGAGCGAGTCGATCGGTTCCACGCCCGTCGGGGTTTCGGCCACATTGAGTTCCAGATAAGGAGCATCCGGCTCGTCATCGGGCCGGAACACCCGCAGGAAGGCCGAGGTAGAAGACGTGCCGGCGGCTGTACAGCGGGCGTCGGCGCCCACCATGTTTGCTCCCTGCATGGCTGCCATCAGTTTATGGGCCAGAGGCCCTTCGGCGGCCAGAAACCGGGCCTCCATGGAGTCCAGCACTTCCGGGCCGCGGAGGATATTGCCCTGGATGGAATAGCTGGGCCCGGTGATGTGGCCTTTCCAGTCGTCGGCGCTGCTGCCGGTAAAGGCGGCAGTGCGGGGCTGCCCATCCGGCCCGAAATCGGCAATGCCGTACTGGCGGAAGGCAGGGTTGAAGTTCTGGGAAAAGCAACCGTCGTTGTCCAGCAGCCAGCCAATGATCTCCTGGGGAGAGCTGCCTGCCTCCATCTGGCTCATTGCATTATCGAGATTGACATGGGGATTGATGCAAATCCAGGCCTGGGCGTTGACCCCGCCGCGCCCGGGGATGATGCCGCTCAGCAGGATGACGCCCCCGATCGAGCCGGCGCCCTGCACGCAGGAAGCGCCGGCGCTGCCCACCTCCCCCGTTTCTGGGTCGACGGCTACGATGGAGAAGGTATCCTGGGCGCGCGGCCAGAGCGCGGCGCAAAGCAGCAATACTAGAATAGAGCAGTTTTTCATAGGCCGATTGGTTGACAATATTCTTTATCTTTTGGAAAATTTCAAAGCCCAGTAATCGCGGGTAGATGGCTTCACCTTGAACCTTTCGTCGATCCGGTGGCCTACCACCCAGCAGATACGCCCGCCGGCGTCTTCGAGTATCCAGGTTTTTTCTTTTTCGAACCGGCTTACTTTCCGGTTGCTGAAGAAGTCCTGCAACTTCTGGTGCTTTCCGCCCATGCCCAGGGGCTGGAATGCGTCGCCTGCCCGCCAATGCCGGATCGTCAGGGGAAACTGCAGGCTTCCTGCATCCAGCAAAGCCTCCCAGGCATCGGCAGGGAATGTTCCGGGCTTGCCGGAATGCCGGCCCAGGCGCAATCTGCCGCCCGGAACGGCCACTTCCTGCATGTCCGGAAGGGCCTGGAATTCCCCTTCCGCTCCCTCTTCCCTGATCTTTTCTACCACGATCTCCTGCCGTTCTACCAGCAGCCGGTATGCGGAAGAGCTGAAAACAGCGCCGGTATGGCCCAGGCTTTGGGCCAACTGTTGCACCTGGCTGGAGTTAAACCCGTAGGGGTGGAGCAACTCAAAAAGAACGGTGGGCAGGACTTCGCCAAAGGACTCCAGGCTGCTGATGCTCAGCCGGTAGGGATCTCCAAAAGACAATATGGCATCCTGGGCGATATGCCGCATGGCCCAATCCAGCAGTTGTTCCAGTTGCCGGAAGCGCCCGATGTTTTCCGCCATGGTTTGTTCGAAAGCCGGGTTGATGCCTGCCAGCACCGGAATGACTTCATGCCGGATTTTGTTCCGCTGGTACTTGGTTTCCTGGTTGGAAGCATCTTCCCGGTATTCCAGTTTTTTCGACTGCACGTACTGCTCCAGTTGCTTCCGGCCGGCGAAAAGCAGGGGGCGGACGACCGGCCCGTTCCTCGGGGGAATGCCGTGCAGCCCCCGCATGCCGCAGCCCTTGGTGAGGTTGTAGATCAGCGTTTCGATACTGTCATTCAGGTGGTGAGCAGTCGCTATAAAGGTGAAGCCATTGTCCTGGCGGATTTCTTCCAGCCATTCATACCGGAGGATCCGCGCGGCAACTTGTATAGACTCGCTGATTTCCCGGGCGTAAGTTTCGGTATCGAACCGGGTGAAGAAAACCGGGACGCCTTTTTCTTCGGCCAGGGACCGGACGAAGCGCTCATCTTCGTCTGAGGCCTGCCCGCGCAGTTGGAAATTGCAATGGGCGATCCCGAAACTCAGGCCGGCCTCTTCAAACAGGTGAACCATGGCTACCGAGTCAAGCCCTCCGCTGACGGCCAGCAGCACCCGGCTGCCCGGCTCCAGCAATTGTTCTTTGTCCAGAAAATGAAGGAATTCCTTTAACACGACGCCAATGATTATTTTAACCAGAACGCAAGCGCGGCCATGGGGGCCATAAAACCATGGCCGCCTTCGCCGAAGGCCCTTGCGGGCAAAAAACCGCGTACCCCTGAATTTCTACACCCGCGCCTGTTCCTCGTAGTGCTGCCGGATCAGGGCATTGGTTTCTTCCAGCGACTTAAACACCTCGAAGGTAGTGCCCTGAGTACGCATGGCGCCCAGAGCGTTGGCATACTGCGCGGCCCGGATGTAGTCGGCGGGGTCCTGCAGCAGGCCAAACGCCAGGCCGCCGGCGAAAGAATCGCCGCATCCGGTCGTGTCGATCACCTCCCTGACCCGGACCGAAGGCACGAATTCCGCTTTAAACTGCCCGTTCGGCATCGAGTAAGCCATGCAACCTCTGGAATCCAGGGTAATGACGACCGCCTTGACCCCGCGTTGCAGGGCGTGCATCGCGAATTCTGCCATCTCGCTCTCGGACAGCTCCCAGTATTCCTGTTTTAATTCTTCTGCTTTGTATTCTTTTTTGAACCAGCAGCACCCCGCCTCCTCGATGTTCATTTTGAGAATATCGATGTAGGGCAGCCACAAGTCCCGTTCCACCCAGAACCGGCGAAGGCGGTCGCCGGTAGTAGTAACCGTAGTGGTCGGGCCATGGGCATCAAAGATGGTGATGGCGTTTTCCCTGCGCTTCGCCTTGATGTACTTCAGGGTTTCCAGGGGCACCTCGTAATCAGAGATTGGCACGCAGACGAACACATCGCAATCGATCAGGGGAGCGACATCCTCCGGCCTGATGGGGGGCATAAAGGCCGTTTGCTTTTCCAGGCGGTTGTTCTGGTCGACGAAATGGAGCTGGATCACGTCGCCCTGGTCGAGATGAGCATATACCCCTTCCAGCCCGATATTGGGGTATCGGGACAAAAGGGCGCGCACCTCTTTTTCATCCTTCCGGCGGATATGGGTTATGGGGAACACCGCGCCGGCTCCTTCCAGCAAACGGGACAGGGCAATAGCAGGATGGGTTACGCAACCGTATTTTACAATGACCTTACCCTTGCTCGTCGTGATGTGGTCATAAGGGATAGGGCCAAGGACAGCGATCTTGAATTGGTGGTTCATAATTCCCGGATAAACATTTTGTCTCCGTTAATATACTGAATTATTCTACACGGCCACGTTTTTTTGGCGCTTTGATGGATTTTGTGGCAGGCCGCCGTTCGTCAGTTTTTTCCGGGCACCAGCTTGCGGCGCATGACCGGCACGTCCTTGACAGCCATCTGGACCGTAGTATCCTTGATCTTTTCTTCGAGCAGCACGATCTTTCCGCGGCGCAGGTTTTCCAGCACGTCGTGCTGATAGTGGCGGACAGTGATCAGTTCCAGGCCCCGGTCCAGCATGACTTTGAATTTATCCTTGAGCAGTTCGGCCAGCCGGTCGGCTTTATCATCGATATCGTTGATAATGAGGCTAAAGCTGATGGCCGAATTCTGCATCATGTTGACCTGGATGCGCAGGTCCGCTACGAGGTTAAAGATGTGGCTGATGTGGTGTTCGGCGACGAAGGAAAAATCCCGGGTGCTGATAGAGAGCAGGCACTGGTCCTGTTCCACGGCCACCATCGGCGGGTAATTGTCCTCCACTTCATCGGAGATGAGGGTGCCCTCCCCGGCCGGATCGATGAAGGATTTCACAAAGAGCGGGATGCTCTTATTCTGGAGCGGCTTGATGGTCTTGGGGTGGATCACTTTGGCGCCGTAGTAGGTCATCTCGATGGCTTCCTTGTAGGAGAGGCGGTCCAGTTTCACGACGTTTTCGAACAGCCGCGGGTCGGCGGTGAGCACGCCGGGGACGTCTTTCCAGATGGTCATATCTTCGGCGTCCAGGCAGTAGGAGAAAATAGCCGCCGTATAGTCAGAGCCTTCGCGGCCCAGGGTGGTGGTAAAGTTTTCGGAAGTACTGCCGATGAAGCCCTGGGTCAGGATAAAGCCCCTTTTATCCATCATAGGGCGGGCGATCCTGGCTGAGCGTTCCAGCGTTTCCTCCCACTGGACCCATCCTTCCCGGAAGATATTGTCGGTGACGATGATGTCCCGGGCGTCCAGCCATTGGGTGGGCAGGCCGACTTTGTTGAGGTAGGCGGCAACAATGCGGGAAGACACCAGTTCACCCACGGAAACGATCTGGTCATACATGTAATCGTAGTTCTCATGGGGGTCTTCCTCCAGCACCCATTCGATTTCGACAAAGGTGTCGTTGACGGCTGAATAGACTTCGTTTTCTTTGTCGAAGAGCTCGTCGATGATGCGGTAGTGCTGGGCTTTGATGTCGTTGAGGATCGGGAAAGCCTGGCCGGTCCCGGCGGCGTGAGCTTCCACTACCGTTTCCAGCGCGTTGGTCGTTTTGCCCATAGCCGAAACGATTATGGCCAAACGCTTTTCCTTATGGTTGCGGAGGATATTGGCGACGTTCCGGATGGCGGCGGCGTCCCGCAGGGAAGAGCCCCCGAACTTGAAGACATGGATTGTTTGTTGCTTCATGGCTTGATCTTGTAAAACTGCGAAGGTAACGAATTACAGCCAAAATCAAAGAGGGGAACCTCTGGCTTGAGATTCCCCTCCCGGGCTTTATGTAAAGCAGTTAAGTTATTGCTTGAAGTAAGGCGCCTCGATCGTTTCGCCGGCCTGCACTTTGTCCAGGCGTTCTTTAAATTCGTTGGACATTTCCAGGTTGTCTTTCCGTGCGTAGATTTCCTTGAGTGCGATCAGCGTGTTCATGTCGCCGGGGTTTTTCGCCTCGGCCTTCTGGAAATACGGCAGGGCTTTGTCGAACTCCTCGAAGATTCTTTTCTTGAGTTCTTCGTATTTTTTCAGGCCTTCCTTGGAGTAGTCGTCGGCATATTTGTTCAGCTCCTGGGTCATCGCGGCGGCTTTATTGTAGTACAAAGCGCCGATGCTGTAGAGGGCATCCGAATAACTGGGGTCTTTTTCGATAGCCTTTTGGTACTGGGCCAGGGCTTTGTCGAAATATTCCTGTGCCTTTTCGGTGTTGCCGGCCTCCATTTCCTTCTGGTGGAGGTTGTCGTAAACGTTGCCGAGGGTAGAATAGAGGGAGACGTTATCCGGTTCTTTGGCGATGCCCTGTTCCAGCTTGCCGATCAGTTTATCCAGCTCGTTGATGGCCAGGAAGTGGTTGATCTCGGCGAAGAGAATAGAGACGTCATCCGGGAAGAGCTTGCGGCCTTCTTCGAGGTATTTATAGGCGGCTGCCCTGTCCTTGTCCGCCTCGATCTTATAGAGGGCTTCGTAAATTGCCGGCTTTTCGTACTTCATGTCGTAGAGCTTGCGGAAGTACCCGGAAGCAGCTTCGGGCTTGCCGGCGTTCAGGGCTGCCAGCCCGGTGATATACAGCTGGTTGTTGTACCCTTCGGCCGAGCCGTCTTCTGAATCCAGCGAGCTTGCTTCTCCTTCAGCTTTCAGTTTTTCGTGCAGTTCGATAACCATCTGGAAGTTTTCAAGGGCGGATTCGAAATCCTGGTCCTCATAGAAGAAAATGCCCATGTTGCTCAGGTGGCCCTGCGCCTGTTGAAAGCCTTTCAGGGCATCCTTGGTCTGCCATTTTTTATCGGCCAGCTCGAAGGACTTCATGTAAGCTTCCGCCGCTTTATGAGCCGGGTGGCCGACCTTGGGCAGCTCGTCGAGGCTTCCGATGCCCAGCTGGCGCACGGCGACGATCTGGTTGGCGACCTCATTGAAGATTTCGCCTTTCAATGCCCAGGCTGTGGGGTCCTGGGCTATTTCCGCATCCTGCAGCGCCACGTCGATCTGCGTTGCCGCTTCCGACAGTTGGGCCTTGTTGCCAGTCGGGTCGAGGTTGTAAGTAGAGAAGGCCTTCTTGGCATCTTTGTACGCCTTCTTCCCGTCCTGGGCGTATGCTGCAGTAAGGAGTAGTATGGCCGTGAGGCCCAGAATCAGTTTTTTCATAGTTGACTCTTTATTTATTTTTATGTTTTGATGCAAATCTAAAGTTTTGACGCCAAATGCCACCAATCCGTTATTTACAAAATGTTAAAATTATTGACAAAAGCGCCGGCGGCAGTTTTTTCCGTTATTACCATTATCAATAATAACGATCTGACGGCTGCCGATGTTTTCCATCGGGCTATCCGGCTCCTTACCGGACTTTGGATAGTCCGGGGTTGAAGGCGATTTGCGCCCATTCCGACTTCCGACTTCGCATTTCCGACTTTACCCCAGGATCATCCAAAGTCCAGCAAGGGATTGCACAAGCCCTTACTCTTCTTCTTCCCGGCCGGCCGGCGGCACGGCGCCGGTCTCGTCCTCTTCCGATTCGTGGACGACCGCCACGTCGGCGATTTCGTCGTCGGGGTCGAGCCGGATGAGGCGCACGCCCTGGGTGGAGCGGCCCATGACCCGCACGTCGCTGACCGCCATGCGGATGACGATGCCGGAGCGGTTGGTAATCATCAGTTCGTCTTCCTCGCGGACGGCCTTGATGGAAACGACGCCTCCGGTTTTAGCAGTTACCAGCATGTTTCGCACGCCTTTGCCGCCCCGGTTGGTCAGCCGGTATTCGCCGAATTCGGTCCGTTTGCCCATGCCTTTTTCGGAGATAGCCATGATGGCCACTTCCTCGTCCGCCGGGTCGATGGTCACCATGCCGACGACCACGTCCTTGCCGTCGTCGTTGAGGTTGATGCCCCGCACTCCGGCAGCCGTGCGCCCCATGGAGCGGACGGTAGACTCGTTGAAGCGGATGGCGCTGCCGTTGCGGCTGGCCAGGAAGATTTCCTTGTTGCCGTCGGTCAGGCGGGCTTCCAGCAGTTGGTCGCCCTCGTTGATGGTGATGGCGTTGATGCCGCCGACGCGCGGGCGGGAATAAGCCTCCACCGCTGTCTTTTTGACCATGCCCCGCCGGGTGCCGAAGACGATGAAGTGGTTGTTGACAAACTCCTCGTCGGTGAGGTCCTGTATAATGATATAAGCCTTAACCTTATCCTCTTTCGGGACGGAGAGGATGTTCTGGATCACCCGCCCGGAAGAGTTCTTGGCGGCTTCCGGGATTTCATACACGCGGAGCCAGTAGCACCTGCCTTCTTCGGTGAACAGCAACAAATAGTTGTGGGTAGTAGCGACGAAGAGGTGTTCGATGAAGTCGGCATCCCGGGTTTTGCTTCCACGGGAACCCCGCCCGCCCCGGGTCTGGGTGCGGTACTCTGTGATCGGTGTGCGCTTGATGTATCCCAGGTGGGAGATCGTCACGACCACCTCTTCGTCCGGGATCATGTCTTCGATGCTGATCTCTCCGTCGGCGAAGCTGATCTCGGTGCGGCGTTCGTCGCCGTATTTTTCTTTTACCTCCAGGAGTTCCTCTTTGACGATCTCGCGTTGCAGGTCTTCGCTTTCCAGGATCGCCCTGAGGTGGGCGATGCGCTTCTGGATCTCGTCGTATTCCTCGCGGACCTTGTCCCGCTCCAGGCCGGTCAGTTTCTGGAGGCGCATATCCAGGATGGCCCGGGCCTGGGCTTCGGAAAGCGCGTTGCCTTCTTCCCTGGGGTATTCTTCGGTATTGGCCTCTTCGATGAGGGTGCCGAATTTTTTCCAGAAAGCCTCTTTATCGTCGATGAAGTCGCCGCGCATCAGGCCCTCCCGGGCTTCGTCAGGCGTGCCCGATTTGCGGATCAGCTCGATGACCTCGTCCAGGTAATCCAGCGCGATGAGCAGCCCCACCAGGATGTGGGCGCGGGCGATGGCCTTGCGCAGGTCAAACCGGGTGCGGCGGATGATCACCTCGATGCGGAACCTGATGAATTCGCGGATGATCTCTTTAAGGTTGAGCGTCCGGGGCCTGCCATTGACCAGGGCCACGTTATTGACGCCGTAGGAGGTTTGCAGGGGGGTGAATTTGTAGAGCTGGCTCAGGACAACGCTGGCCATGGCGTCCCGCCGGACATCGACGACGATGCGCAGGCCCTGGCGGTCCGACTCGTCGCGGATATCGGTGATGCCGACGATTTTCTTTTCGTTGACCAGTTCGGCAATTTTGGCCACCAGAGAGGCTTTATTGACCTGGTAGGGGATTTCTGAAATGATGATGGTTTCCTTGCCGTTCGGGGCGGTCTGGATGTCCGCTTTGCCGCGGACGACCACCCGGCCGCGGCCCGTTTCGAAGGCATCCTTGACGCCCTGGTAGCCGTAGATGATGCCGCCGGTCGGGAAGTCCGGCGCGGTGATGTGCTGCATCAGTTCTTCGGTGGTGATCTCCGGGTTAAAGAGCTGGGCGATGGTCCCATCCACCACTTCGGAGAGGTTGTGGGGCATCATGTTGGTGGCCATGCCCACGGCGATCCCGGAGGCGCCGTTGATCAGCAGGTTGGGCACCCGGGTGGGCAGCACGGACGGCTCCTCCAGGGAGTCGTCGAAATTGAGGGTAAAGTCGACCGTGTCCTTGTTGATGTCCGCCAGCAGGTCGTCGGATATCCGGCGCATGCGGGCTTCGGTATAACGCATGGCCGCCGGGCTGTCGCCGTCCATGGAGCCGAAGTTGCCCTGGCCGTCGACCAGGGGGTAGCGCAGGGACCAGGACTGCGCCATGCGCACCATGGTGTCGTAAACGGAGGAGTCGCCGTGCGGGTGATATTTACCCAGCACTTCGCCGACGATACGGGCAGATTTCTTGTGTGCTTTGTTGTAGGTTAGCCCCAGTTCTGACATGCCGTAGAGCACGCGCCGGTGGACCGGCTTCAATCCGTCCCGCACATCGGGCAAGGCCCGGGAGACGATGACCGACATCGAGTAGTCGATGTAGGCGGACTTCATCTGATCCTCGATGTTGACGGGGATAATTCGCTGTTTCAAAGGCATTTACGCTGTTTATTCTTTAATGATCTTTATGCTTCGGGCGTTGTTTCAGGAAGCGTTGCGCAAAGACACGCAAAGATAAGAAAAAAGCGCCAATTTCAGGAGGCAATTTTCAACTATCCGGGGGTATTTTCATTTAATTTATCTCCCTTGCCGGGATGCCTCCGGCCAATACGGAAAAGGAGGATTTTGCGAATTTATGGCCCGCCGGGCGGGCTGAAAAGCTATCTTTGCCAAAAAAACGATTATGCCGCAGGAAGTAAAGCCATACGACGAACAGGAAAGCAAGAAGAGCCAGGTGTCCCGGATGTTCGACCGCATAGCCCCGTACTACGATTTCCTCAACCGGCTGTTGTCGGCGGGCGTCGATACCATCTGGCGCAGGCGGGCGGTCCGGCAGTTGCAGGGGCGCGGGGTGCGCGTCCTGCTGGACGTGGCCACCGGGACGGCCGACGTGGCCCTGGAAGCCGCCCGCCAGCTGGACCTGGAACGCGTCGTCGGGGTTGACATTTCCAGGGAAATGCTGGATATTGGCCGCTCGAAAGTCAGCCGGCGGGGCCTGGGCGGGCTGATCGAGCTGCAGGTGGGGGACTCGGAGAATTTGCCGTTTCCGGACAATACGTTTGACGCTGTTACCGTTGCTTTTGGAGTGCGCAATTACGAAGACCTGGAAAAGGGCCTGGCAGAAATGCGCCGCGTGCTGAAAGACGGAGGGCGGCTGGTCGTCCTGGAATTTTCCAGGCCGCGGGTTTTCCCCTTCAGGCAGTTGTACAACTTTTATTTTGCCAACATCCTGCCCCTTATCGGCAGGCTGACGTCGAAGGACCCCAAAGCCTACCGGTATCTGTACGAATCCGTGCAGGCTTTCCCGGACGGAGACGATTTCATCAACATTCTCGAAAAAGCCGGTTATAAATCGAATCGATGCATACCACAAACACTCGGAATTTGTTCCATCTATACGGGGGAAAAGTAATGCTGTTCTTCCTGGTTGTTTTCCTCTGCCAAACGGCCATAGCCCAGCGCAGCGGCGGCAACAACTACAACTACTTCGACTTCCAGCAGAAGCCCTACTATTTCGGCATCACGCTGGGATACAATACCTCTTCTTTTAAGCCTTTCCGTTCCAGCGGCTTCCTGGAGAGCGACAGCATCCGCAGCATCGAGTCGGTGCGCGGGCCGGGCTTCAACCTTGGCATCGTGACCAACCTGAAGATGGGCGAGGATTTCGACTTCCGCTTCCTCCCTACCCTTTCCTTCGCCGAGCGCAACATCCAGTACAACAAGCAGGGGCGGCTGGCCAACTTCAGCCAGCGCAAGGTCGAGTCGGTGCTGGTGGAGATGCCCTTCCAGGTGCGGTACAAATCCAAGCCCTACAACGACTTCCGGCTGTTCGTCATCGCCGGGGTCAAATACGCCTTCGACGTGGCCAGCGACTCCCGCAGCCGGCAGGCGGAATCGCTGGTGAAGATTTCGCCCAACGACTTCTCCCTGGAGTACGGAGCAGGCATCCAGTTTTTCTTCCCCTTCTTCATCTTCTCGCCGGAGTTCAAAGTCTCCCACGGCCTGGGCAACACGCTGATCTACAACGACAACCTGGAGGAGTCTACGGTACTGGAGAAGTTGTTGTCCAGGACGTTTACGATTTCGTTGCATTTTGAGGGGTAGGAATCATTTCGCAGGGCGAACGGGAATTCAGGATTGGCGGCATGGTGGCCTGCCAGTGGCATTCTGTATTGAACCGTTGCGGCACTCGCCCACGCCAACCTAACATGGAGGCGCCGCCCTACCCTATTTCAACTCTGTAGCTGTTTTTCCGATATTTGTGTTTACACGCATTTTGGAATGGAGGGGTTTAACATAAGATAAGTTATAGGAAAAGTGGAAGGCTTATGAATAAAGGCTTTCAGCCTATTTGACAATAAATTATTATGTTAAATAGTTTTTTTGCCTCAATTTTCAAAGCCATTAAACAATCCTCACTGAATTTTTCTTCTGGTCTTTTGCCAGGAGCACAAAAAGGAAAGCGAATGAAACACATCATTCGCCTTCTTCCGTTTTTTGCTTTCCTTAGCTTACTCCTTTCCAATTGGCCAGTTCTCCATTGAACCCAGCCTTTTTCAGAATGCCTTCTACCTCAGCAGCAGGGAGCTCACAGGCTTCAACGGTCAGTATCCTACCTTCGCTTTGCAGGTCGACTTCCCATTTTTCAATGCCCTCTACTTCGTCCAGGAAGGGCTTGACTTTTGCGAGGCAACCGCCACAGTTAATATTCGTCTTAAATTGCATCTTGTCCATGATACATTACTGTTTATTATGAATAATAAGATTAAATCCTCACTGTTTTCAGCCGCAAACTATTGGCCACCACCGAAACCGAACTGAACGCCATAGCAGCGCCGGCGATCATAGGGTCGAGCAGAAAGCCGTTGATGGGAAATAGCA
>JAGFJD010000006.1 GCA_024102975.1 Phaeodactylibacter sp. | reverse complement strand
GCCTACTTCCTCCCAGGAATCGGACAAGCCCTGCAGGCGATAACGATAGCTTACACCTTTCGGATCGTTAAACTGGATGCCAATATAATCGATGGTGACGTTATTTTGAAAGTAAGGAAAACTAAGGATGTTTTTAGAAGTGACGGAATTGGTGAAGAAATTAAACCGGCCGGCAATGTCCCCTTTGCCATTAGAAAAATGACACCTTTGCAGGTTGATGATTGGCGCCAGGGTATCCTGGTACAGGCTATCCGGATGAAAAAAATAGAATCCATTTTCGCTAAAGACGTTAAAATACCCATTGGCGCCTCTCATGACTTCTCTGTGCCCGGCTACTCTTAGTTTTCCAATACCTTTCAACTGAGGGAATGAGGTGACTTCCAGCGTGCGGGGGTCTACCCGGAAAACTCCCTGAAAGGAGAATAGCCAGAGAAAGCCTTTGTCATCCTCTTCAATTTCATGGATGTTGACATTTTCCAGGCCATCCTTTTCATCCAGATAAAGCATTGCGCCTTTATCCCGGTCCCAAATGGCCAGGCCCATAAAAGTACCCAGCCAAATTCGGCCAAGATCGTCCTCGTGAATAGCAAAAACATAGGGTAGGCCAGTCAATAATACCCGGATGGTGTCATTGGCCATATCCACTTCGAACAGGGCAGTTTGTGTGCCCATAAAAACCGCTCCATTTTTACCGGCGCTCAATTCCCAGGGCATGCCAACGGAAGCTGGAACCTCCAGTAGTTTTTTGTTTTTATGATTAAATACGTGATAGGAAAGGCCGGTGCCTTCCGGATCATTCCTTTTTCTCAGCAAAAAGAATACGGTAGAATCGGTTGGGGAATAAACCGACTTATTCAGGGAGTAAATACCGGGAACAGGGATCACCTCTTTGGTGATCGTTCCCTTTTTGAAACGGATCAGATCCTTGCTGCCGCCGAACAGTACGCTTCCGTCGGGCGTGCTGTATAACGGATGCAATAACTGGCCGAACGAACCGCCCGGGTTATATTCAAACGTGTCAATATCAGCGGTGGCCGTATTATAGCGTTGTATTAAGCCTGGCCTGGCGGTGAGCGAAGAAAACCAAATATTACCGGAAGCGTCTTCTACCGGGCTTTGATAAGACTTGCCATTATCCTTTCCCAACTTCCTGAAGTCTATCATTTGCAGTGGGGCGGGGTCCAGATTGATCTTGTACAAATAATCCGTTCTGGTGCCAACAAAGAGATTGTTGGCATTATCCATATAAAGCGCCTTGATGTATCGCTGATTCTTTCTTTTGTCCTGATGAAGGTCAAAATGCGTTAAACTCAGCTTTTGTTTTTTATCCACCAAACCGGGAGTGGGCTTTAGCAGGTACAGGCCTTTGCCAAAGGTTCCTATCCATAAATTCCCATTCCTGTCTTGCCGGAGGGCCATAATATCCACATCAGAAAAAGATTCTTCTAAATTTAATTTAGTGAACTGGCCGTCGCGCAGGTTCCAGATCCCCAGAAAATATTGCGTCTTATTTTCAATGGCATCGAAATAATGACCCCAAACCCAAAGGCTCTCCGGATCTTTTTCGGTGTATTGATCGATCCTGATTTTCGCCGCCCCTTCAAATTGGATCCTATCGGCCTTCTTCTCCAGGTAAAAGCGGCCTGGTTTCCCTTTGATCTCGAAAACACCCTGTGATTCAGAGATCAAAAAGGAAACCCCGGCAGCGTTC
>JAGFJD010000668.1 GCA_024102975.1 Phaeodactylibacter sp. | reverse complement strand
ATTTTTTGGTGCATAGCCTAGCTACGGACCAAAAAATAACCGCCGTGAGGTTCCAAAATCTGGCATTTGCAGCCCAAATAGCCTGCCCCGTACACATAGTGTCGGGGACTACCTCCAAACATGCTCTTTAGACTCCAAAGGCGGCACAAAGCCACTATTTCAGGGCGGCAATGCGACAGGAACTGCCCTGTTGCTGACTTTTCACCACTGCCGGCCGGCCGGGCCCAACCCGCTTTTCTCCTTTTATACTGACGCACGGCTGGTTTTGTCGACTACAGGACCGGCCGGGTCAGCATATACTGACCTCGCTGGTTTTTGTAAAGCAAAAATCAAGCGTGCGTCAGTATAAGATACGTTGAACGCTTCCCCTTTGTTCTCATTTGAGTAAACGCAGTGTCATAATTGAGGCAAGGATAACAAAGATGAGAAGAAATAACGGGATTTTCATGCCGTCAGAACAAACGATAGGCGTAAACCGTGGCGCCGTATCCGGTGACGGCCATTTGCCCGCCCTCCGGCTGTGGCGCCAGGACGAACGGCACATCGCCCGCCAGCGGGAAACCGGGCAGCATAGCGCCCGTTTCATCCAGCAGGGATACTTTTCGTTCTTTGCGGTGCAGCAAGCCGACGCCTTCCTTTCCGGGCAGAGCAAGGATAAAAGCCGTATCGGCCGGCATATCCAGTATCTCCGAGAAGTGGGTGACGAACTTCAGGCCGTCGTAGTAGCGGGCCACCAGTTCTTCACCCCGGTAGGCCAGGTAGTCCCGGCGGCCATCTCCGGCGAGGTTGACGAACAGGAACCGGGTCCCTTCTGCCAGTTCGGGCATGAGCTTGAGGCGAAAGTAATCGCCCTGGAGGTTGACGATATGGCCCATGCCCCGTTCGTCGCCGAGCGCGATGCGTTCGGCTGGCCCGTCGGCCTGAAAGAAGGGCGGCGACTGGAAGTGTGCCCCTGTTGCTACGGGATCGAACCGGTAGCTGCCGTCGCGGCGAAAAACGTACAAGGTGCCCGCCTCGGTCAGGGCGAGCAGGAAATCCTTGCCCTCCTTCTGGAAATGCGCCATCGGCTGCCGAACCAGGCTGTCGAGGTTTTCCTGCGGGCTCCAGCCCTCCAGGGGCAGGCCCCGGAAATCGTAGCCGTAGGCCTTTCCGTTTTCGCAGCCGATGAAGAAGTGATAGCGCTGCTGGCCCTCAAAGTCTACGGCCAGCAGCGGGCTGCTGGCCGGCGCCGGCAGGCGGACGGGGAAGTTGGCCGCCGGCTCGCCTCTGGCATTCCAGACATGGATCCGGGCCGAAGTGGCAAAGGCCATCCGCGGGCGGCCCTGCCGGGGAGCAGGCAGGTAAGCGACACCGCCGAGGATGGGGCCCTCCAGCGGCCGCTTCCAGAGGCGTTCGCCTTTTTCGGAGATGAGATAAAGCGCGTGGGCGGCGTCCTGGATGAGAAACGCCTGCTCTTCGCCGCTTAAAGGGAAAAAACTGACGGCCGAGGCGCCCACCGTGTCCAGGTTGGCGATCCAGGCCATGCCCGATGCCGGCTTGGCCGTGCCGTCGCCCTTCGGCAGGATGCGCCCCGAGATCGTCCCGTCCGGGTTGACTACCACCATCAGGGCGTCAAAAGGGTCGAGGAGGCTGGAGACGGATTCTCTCTGTTGTTCGAGGTAGGCGGGCAGGCGCAGGCGCAGCAATGTCGTATTGGTATAGGCCCAAACCGTCTGCCGGCCGGGCTGCAGGCTGGCCCACAGCCGCAGGAACGCCTCGTCCTGCACCAGGGCCTTGCCGGCCAGGAGGCTGCTGGCCAGTTGCTCCAGCACGGCCCGGGAAGTGGAGAAGGCCACGTATTCGCCCAGGATCGCAAAATAGGGGTTGCCCATCTCAAAGCCCAGCGGGTGCAGGAGGCTGTCGGCCCGCAGGCGGGTGATCCGGAAAGATTTGAAGTCATAGGACCCCAGCGAACCCAGTTCCCGCGCCAGAGCCTTCATCAGGGCCTGGGCGTCCGCGTCGGGGCGCACGGAGAGCAACAGGAACTGGTTCTCGGTTTCGCTGCCGGGCAGGGCCATGGAAGCGAAAGCCAGTTCCTGCCCCGCCCAGGAAGCGATGTACCGGGCGAAGTGTTCGCCGGCGCCCTCCGGCGAAAGGCTGTCCACCGACTTGCGGTAGCACCAGGCCAGGTTGTCGGGCAGGTAGTTCAGCAGGGCGCCGTCGGATGCCTCCCACGATTCCTGGCTGGCGGCAAACTTGCCGCCTTCCACAGCGCCGTGAATATCGAGGGTGTCGCCCTTTTTTTCAAAAGAAAGGTTTACGCCTTCACAATAACCCTCGAACGCCCTAAGGGCCTGGCTGATGGTCGGCGCCCAGATGCCGGCGCCCAGGCCCGACAGGTTGTCGACCCGAAGGTACAGGTGGACGGGGCTGCCCGGCCGGGGCGCTTCCCAGTCGGAAAGGCCTTCCTTGAGCTCGGTAATGCTGGCC
This sequence comes from Phaeodactylibacter sp., assembly GCA_024102975.1. Classification (GTDB taxonomy): domain Bacteria; phylum Bacteroidota; class Bacteroidia; order Chitinophagales; family Saprospiraceae; genus JACJXW01. The sequence continues at coordinate 3,340 of JAGFJD010000668.1, read as the reverse complement.
TCCACCTGCAGCGGCAGGCGCCCCAGCAGCAACAGGTTGCGGTACTGGGCAAGGGCCAGCATGGCGCCTTCGGGGGAAGACAGCCGCCAGATGGGCTCTCCGCGAAAAAGGGTTGTCTCCCGCTGATATAGAGAAAGCGCCTTGTCCAGCGGGAAAGCAGGCGCTTCAACGGCCAGCGACAAGGCCAGTTGCCCGGCGCCCAGGTTATGGACCATCCACTCGGCATCCACCGGGATAGCCCCCCCCGCCTGCCGGAAAAACGACTGGAAGGCCGAGTAATCCTGCTTAAGTTCAGGAAATGCCTGAAAAAATGACGCTGTTTCTACAGAATCCATGAAGGAATCCTTAGCTTTATACGCCGGAATGCTGAAAACAGCCGCTGTAGTACCCGGCACAGCATGCGAAGCCCGGTACGGGTAACACCACATCCGGTACGTCACTACTCCCGGGATGGTGAGCAGCAAAACGGCACTGATGATCCTCCATCGGTATTTTAGCAACAAATTGGCCTTTGATCGTATCATTTCCATCGATTTGCAGTATAAGCAGTAACGATAATGAAACTCCAAAAAATATAAAAACATACGCTAATGAGAAAAACCTTTCTTCGCCTGGGAAGTTTGATGGCCCTGCTCGCCGTCGCACTGGGCGCTTTTGGCTCCCATGGCTTGAGGGGCGTTATTTCTTCTTCCGACCTCGACGCCTACGAAATAGGCGTCCGGTATCAGTTCTACCATGCTTTTGCCGTCCTGGCCGTAGGCATACTGCTCTACTTCCGGAAAACGCCAATGTTGCCCCGGGCCGGCTGGCTCTTCCTCGGTGGCACCGCCCTTTTTTCCGGATCGCTTTACCTGCTGGCAGCCAGCGACATCCTGAACATACCCCGTTCTTTTCTCGGCCCGGCAACTCCCATCGGCGGCCTGATGCTGATGCTGGGCTGGGCCGCGCTCATCTGGTCTACCTTCGAGGAAAACGAACGGACGCACCGCAGCCACAGCAAGGAAGAAAAAGGCGACTATCTGCGCCAGCCCCAGGCGGAACGCCAGGAAAGCTAAGCCTATCCGGACAAATTTAAAACCGGAGGATTGTCAAAAATTCTTTTGGAGTTAGAAAGATTCCTTTATTTTAGCGGCACCTAAATCAAAAACAAAATTCAACCAACATGAAGAATCTTCTCCTTGTTGCCGTTATTGCATTCCTCGTTTCCAGCTGTGGCGCTTACGTCGCCACTCCGTTAACGGGCTTCATTTACACCGACGTGAAAGCCCCGCTCGGCGTTACCTCCAACCCGGTCGCCAGCAAGGTGGGCACGGCTGAGGCTACGTCCATCCTGGGCATCGTCGCCACCGGAGACGCCAGCATCGAAGCCGCCGCCAAGAAAGCGGGCATCACCCGCATTTCTCACGTCGACTATGAGGCCAATAGCGTCCTCGGCGTTTTTGCCAAGTTTACCGTTTACGTCTACGGTGAATAGGCGAGAGTATACTGGCGAACGCGTGGTTTTGTCAGGAGCAAAACCAGCGATGCCAGTATATACTGACCCGGCGGGTTTTGTAGCCGACAAAACCTGCCGTGCGTCAGTATAAAAACCGAAACAGAATTAGCCTCATGAGCAATCGCCCCTGGGGCTAATTCTTTTTTGTGCCGGTAGTGATCAAAAAAGTGATTTCCTTTGCTATGAAACAAGCATTGCTCATCGGCTGCCTGGCCGTCCTTATTGCCGCTGCCGCATTCTTCTTCAGCCGGCAGGAAAGCAGCGGCCCGCCCGATAAGCTTGCGCTCAGCTACGACATTTGCCTGGCCGCCGGCTCGGGCTACCATCCGGTCACCCATGATTCCCTGCTCCGCCAGGAGTACATCCGCCGGTTCTGGGCCGACAGCAGCCGGCAGTTTTTCTCCAAAACGCTGGCCGGGCCGGAAGGGGATACGCTCTTTTTGTCGGTGTTCAACAACGCCAACCTGAAAACGGCCCAGGAAATGTTGCTCAGCGCCGGCTTTGAGCCGCTGCGGCGGGAACGGGCCGAAGCGGGGGGCACCGCCGCCCTGAAGATGCTGGCCCGCTCGCCCGACGGGACGTTCTTTCTGCGCTACCTGATCGATGCCGGCCGGTTCAGCACAGTCACTATGGCCGACCAACCCGGCAAAGACAGCAGCCGGCTCCGGCAACAGTTCGAAACCGAAAGCTTCATCCAAAAGATCGAAAAATGCCTCTAAACACGCTACTGGCCTTCGCCCTGAGTTGCGCCCTCTGCCTGGCCGCCCACGCCCAGAACTCCTCCCGATACCTCCGCTCGATGCAGCAGGAAGGCTATACCTTATATTTTATCAAACCGGTGCCGTTCAAAGCCGAAGGCGCCAAAGCCCGGCTGGTCCCGGATTTTACTTTTCAACACCACGACGCTGCCCCCGAGGCAGTGGACCTGCGGTTCTCCCTGTTCTCCCAGGCGCCCGTCCGGGAGATGGCCAGCCTGTCCTTCCACGCTGACGGCAAGCTCCTCGGCCAGGCCTCCGGCACAGAGCTGCTCTTCCTCGAACAGGCCAAAGGGCGCTGGCACGCCCGCTTCTCCACCCAACTCCCCTACCCTGCCCTGCTGGCGATGCTCCGGGCCGGCGACGGGCTGGAGGCCCGCTTCGAGGGGCAGGGCGTGACGCTGTCCTTCCCGGCGGGCAAGAAATGGCGGAAGGCCTCGGCGGTGGTGCGGGAGATTTTGATGGCGGAGGTTGGGGGGGAGTGAGAGGGAGAGGGGGATTGTTGGATGGCTAAATCACCCATTGGGAGTGTTCAAACCGCTGTGTTTCCCGCCTGCTGTGCCGCTGGTTTAAACCGCAGGGGGCGCTGAGATACGCAGTGCCAGACTTGACAAGCTTGCGGCGAGCCCCCCGGGGAAAAAAACTTGTCAAGCGTTGTTCTGACGGATGGAAGGGCCTTTACCTTGCTCATACATTCGCCTGATTTGCGATATACGATTTTTGACGTGCGATTTTTGATGTCCTTACGCTACGCCATCTCATCCGAACCTCAGGGCAGTGCCACAAATCAAAAATTTTACCCGGCTTGACAGGGGCGGGCACATATCATAAATCGTGCATCCCATTGCCTGGATTTAGGATTTTCGATGTGCGATGTGCGATTTTTGATGTGCCAGCGCTACGCCATCCCACCTGAACCTCAGGGCAATGCCACAAATCGCAAATCATACATCACACATCCTAAGAGCTTGTTTGGAGGTAGTCATTTTGGCTGCAAATGACTGCTTTTGGAACCTCATTTCAGCTATTTTCTCGCCCATAGCCCCACTATGAGCGAGAAAATGAGCCTCATGAGAACCCAAAATCAGCC
>JAGFJD010000663.1 GCA_024102975.1 Phaeodactylibacter sp. | reverse complement strand
GTGTCCTCCTTCGCCATCGACTTCGCCTTTGGGCTTCGTCGATCGGAGAAGGCTTGTGCCTCCGCTGAAGCTTCGGCGACACGCGGGCGGCGGATAAATGTGTGTGTGTCCTCCTTCGCCGAGGCTTGTTCCTTCGCAAGGCTTCGGCACACGAAGTCGGCGGATAAATCTAGGTGCGTTAGCCAGCGCATTAGGTACATTAAATCGGTTGTACATATAACAAGTTTTTAGGTGAAAAAACAAAGAGCGCCACGTTTGGGGTATAGCCGCTTTCCTCGCCGGGGGCGAGAGCATTGGAGCGATCCTATACTACACTGAATTGGCTGGCAATGTGGCAGGCCAATGCGTTACGTATACATTAAAAAATGGTGTTGCGCGTTACGCTGCAGGTGCGCGGTTAGTGTTTGTTTCTTTTATCAGGTTAGACTCGGTCAAGATAAGGCAAAGTTGGCATAGAAGCAACAGGCACAATGTTGGCAATGGGTAGATTTGCCTGAGAGCCAGGATAAATATCGGAAAAAATATTTTTTTGCCCGTATACCATATGTATATCCTCCCGCCGTCCCGTTATAGGACTGTTCTTTTGGTCAACAAACCCTGTCATCAACAAAATCACCTCCGCTTCTCCCACTCCCATGCCGTGCGCATGATGTCCCGGATATCCCGCCTGGGTTCCCAGCCCAGCCGGCGGGCCGCCCGGTCGTTGTTGGCATAGATGGCGACGACGTCGCCGGGGCGGCGTTCGCCCAGGCGGTAGGCAAGGGGCTGGGCCGTCACCATCATAAAGGCGTTGATGGCTTCCAGGACAGTTACCCCTTCGCCAATGCCGAGGTTGAAAACCTCAAGGTTGTCGGTGTTTTCGCCTTTCCGCAGGTATTGCAGCGCTTTGGTGTGGGCATTGGCCAGGTCCATAACGTGGATATAATCGCGGATGCAGCTGCCGTCGCGGGTGTCGTAGTCGTCGCCGAAAACGGTCATCTCCCGGCGTTTGCCGATGGCGGTTTCGGTGATGACCGGGACGAGGTTGGAAGCCGGGTTGGTGGGCGCTTCCCCGATCAGGGCACTTTCGTGAGCGCCGGCGGGGTTGAAGTAACGCAGCAGGATGTTTTTGTGGGCGGGATGCACCCGGGCGAAATCCCGGATGATCTGCTCGCCCATCTGTTTGGTGCGGGCATAGGGCGATTCTGCTTCCTGTAACGGGGTGTCCTCCATGACGGGCAGGTCTGTGGTGTTGCCGTAAACAGAGCAGGAAGAAGAAAAGATCAGATGGGGCGTCCCGTGCCGGGCCATGCAATCCAGCAGGTTCAGCAGGCTGTTGAGGTTGTTGCGAAAGTAACGGATCGGTTGCTGTACGGATTCCCCGACCAGCTTGAGGGCGGCAAAATGAATGACGCCCTCAATATCCGGATGGTCTTCAAAGAGCTGATGGGTGGCTTCCTCCCAGCAGAGGTCGATGTTGTAGTTCTTTACCCGCTTCCCGGTGATGGCCTCGATGCCATTCAGTACGGATTCGCTGGAATTGCTCAGGTTATCCACTGAAACGACTTCAAATCCATTGTCGATGAGGTCGACAATCGTGTGGCTGCCGATGTAACCGCACCCTCCTGTTACCAGCACTTTACTCATGGTTCCGATCCTTTATTGCCTGCTCCGGCATTGACATAAACAAGTATTTTTTCTAAACCGGCTCAAAGCTACAAACAAAAGTTCGGTCAATGCCATCTATATTGCAGGCAGCTTGCTGAAAGTTGCCTAAAAATCGTACATTTGTTGACCCAAAAAACAGCGAAAAATAACTTCTTTTCGCTGATTGGATCGACCTATCCATCACTTTAAAGCAAATAAAAAATTTCAACTATGCCTTTCGATCTCGATATGATCAGGGCCGTCTATAAGGCCTTGCCCCAAAGAGTGGAAGAAGCCAGAAAGAAACTCGGCCGCCCGCTCACGCTGGCAGAAAAGATTCTTTATTCCCACCTCCACCCCGAATCTCCTCTTCAGAACTACAACCGCGGAAAAGATTACGTTTTTTTCGCGCCGGACCGCGTGGCCATGCAGGACGCTACCGCCCAGATGGCCCTGCTGCAGTTCATGACCGCCGGCCGCGATAAGGTGGCCGTGCCTTCGACCGTGCACTGCGACCACCTCATCGAGGCGGAAGTGGGCGCCGATAAGGACCTGTCCAAAGCCAATGAGGTCAACAAGGAGGTCTATGACTTCCTGTCCTCCATCTCCAACAAGTACGGCATTGGCTTCTGGAAACCGGGGGCGGGCATCATCCACCAGATCGTCCTGGAAAACTATGCCTTCCCGGGCGGCATGATGATCGGCACCGACTCGCATACGCCCAATGCCGGCGGCCTGGGCATGGTCGCTATCGGCGTCGGTGGCGCCGACGCGGTGGACGTCATGGCCGGCATGCCCTGGGAACTGAAGATGCCCAAGCTGATCGGCGTGAAACTGACTGGCAAAATGAGCGGCTGGACTTCCTCCAAGGATGTCATCCTGAAGGTGGCCGGCATCCTCACCGTCAAAGGCGGCACCGGCGCCATCGTGGAATACTTCGGGCCGGGCGCCGAGTCCCTGTCTTGCACCGGCAAAGGCACCATCTGCAATATGGGCGCCGAGATCGGCGCCACCACTTCCACCTTCGGGTATGACGAGTCGATGAGCCGTTACCTGCGCGCCACCGAACGCGCCGAAGTGGCCGACCTGGCCGACGGCGTACGCGAACACCTGACCGGCGACCCCGAATGCTACGCCAATCCGGAGAAATACTTCGACCAGGTCGTCGAGATCAACCTCTCCGAGCTGGAGCCCCACATCAACGGCCCCTATACGCCGGACCTGGCCTGGCCGATCTCCAAATTCGCCAAAGCGGTTAAGGAAAACGGCTACCCCCAGAAGCTGGAGGTGGGCCTGATCGGCTCCTGCACCAACTCTTCTTATGAAGACCTGGACCGCGCCGCTTCCCTTGCCCGCCAGGCGGTGGCCAAAAAGCTCAAGGTGAAATCCGAATTTACCGTGACGCCAGGCTCCGAGCAGATTCGCTACACCGTCGCCCGCGACGGGCAGCTCAGGGATTTCGAAAAGATGGGCGGCGTGGTGCTGGCCAATGCCTGCGGCCCCTGCATCGGCCAGTGGGCCCGTCATACCGACGACCCCAACCGGGCCAATTCCATCATCACCTCTTTCAACCGGAACTTCTCCAAACGCAATGACGGCAACCCGCAGACGCGCGCCTTCGTCGCCTCCCCGGAAATCGTCACCGCCATGGCCATCGCCGGCGACCTGACCTTCAACCCCCTGACCGACAGCCTGCTCAACGAAGATGGGCAGCAAGTAAAACTCGACCCGCCCAGCGGCATCGAGCTGCCCACCAATGGCTTTGCAGTGGAGGACGCCGGATTCCAGCCGCCGGCAGCCGACGGCAGCAACGTGGAAGTAAAGGTGGACCCCACTTCCGACCGCATCCAGTTGCTGACGCCCTTCAAACCCATCACCCAGGAGCAACTCAAAGGAATGCGCCTGCTGATCAAGGCCAAAGGCAAGTGTACGACTGACCACATTTCCATGGCCGGCCCCTGGCTGAAATACCGCGGCCATCTGGACAACATTTCCAACAACTGCTTTATCGGCGCCATCAACTACTTCAACGACCAGGCGAATAAAGTGGCCAATTATGCCGACAACGATGCAAAGGCCGAGTTCATGGCCGTGCCCGATTCTGCCCGCAAGTATCAGGCTGCCGGCATCAGCACCGTAGTCTTCGGCGAAGAGAACTACGGCGAAGGCTCCTCCCGCGAACATGCCGCGATGGAACCCCGCCGCCTGGGCGTCCGGGCAGTGATCGTGAAATCCTTCGCCCGCATCCACGAAACCAACCTGAAGAAGCAGGGGATGCTGGCTCTGACCTTTGTCAACCCGGCCGATTACGAGAAAATCCGCCAGGATGACAAGATCGACCTGCTCGGCTTCGACACCATGGCCCCGGGCAAAAACCTCCGGGTCGCCCTGCACCACAGCGACGGCACCACCGATGAGTTCGAAGTGGCCCATACCTACAACCAGGCGCAGATCGACTGGGTGCGCGCCGGCTCCGCCCTGAACAAAATCCGGCAGGAACTGGCGGGCGTTTGAGGAAAAATGAAATTTTTCCTCTGTTTCTTTGTCTGATTGTTCTATGGCTTCATGGCTGGCCTGTGGCCCCATGGATACCTCTCCATAAAATGCAGAGAAAAAACGGCTGCCCTGGTTTTAACGGGGCGGCCGTTTCTATTTGGGCAAGTATGTATCAGGGAGGCTGCTCCGTCTCCGCCGGCTCGTAGTCCGGCTATGACGGACGAAGGCAGGGAAGTCTCCGTGCTGAAGGATATTTCGTCCACCCCCTAAATCCCCCCGCTGGCGGGGGTCGGGGGGTGGAATCCAAATGAAATTTCCCGTTTTGAAGCCTTGGGCATACAAAGCGGACTTTCCGGAGCAGCCTCATCAGGGCAGGCTTTCCCGTTTACTCTGATCCGTGCAGCACATTGGCTCATGTCGGCAATAATCATCGAAAAGAAGCGCTTAATTATTATTTTGTGAAACCATATCTAATCCAGCAACCTAAAATCGGTTTACCATGCGGCCAACCTTGACTTTGCTCATTTGCTTCTTCGCCGGCTTCCTGCCGGGCCAATCGGTCACTGTCCCCACTTTTCAGGACGAGGTACACCTGGGCGGCGCCGGCTCGGCCACCGCTACCTTCAGCTTCCCGGAGGACGTATCCCCTTACAACCAGGTGCTGATGCACATCGACCTGGATTGTGCGCCCGGAGTCGGCTGCGACCCCTACGACCGCCTGTCGCGCATTTTTGCCCGCAAAGACGGGGCCGAATGGGAGATTGCCCGGTACGTGACCCCTTTCGGGATCGGCAGCTGCGGGTGGACCATAGACGTGAGCGCCTACCGGGAAATCCTCAGCGGAGAAGTAGAACTGCATTCCAGCATCGAAACCTGGGCCGGCGGCTGGTCTCTGAGCCTGGACTTCGAGTTCATCGAAGGGCCGCAGGATTTTAAATACATCGAAGTGCGCAACCTCTGGCACGGCTGGGACAACGCCCTGCAGCGCAGCTACGGCAATTTTAAAATCGGCGACACGCTCTGGTTCAAGGACGATCTGCCGGTGCGGCAGGCGCTGATCCCGGCAAATGCCGAAAAGGTGATGCTCCGCGTGTACAATACCGGCCACGGCCAGGGCAATACCGACAACGCCGCCGAATTTCACGAGGTGACGCACACGCTTCGGGTCAATGGGGAGGATGCTTTTATGCATCACCTCTGGAAGGCCGATTGCGACCAGAACCCCTGCTCCCCGCAAAACGGCACCTGGCGGTTCCCCCGTGCCGGATGGTGCCCCGGGCAGGACGTCCGGCCGGCAGATTTCGACGCCACCAGCCTGCTGGCACCCGGCGAGACGGCCAGCTTCGATTACGTGCTGGAGCCGTACCTCAACCGCTGCAGCCCCTTATACCCGAACTGCAACCCGGCTTCCGATTGCGCGTTCGGCAATCAGGTCAGCTGCAATTTCGACGGCAACCTGCACACCGAACCCCGGTATGTGATGGCCATCCAGCTGATCGTGATGAGCAATGCGCCGCTCACCGGCGTGGCCGAACCCAAAGCGGAAAGGGAGGTGAGCCTTTTCCCCAATCCTTCCTCCGGGGCTTTCCGGCTGGTTTTCCCTGGGCCGGCATCGGGCGCTGCGGCGCTTGCTGTATATAATATAAACGGACAACAGGTTTATGCCGAACAACTGATGGCCAGGAGGCTGAACAACCACGAGCTTGATCTCGGGTTTCTGCCAGGCGGGGCCTATTTCCTGGAATTGGCGTTCGAAGGTGCAAAATTGCACCAAAAGTTATTCATCCGGCGGTGAGCAGGAGTGGTTTCAAAAGAGATTTCACTGAATAAAACCATAAAACATGAAGCGATTTTTTTATCTCCTGATCCTCGTCCTCGGGCTTCCCGGCCTGCAACCCCTCCACGCCCAGCCCCCCGGCGGCAAGATGTACTTTGCCGACGTGTCGGTGTTCAACAACCCCGGCCCCGGGCAGGGCATCGTCCGCTTTTTCCGGTGCGGCAACGCTCCTTCCGTCAACATTACCGATGCCCTTACGATGGAAACCTGGGTGAAGCTCACCATACCCACCGACAACCAGAAGGTGATGGGCAAGGTGGACGCCGACGGGGGGGCCAATTTCAACGACGGCTACATGCTGGGCATCAACAGCTCCCGACTCAATCCGGAAATATGGACGCCAGCCAACCAGAGCTTCCAGGAAGGGTTTATGCCTCCGGTTTCCAGCTGGCACCACGTGGCGGTCACCTACGAGGTGGGCGGGATGTACAGAGGATATGTCGACGGGCAGATGGTCCACGAGCAGCCGGCGGCCGGCGGGCAGATTGTCAATGACGATTCTGACATGATCGTAGGCATCTCCCCCTGGGACCCCCGCTTCTTCATGACCTTCGGCAGCCTCGACGAGGTGCGGCTCTGGGACGTGGCCCGCACCCCGGAGCAAATCCGCGACAACATGTTCAAAAACCTGAACGGCAACGAACCGGGCCTGGTGCTGTACCTGAACATGGACAACGACGACGGCAGCCAGGTGATGGAGGATCTGTCCAGCCAGCAAAACCACTGCGTGAAGGAAGGTATGGACGAGACCAACATTCTCCCTTCCACCTGCCCGCTGGGCAATGCCGCCACCCAGGGCCAGCAGGATCTGTACGGCATCTGGTTCGCCAGCGACCCCTTCCTGCAGGACCCCCGCACCGTGGAAACCGATAACGGGCTCAGCCTCTCTTCTTTTTTCATCGGGCAGGACAGCGCCGCCTTTGTCGTCTGGGGCCACAACGGAGCTTCCGGCACCAGCACCGACGGCCTGCCCGGCAACGCACCCGCCAACGCGCAGCGCACCGCCCGGGCCTGGCGCACCACAGTATATGGAGAGATTGCCCCTACCCTTACTTTCAACCTGGCGGATGCCGCTGCCGGCGGCCTGGCCCTGCCCAACGATAAACCGGCGGGCCATTACACCCTGCTGGAACGCGATGACGATGGTGAAAATTTCAGCGCCGTTGCCCAGGCTACCTCGATCAGCGGCGATGCCGTAACCTTCGAGTTTTATCCGGTCGAGGAAAAATCTTACGCGCTGGCTGTCGGCGACAGCCCCTTCGACCTGACCGGTTTGCGTTCTCCGGACAGGAACAGCCTTTCAGCAAAGGCCTTTCCCAATCCCAGCAACGGTAGTTTCACTCTGGCCATCCAATTGCCGGTGCCCCGGGAAATCCGGGTGCAGCTGTTCAACCAGCTGGGAGAGGAAGTCTATGCCACTACCTCCGGCACTCTGGAAAGAATATTCCATTTCGGGCCCGGTCTTCCCAACGGCACATATATCCTCCGGGCCCGGGCCGGGGCGGATGTATTCAATGAGCGGGTGGTGGTGCAGCGGTAAAGATGCCTTATCTCCGCCTGAGAATCCCCGATAACTGAATAAAACCTATATTTGCAGTTCCAAATCGAAGCCTATGGAAGAGTGGGAGTTGGATTTTGAGTGGCTGCAGGTGCGCCACAAGGTAAAAGATGCTTTTGGGCGGGATAGCCTGCCGGGCCTGAACGCGGTCTTGTTCCTCATAGGAATACAGGAACTGGGGCGTTTTCAGGACGCCTACACCAAGGAAGAAAAACAGGACCTGATGCACATCGCCGTCTGCCGGTTGCTGAGCTATGACGGCTATTATGAGTTTGCAGGCCGCGACGCCGACGGCTGGCCCCACTACCGAACGGTAAAACCGGTGCGGACCAAGGGCGTGGAGGAACAGGAAAAGCTGCTGAAAGAAAAGGCAGTGCAGTATTTCCGGGAGTTGGAGGAGGAGTGAGGGGTAGTGTCCATTCGTGTAAATGTGTAAATGTGTTTAAATAGATGAAAAATCTTGCATTTTTAACCATTTTAAGCCTGCTGGCCTGGAGTTGCCAGCAAAATTCCCCGGCCTATGCCCTCATAGAGACGGAAATGGGCAACATGAAGGTAGAACTATACGACAGTACGCCGAAGCACAAAGAAAATTTCATCAAGCTGGCGGAGCAGGGGTTTTACGACAGCCTGCTGTTCCACCGCGTCATTCCCGGCTTCATGATACAGGGGGGCGACCCGGATTCCAAAACGGCCCGGCCCGGGCAACCCTTGGGGCAGGGGGGGCCAGGTTACACCATTGATGCTGAGATCGGCGCCGTACATACCCGGGGCGCGCTGGCGGCTGCCCGCCTGGCGGACCAGGTTAACCCGCAGCGTGAGTCTTCCGGCTCACAGTTCTACATTGTTGCCGGGCAGCAATTCGGCGAGGAAATGCTGAACCAGGTAGAACAGCAAAATGGCATCCAGTATACTCCGGAGCAGCGGAAAGCCTACCTGGAAAACGGCGGCTATCCGCCGCTCGACGGCGCCTACACCGTCTTTGGGCGTGTGGTAGAAGGGATGGACGTGATCGACAAGATCGCCAACGTGCAGCGGGACCGGATGGACCGCCCCGTACAGGATATTCGCATGAAAGTGCGCATTATTGACTGAATCAGTGCTTTCGGCACTAAATAACGGGGCAGTTATTTTCCCGCCGGGAACAAAATGCCGTTGTCCTGGCGAATGTTGGACATTGTCAGGATGCTGACCGTTAGCGTCAGCATTGCTTCCCTCCGACAAGCTCGGGGGCCAGGTTCGCTGGCAAGCAACGGCTTAGGGTAAAATTCATTATTGTGGCCGGCGTTGATGCAAAGCGCTGGTTATTATACTGGCGAACGCGTGGTTTGGTCAGGAACAAAACCAGCGATGCCTGTATATACTGACCCGGCGGGTTTTGTAGTCGACAAAACCTGCCGTGCGTCAGTATAACTGCCTCCGGGACTTTGTTCCCCCGGAAATCAGTACAGGGAAAAAACCTCAACCAATAAGATGAACGTATCGACAATATTCAAATTCAGCCTCCTGGCCATCCTCCTTGCTTCCTGCGCCCGCCCGGTAGCGAGGTTCCAGGTGGAGGGGCAGAAACGCGTACTGGAGCCTGTGCGGTTCGACAACCAATCCGAGAAGGCTGCCAGCTACCAATGGTCATTCGGGGACGGCGGGACTTCGCAGGACGAGTCCCCTACGCATCAGTACAAAGCCTCGGGCACCTATACTATTCAGCTCCGGGCTATCAATAACAAAGGAAAGGAAAAGACTGTGGAAAAAAAGATCTCTATCGATCCGCCGAAGGCCTGCCTGGCCGAACTGGAGACGGAGCATGGCTCTATGATCATTCAGCTTTATGACGCTACGCCCAAACATCAGGACAATTTCGTCAAACTGGCCGAAGAGGGGTTTTACGACAGCTTGCTGTTCCACCGGGTCATCCGGAATTTCATGATCCAGGGCGGCGACCCCGACTCCAAAGGCGCCCAGCAGGGCCAGCCATTAGGCAGCGGGGGCCCTGGTTACACCATCGAGGCTGAATTTGCAGACTCTCTCATCCATATCAAGGGCGCTTTAGCCGCCGCCCGCACCGGCGACGCCGTCAACCCCCAGAAGCGCTCTTCCGGCTCCCAGTTTTACATCGTGCAGGGGCAGCAAATGACAGAAGAGATGCTCGACCGGATCGAAGCCCAGAAGGGCATCCGGTACAGCAAGGAACAACGGGAGGCCTATATCGAAATGGGAGGGACCCCTTTTCTCGACCGGGAATACACCGTCTTCGGCCGGGTGGTAGAAGGCCTTGACGTCCTCGACAAGATCGCAGGGGTGCAAACCGACGGCCGCGACCGGCCGGTGCAGGATGTGGCTATGACAATAAAGCTGATAAGATAACTGACTCTTCATGCAGGAACGAAAAATATTGGGTATTGATGTCGGCGCCTCCGGTATCAAGGGTGCCGTTGTCGATATCGATAGCGGCGAGTTGCTCAACGAAAGAATCCGGCTGGAAACGCCGGACCCCGCCACCCCGGGCGCCATGGCGGAAACTTTCGCCGAGCTGGTTCGCCAACACGACTGGAAGGGGCTGGTCGGATGCGGTTTCCCTTCCATCATCAAGAACGGGGTCGCTTACTCGGCGGCCAACATCAGCGAAGACTGGATCGGCAAAAATGTGGTGGAAATCTTTTCCCTGGCCTGCGGCTGCCCGGTGGAAGTACTCAATGATGCCGACGCCGCCGGCCTGGCGGAGATGCAGTTCGGCCTGGGGCAGGGAGAAATGGGAACGGTCTTGCTCATTACCATCGGCTCCGGCCTGGGTTCCGCCCTCTTCATCGACGGCCACCTGGTGCCCAATACGGAATTAGGGCATATTTTCCTGAAAAACCAAAAGCGGGTCGCGGAACAGTACGCTTCCAACAATGCCCGGAAAAGAGAAGACCTCAGCTGGGAAGAGTGGGGGATTCGCTTTAACGAATACCTGCAGTCCATCGAACGGGTACTCAACCCGGACCTGATCCTGCTGGGCGGCGGCACCAGCAAGCGGTTCGACAAATACGAGGGATACCTGGACCTCCGGACGCCGGTCAAACCGGCGGAGCTGCTGAACGCTGCCGGGACCATCGGCGCGGCAACCTATGCCTACCAACGGTCCCGGAAGCGCTGACCTCAAACTGTATACGCCGAGATCAGAGAGATCACGTCCTTATCCTTTTGGAGTTCGGGCAGGACGTCAAAGAGCAGCCGGTGCATTTCGAAGTCCTCGATCAGGGCTTCGCCCAGCCAGAAACAGGCTTCCTGCCGCCGCCCAATGGCAAACAGGCAGGCAGAACGGCAGAACACCAATTCCGTGCTTCCGGACTCTTCCTCTCCCATTTCAGCCACCTCCAGGGCCGTTTCGGCATTTCCGGCCTTCAGCAGGAAGGTAATCAGGCGGATCCAGGTGGTGCTTTCCTCGGGGTTCGCTTCAACGGCCAGGCGGAAACATTCTTCGGCATCTTCCATCCTTTCTACTGCCTGATAAGCCTCGCCGAGAGCGATGTAGTATTCCTCGCGTTGCTCCTCAACCTGTATGGCCTTTTCAAAAAAATGAATGGCAGTCTGCCAGCTTTCCTCTTTGGCATGACACGCGCCAATGTAGAAGAACAGTTCATCGTTGAGGGGGTCGAGCTGAATGGCGCGGTTGTAAAAGGTGATGGCAGCGTGGTGTTTTCCAAGGTGAAAGTAGCACTGCCCGATAGAAGTGAAAATTTCGCTGTCCGGCTCGGTAGCTTCCAGCAACTCGTGGAAATATTTCAGGGACTTGTGATATTGCTTGAGTTCAAAACACAAACCGGCGCATTCCCGGTACGCCTCTTCGAAATCTTCGTCAATAACGAAAGCAAATTCATAGGCGCTGATGGCCTCCTCGTAATTCCCCAGATAAGCCTGGGCCTGGCCGAGATTAAACCATGCCACCGCCGCGTAGGGATCCTTATCCAGGATGGCTTCGTGGATGGAAATACTCTCCTCGTATTTCTTGGAAAGCTCCACACAAACGCCAAAACGCTCCAGGGCAGCGACATTGCCCGGATCCAGCTCTATGGCGGACTTCAGGGCATAGTACATGAGCTCGTGCTGGCCCTCCGATTCATAAGCGATGGATTCTACCAGAAAAATATTGCTGAGCAGCTCCTGGCCTGCCGTTTCTTTCAGGCCCTCCAGCATTTCCCGCGCCTCGGCCGTATGGCCGAGCCCGGCAAGGGCCTCGGCACGAAGCAGGCCTATCTCCGGCTCCATCGGAGCGTAAAGGCAGGCCTGTTCCAGCACAGACAGGGCATCTTCTTCTTTGCCAAGACAAATCAGCAGCTCCGCCTTCCGAATATAGCAATCCGCAGAGTAACTGTAGTGGGCAATAGCATAATCAACGGCCTCCAGCGCCTTGTCCAGCTGGTGGTCCTGTTCGTAAAACTCTATGATCTTTAAATAGGCCTTTTCCTCAAAAAAAGCCGTCCCGCCGCTTTTGAATTGCTCTTCAAAAGCAGCAACTAAATTTTTAGTTTCGGGATCCTTTCTAAAATTGTTCATAGGACGCATAGGTGCATTTTTGTATTTTCCATAATCCGGCAAAGGGCAGCCAGGCAATCCACCCCCGGGAAAAATCAGCCCGCCGGTTGGCCCGGGACGTAGCCGGTTGGCATCCGGAGCGGTCCGGCTATCGGCTTCACCTCCCATATCCAAGCTAAAGATAAGTAAAAAGGCCCCAAAGATGCCACCTGAAAACCTTTAACTGCACAACCATTAATGGAACGGTAGCAGAATGCGAGGGAATGGTAGGTTTCTATGTAACACACTGCTAATTAATACTTTAGAAATTAGTTTTATTTGAAATTTCTTGTATGTGTTAAATCGGATATATAGGGCGGGCGCGTATATGTGCAGGGTGCGATTCCCATTTGTACCCCTTTGGCGTATCGCCTGGGGAAATGCCCTGAAATGGATGGTTCCATGGCTGCATTGGCCCATTGTTAGACCGCCCGTGCCCCGCAATCCATGGGCCAAGGGAACCCTGAAACCTTTAACAGCGTACATTTTGGAAGTTTTCATGCCGAAAACCACAAGAGGGTACAAACCAGAATCGCACCCTATGTGCATCCGTGAGGCTGCCCGGAAAGGCCCCTGAGGTGGGGTGGGGTGGGGGAGTGGAGTAGTGGATTTCCCTTTAGCCGGCCTTCGACAGGTAACCTCCAACTCCGGTTTTGTTGTATTTGAGTGTTATGGTTTTGCGGTCTGTTCGATGCAGGCTTCCGGTGCAGGTTGCCTTGCCCCGCATCCCCTTCCCTTGGGCAAATACCAGTTGGATACCCGGCTCCGGGGCTACGTCAAACGCCACCGGGCTTATACGCACCGGCACGAAGAATTCAGTGTCAAAGGCATTTCAGGTTCATCAAAAAAATATATTAACTTTGGATGGCAGAGAAGCACTTCCGCTGCAACCCCGGGCAAGTTTCTCCGTACCCCTGAATAAACCGCTATCACTGCCGATGAAAGAAATCCCTGTCATATTCCTGGCTTTTGCTGACGACAAGGACAGCCACCTGCCGCTGCTGCAGGAAGAGGCGGAGGATATTTTCCGGGAGCTGAACCCCCTGCAAAACCGCCAGCACCTGCTCGTCTACCGCGACCAGCATGCGGACGTAAAAAAAATCTACCATTACCTGACGGATTACCGGGGCAGGGTGGCGATATTCCATTACGCCGGCCATGCCAGCAGCGCTAAACTGCGTTTCGAAGGCCAGGATGCGGATGCGCGCGGCATTGCCGAACTGCTGGCCCTGCAAAACCGCCGGCAAGGCACCCCTCCGGAACAGCAGCCCCTGAAGCTCGTCTTCCTCAACGGATGCTCTACCCGGGAGCAGGTGCGCTACCTCCTGGAGCTGGGCATTCCGGCCGTGATCGCCACTTCGGTCGAGGTAAAAGACTCCCTGGCCCGCGATTTCGCCGGCCAGTTCTACAAAGCGCTGGCCCGGCCGAATACGACGGTGGAACAGGCTTTCCGCAGCGCGGCCAGCCTGGCCCAATCCCTGCAACAATTTTCACCCGGCGTCCGCTATCGGGGGTTCGGCCTGGAGGAAGAAGCGGAGGCCTTCCCCTGGGGCCTTTACCTGAACGGTGCCGACGGAAGCCCGGAAGCCCGGGCGGTGCTGGACTACAAGCTGCCGCTGGAAAACCACCGGGAAATCATTGTATGGGGTACCCCGGATCAGGCCCAGGCCGGGCCCAGGCTGAACGAACGCCTGGTGATGAGCCTGTTTCAGGAATTCAGCCAGTCGAACGAAGAGATCCGCAAATGGAAGGAATTCTTCGGCCAGTTCGGCAATATCGAGTACAAGGCGGTGCGCGCCGCCCTGATCAACATCTTCCCGGCCCCGATCGGGCAGCAGTTCCGCAAGCTCGTCTTCGGCGAACAGGAGAGCGTCAGCCAGCAGATCAGCGGGGACCGCCTGCAGCAGATCGTCAACACCTACGACGTGCTGGTGCGGTTTCTCTTTTTTATTATGCTGTCGCAGTTGTGGGAAGCTGTGCATGCGCGGAGGATAAAAAACATGCCCTCCGGGTTCTTCGACGAATTCGAGATGTACCTATCGCTGCGGCCCACAGAGGTGCGTTTTTACAATTTCATCCGGCTCATCCGCATCATCCATAACATCTTTCTCCATCCGGACAACCAGGTAGCCCCCTTTATCCGGGAGCTGAGCGCCCTCAAAGAAGCATTCGAGGAAGGGCAGGCCGGCGGAGGAAGAGCGCAAAGCCAGGCATTTTACGAGGCCCACCTTTTCCTGGAGGACATCAAGCACCAAATGCCGGTCAATTCGCCGGAAGAAGAGTTGAAAAGCCTCTGCCTCCAGGGCGAGAACCACCTGGCTACCATCTTTACCCACCTGGGCTTCTGCCTGAACTACAAGCTCCTGACCGTGAAATCCATCGAATACCAGAAGGCCCGCTTCGAAAAAGAGGGCTACCTGCTCCGCCTGGTCAACCAGTTTCGCATCATCGAAGGCATTGAGGACACCCAGCAGCCCTCCGACCTGCCTACCGAAAACCGGTCGGTCATCCTGCTGCGGGATATCCAGGACTTCTCGGAAACCCTCAGCCTGTCGCCCTTCATCATCGACGAGAATGCCCTGACGGGCGCCCAGAAGTCCAAACTCTATTTCTTCCACCACCTCGAACGCGATAGCCAGGGCGCGCCGGTTTTCGTTTACCAGTTTTCTGACCAGCTGGATTTCCGCCCCGAAGCGCCGGAGCCGGCAACGGGAAGGACCATTCGGGTAACCGGCGAACACTTCCCCGCCGTTTACAAGCTGTTCGAACATTTCCTGCAGAGCATCCGCAATGCCCAGCCCAACGAAATGATCCGCTATGCCGAATAAACCCGCCTCCCCCTTCAAATTCCTCAGCCCTTACGACCGACGGGATACGGACATCTTCTTCGGCCGGGAGCAGGAGGTGGCGCAGCTCTATGAATACGTCTTCCAAACCAGCCTGCTGCTCGTCTACGGCCAATCCGGCACCGGCAAGACCAGCCTGGTGCAGTGCGGCCTGGCCGGCCGGTTTCAGGACTCCGACTGGCTGGACCTCTACATCCGCCACAACGGCGACATGGACGCTTCTCTGAAAAAAGCCATCCGCGAAAAAATGGAAAGCCCGCCGGACGGGGATGCCGGTCCGCTCCAGCTGCTCTTCAGCCTCTATCTCGACTACCTGCGCCCCATCTACCTCATCTTCGACCAGTTGGAAGAGCTTTTCATCCTCGGAGAGGAGGAAGAACAGAAAGCTTTTATACAGCAAATACTGAAAATCGTCGGGTTAGGAAAGTCGGAAAATGAAGAAGAACAACGCCTGCTCGACGCTGTGGCCGCCGGCGCCCTGCCCTGCAAAGTCATTTTCATCATCCGGGAAGAGTATCTGGCCCACCTCTACGCCTTCGAAAAGGAAGCCGATGCCCTGTTCCGCAAGCGCCTGCGGGTGGAGCCAATGAGCAAGGGCAACGCCCGGCAGGTGATCCGCCAGACGGCAGAAAGGAGAAAGCAGTTGCTGGCGCCTGTCCCGGAAACCATCGCGAAGAGCATCGTCGAAGCGGTTGCCGAGCGGGAGCGCGTGCGCCTGCCCTATCTCCAGGTCTTCCTCGATTTCCTGTACCGGGAAGCGCCGATGGTGGATGGCAAAACGGAATTCGACGCCGCTACGGTGAACCAGCTCGGCCAGCTCAAGGACGTATTGGCTGCTTTTCTGGACGAACAGTTGCGCAATTATGAAGCGAAGGGCTATGGAACTCAGGGCCAGGCCGTCAATTTCCTGAAGGCATTCGTCTCCCAAAAGGGCACCCGCCGCCCCCTGCCCGCCCGCGAATTGCCGGCAGCCCTGCCCGGCTATAACGAAGCCGACATCGGCCGGATGCTGGACTTTTTCGAGGACTGCCGCATCCTCAACCCAATGGAGAACGAGCAGTACGAGCTGGCGCATGACAGCCTGGCCGCCAAACTCTTCCAGATGGAGGCCCGCACAGTGGAAATGCCTATGCTGGAGAAGGGAAGCCTGCCGGAAAAACTGTTCCCGGGCCTTTTGCCCTATCAGCCGGAGCAGGCACTGGTATTCCTGGGCCGGGAGGAAGAAATTCAGGAACTGTTTGATAAGATCGTAAATGACCTGAGCGGGTCGGTAACTTTGTTGTATGGCCCCACAGGCACCGGGAAAACCTCGCTGGTGCAGGCCGGCCTGCTTCCCCGGATGCAGCAGCTTTTCCCCTGTCGGCTGATCACCTGCAACAGGGCGATGGCAGATGACGCGCAATGGAGGCATGTTTTTGGCGCACCTCCAGCTGAAGCAGAAACCGGGAGCCGCATCCTGGACATTGCTTTCGGCAATCCCCTGCCGGCGGGCGGGCAACGGCGCTTTTTATTTTTTGACCAGGCAGAGGAGTGGTTCAGGCTCCTGTCAAAAGAGATGCTGGATAACTTGTACAGCCACCTTAGGCTGATCTATCAACGGGACCGGGCCTGCGGGATGGCCTTTGTCGTGCGGGAGGAGTATTTTTCCCACCTGCCTGCTTTTCAGGCCAAATTGCCACAAATACTGGAACGGCAGTACCGGCTGGAGCCGATGGGCCGGGAAAAAACTTCCAGCCTGGCCATTAGATTATTGAAATTGCTGGAAATGGAGCAAGATGCTGCCCTCCAGTCCCAGATACTCAGCAATGTAGTGGATGAAGAAGGAAATGCCAGCCTTAGCTTGCTGCAAGCCCACTTAGTACGCATTCAACAACAGTTGGTGAACTATGAGTAAGCGTTCTAACATATCGCAGGCCATCAGTGGGCTTACTTCCCTGGATGCCTTCGCCGAAATGGAGTTGGCAGCCCTTGAACGGCGTTTCGGCCCTGCCGCCCGGCAAGCCGCAGAGGCCGTGCTGGAATGGCTGGCGCCGGAGGGCGGCGGCGCCCCAACTCTGCCAGAGAATAAACTGCGGCAATCACTAGCTGAGCAGGGTGTCAAAGCCTCTGCCTTACAGCAGGCGATAGCCGGCTTGCTGAGCGCCGGCCTGCTGTCAAAGCCGTCAACAGATAGCCTGCGCCTCGGCAGCAATGCTCTGGCCGCTGCCCTGGAGCAGCGCTTCCTGGGCCAGCGCACGCTGCGCCGGGAAGCGTTGGCGCTGATCCGCGACAAACACCGGCGGAATGACCTCCTGTCGGAAAAGGAATTAAATCAGGTAGGGCTGCAACTCCCCTACCTGGACTTGACGCAGCCGGAAAAAGACTTCGTGCGGAGAAGCGAACAGACGGTGAAGCGGCGCAGGCGGGCATTGTGGGGAGCAATCATCATCGTTATCCTCATGCTGTCCCTGCTTGCCTGGAATTGGTTCAAAGAATCAAAAGTTGCGGAAGAAGCCAGGGTCTTTGCCGAGAGCAAGGCGGCGGAGGCCCGTGATAGCGCAAGAGTAGCCGAGCAGCTTCGCCAGGAGGCAGAAGCCCTCGCCAGGTCTCTGAAAGTAGAAAAGGATACCTCTGAAGCCCGCCGTTTACGGGCTGAACTCAATGAGAAAGAAGCCCGCCTGCAAGCTATACTCGCCCGGCAGGCGGCCCGTCGGGCCGGAGAGCAGGAGGCGCTTGCGCTCGGGCTTGCCGGGAAATTACGCATTCAACTGGACACCGTGAATAAGTACCGGGCGTTGGCGGAAGCTGACCGAAAAGCAGCCGTTGATTCAGCCTCTTCTGCACAAAGAGCTCGCCAGAGAGCAGAAGCCCTGTCCCTTATCCTCAAATCGCGCAATATTGCGCTGAACATTCCACAGCTGACAAAAGACAGTACGGAAAAGGCAGCAGCGCTTGCCTATCAGGCTTATGCGCTCAACAGAGATAATAGCCAGGGCGATGTCTATAACAGCGACCTTTATAAAGCGCTTTATTACGCTCACCAGGCTTTAAGGGAGAAGTATGGCCTTGCAGGCCGCGATACGGAGGAGAATGTCCACCAGGAGGCAGTAACCAGTATTGTCCGCGCAACGGATGGCAGTTATTTTTCTGCGGGCAGTGATGGGAGGTTGCTTCAGGTACGGCCTGGAAAAGATACTGCGTTTCTTCTGGTTGCTTATCCGGAAGTATTGCAAAAGCTGATAATCAGCCCGGATGGCAGGTGGCTCCTGGCCTGCCCCCGTTTAGGGCAGCTTAAGTTATTTGACCTTCAGGCCGGAAGCTCAATAACCGTAATGTATGAAAGCCAGTGGGGGGCCACTGATGCCCTTTACCTTTCTGAAGAGGGTGTATTCCTCGTGGTGGGGCATGCAGGCGGCATCCACCGCCTTGCGGTAGGGAGAAGCCAGCCAACGTTGGAACTATTGGCTCATGGCGACCGTCAATTCCGGGCGATAGGGTGGGAAGGGCACAATTATTTTTTGCTGGATGCGCAAGGCACTATGTTCTTCACGAATAATACCAGCTTCCCTGTTCTGGACGATGATCTAGGCAGCCACCATTGCGCCTTGGCCACTTCGCAATCGGAAAAATACCCGGCCCAATACTTCGCGGGATGGAAATACGGAGGGTTCATCGTTTCCCTGCTCCGGGATGGACTGGGTTCCTCCGTTATCAAAGACCTTAAATCAGTTATGGTCAGCGGGGAGTTTAGCCCTGACGGGCGTTTGCTGGCCACTCTTTCCCGCGACGGCGTAGTGCAAATTATTGACCTGCACCGTTTTTTTGAGGAGAAGGCTACTTACCAGCCCATTGTGCTCGATATTGAGGACAAATTCATAACGGCAATTTGCTTTTCTGCTGACAGCCAGGAGCTCCTGGCGGGAACAAAAGATGGAAACATCCACCGTTTTTACCTCGACCCGGAACAATATGCCCGGCGGATATGCGAATTGCTTCACCTGCGAGGCAATACTGTCGATTGGGAAGCATTCTGGCTGGAAGGTTTTAAAGAAAAGGGGCCAGCTGAGAAATGTTATTGAAATGGAACTATAACTATTGGCGCTCGTGGCCCATAAAAATGAGATATGAGGTTTTGCTTAACGATATTGATTGCTCTTTCCAGCCAGGCTGTCCTGGCGCAGCCTTCCGACTGTGAAGGGAAGATCAATGCAGCGGAGCAGCTTTACCAGGCAGGGCAGTTTGACGAGGTACGGCAATTGCTGGAAGGGTGCCACAGGGCTGAGGGCCTGACTGCCGGCGACCGGGCTCGCGCTGTTTTCTACCTGCGCCGTTCCTATAATGCGCTTGGAAAATTTGACGAGGCGGAGTCCGTCCGCCAGTATGCTGTAAAGGAGGGGATTCAGGAACTCCGGGAAGGCCGGCTCAGCCGGGAGGGAAAGGCTACAGCCGTGGAACGGTACAGAAGCGCCCAGGAGGTCATCGCCCTGGCCCGGGCGGATTTGGAGGCCCGCCCGGAAAAAGCTATAGCGCCGCTGGAAACGCTCCTGGATACTACCCGCCTGCGCCCCTACCTGAAAGTCCAGGCCCTCGAACTGCTTTGCGAAGCCCACCTTCAACTGGGCCGCCCCGAACAGGCCGATTCTGTTTTTAAGAGAATTTTCCCTGTCCGGCCCCGGTACCAACCGGGGAGCGACCGCAGCCTGAACTACCGGCAGTTCGCCCGCCGCTACGTCTCCGAACCCCGGTACGGCTTCGCCCTGGCCGGCGGCATGCATGCGATGAAGCCATACAGCACGGCGGCATACAGCCCGGCGGACGTGCAGATCAACCGGGAAAAATACCGGATGTTGTTCAATCCGCACCTGGATTTGCAGTTTTACCACATGCCCTTGCATGGCGAAAGGCGTTTGAAGTGGGAATACGTTTTTCAGTTAGGCTACTCCTCAGACAGTTACGACTACGAAGGCCAGTACAGCAACGTGGCCGGCCCGTCCGGCAACCCGCAGGAAGCAACCATGTCTTTCCGGGAACGGCACCGCCAGCTGCAGGTGGCCGGCCTGGTGCAGTTTCCTCTGCCTAACCCCTTGGATATATTGAAAAAAAAACCGGAAATAGCGCCCCGGGAAGAGGACCGGCCCTTGCTGTATGCCATAACCCGGACTGCCCCGAAACCTTACATCGCTCTCGGCATCGGCGGGCAGCGCCTGGACCGGGCCGTGATGGAGCAGCCCGGCATCCTGTATGCCGGGGACGGCGCCCGCATCGGCAACGACATCACCCTGGCTTCCCGGCCGGGCTTCTTCAAAGGGCTGGAAAGCGAGGTCGGCCCCGCTCAGCGCGCCGAGTATGCCTTCAGCCTGCTGGCCCGCCTGGGCCTGAAGTACCGGCCCAACCGCTGGTTTTATTTCGTTGAAGGAGGATACGCCTGGACGCCCGTCAACATGGTGGCGGCCGATGCCCGCAGCGCCAACAGCACATTGGTGGAGGATTACAGCTATCTGGACAACGACCTGCTCCGGCACCACTTCAGCCTGACGCTGGGGATAGGCTATTCCATTTACTATACGGTTAAAATTCGATGAAATGATGAGAAGTTGCTGCTTTATATTACTGGTTGCCTGCATCTTTTCCCTGGCTTCCTGCAAATGCGATGGAGACATCATCCTGCCCGACCTGGTTGCCGACATCGAGGCGGCCGGCGTGGTGCGCGTCAACCAGCCTTTTCAAATCAAAGTATATGTGATCAACCAAAAAGGGAGGGAGCAGTGTGAATTCGACGTTCACCAGCCGGTCACTTCCGAAACGCTGACGGCAGTTACTGTAGGCTACCGGCCCGCCGGAACAACAGGGTGGGCACCCTATGAGTTCGGCACCACTGCCGGCCGCACTCAAAGGCTGCTGCTGGACACTCCGCCGCCGGTGGATTGCCCCGGCGACGAGCATGAGAGCATAGTGTCAGCAGCCATCACGCTCTATGATGCCGGAGAGTACCGGTTTGAAGTCACGGCAGATTATGGCGATGACGTGGAAGAGCGCGACGAATTGAACAATGCTTTACAGAAATCTTTAAACTGAACGGGCTACGATGCATCTTAAAACATACACCTTCGCAGTGGCCTGCCTGGCCGCCCTGCTTTTTTTCGGCTGCCCGCCCGAAGATGACAATCCACCATCTTCCGGTTGCACGGGCAAAACCCTTTTGCCGGACCTGCAGGCGGAACTCTTTCTGCTCTCCGATCCGGTTGCCGGGCAGGAAGCGCCGGTGCGGATACAGATCAACGTCCCGGAGCCGGATTCGCTGGCATGTGCAAATGACAGGGTTTCAATCGTTTTTACAGCGACTTACACCGGCCTGGAGATGGAGTACAGCGCTAATTCTACGGAGTGGAGTGCCGTCATTTTCCAGACTGTTTCCGGGGAGAAACAACTGTTGCGCCTGCCCACCCCCGCTCCCTTCGACTGCCTGGAGCCGGTCGACACTGCTTCGGTCACCTTCTACCTGCCCTTCGACGAGCCGGGCTTCTACCGCCTTACCGCCACCGCCGACCTGGAGGACGACGTGCCGGAGCGGGAGGAGGGGAATAACCGGGCGGTGGTGACAGTGGAGGTGGAGTAGGAAACCATACTACTGGACATTTGCCCGGGCGTGTAAATGTGTAAGTGTGTAAAAGTGTAAAAGAACGCAAGGTTCCCGGCCATTGTCAATTCCAGCGCCCGCCGTCATCCGGGCCGGGTTCGGAGCCGGGAAAATCGGAAAGGAAGGGGCCGTCCTCGTCTTCATCTTCCTCATCGAAGCCATATTCTTCATCGTAGCCGTATTCGTCGTCGTAATACTCGTTATCCGCTTCGAAAAAGAAATCGTCGTCCTCGTCGTATTCGTCCTCGTCGTCCTCCTCGTAATCATCATCATCATCCTTATCGAAGAAAAAGGCGGGCAGGCGGTTATTTTCCATCATCTGCTCCATGGTTTCCTCATCCGGCAATTCTTCCTGTTCGGCCTGGGTCAGCCATTTTTCATATACTTTGCACTGGCAGAAGGATTCGCCGAAGGGGCAGGTCCGGGGTTCGTATTCACAGAAGTCGAGCTGCCAGGCGTTGTGCATGAGGATGGGCACCTCCTTGCCCAGTTGGGCTACCAGTACTTCATAACGCTTGCGTGCCGGCAGGCCGGCCGGAAAATGAGGGATGAAGTTATAAACATCCAGGCACTGGGCCATGGCATCCAGCAGACGGGCAATCTGCGCATCGCTCAGCCGGCCGGCAGGCGGGAAGAGTTCCTGCCGCAGGCCGATCCAGTCGCCCAGGATTTCGCGGCGGGCCATTTTTTCCTCCTCGTCCAGAGGTATGAAAGCGGGCCCCTCATCAGAACTTTCGAAGGTAAGGACCGGAACGTTTGCCGTTGCCGCCGCAATATCGGTGAGCAGGTAATTGAGGTATTTTTCCATAACCCGATTTTTCTCCTGCTGGCAATTTAATAAGTTTTACGCGGCAATGCCAACAGGAATTGCATTTCCTGCTTTTTTTATGGTTGGTTTGTTGAATTGCCGCCGGGAAAGGAGGCGGGTGGGCAATAACGGCCAACTAATAACTGCGCAGGGATTTCAGTCCTGAAGCATCATGGTTGCCATTCCAGCTTTGGGCAGCCGGCGGAGTTTCAAATATCCTGCCTGCCCGCCAACGGCTCATTTCCCACGCCCTCTGCCTCCGCGGCGGCGGCCTTTGCTTTTGCCATTCCCTCCGGCACCAACGGCTTCCGCTTCTTCTTCCCGGATCCAGTCCATCTCGATCTGCCTTTTGGCCAGGTCGGCGCGCACGATGCGGACCTTCACTTCCTGGCCCATCTTGTATTCCTTGCCGGAGTAAGCGCCTCTGATACGCAGGCGGGAATCGGCCACTTCCATGGGCTCGTCCAGATTTTCGAAGGGGGCCATGCCTTCAATGCGGGAATTTTTCAGCTCGACAAAGATGCCCATATCAATAATGCCCGAAATGTAGCCGGCAAATACCTCGCCGATGTGTTTCTCGATGTATTCCACCTGCTTGTATTTGATCGATTCGCGCTCGGCCTCGACGGCGCGGCGCTCCTGCTGAGAGACGTGCTTGCACTCCTCTTCCAGCTTGAGCTTATTGGCCCGGTAGAACTGCAGCTTGCCCAGGTTCTTGTCGAGCAGGCGGTGAGCCAGCACGTCGGAGTAACGGCGGATAGGCGACGTGAAGTGGGTGTAATAATTGAAGCCCAGGCCATAGTGGCCGATGTTGTCGGTAGTATACTCCGCTTTGGCCATGGTGCGGATGGCGATGGGGCTGATCAGCTTGAGGGCAGGGTCTTTTTCAGCGGCTTTTGCCAACCGGTTATAGGAGCGGGCGATCTCCCGCGGGGAGCTGATGTTCATATCAAAGCCCATCTCCCGGGCGAAGCGCGCCAGTTCTTCCACTTTTTCCGGGTCGGGCTCGTCGTGTACGCGGTAGACGAAGGGAATCTCTTCGTTGCGGCCCTTCATGGCGATGAAGGTCGCCACTTCTTTGTTGGCCAGCAGCATGAAGTCCTCGATCAGCAGGTGGGCGTCTTTGCGCTCCTTGACGAAGACCTCGATGGGGACACCCTCCGAATCGAGCCGGAACTGCACCTCATCCGTTTCGAAATTGATGGAGCCCTGCTTGAAACGCTGCCTGCGCAAGTGTTTGGCAATCTTATTGAGCTGGCGCAGCTCGCTGGCGAATTCGCCACTATGCCCTTCCAGTACCTCCTGAGCTTCGTTGTAGGTAAAACGGCGGTCGGAGTGTATCACTGTGCGGCCAAACCAGCGGTTGATGATCTTCATCCCCTTGTCGAAGACGAAGATGGCAGAATAGGCCAGGCGGTCCTCATTGGGCCGCAGGGAGCACAGGTCGTTGGACAGGCGCTCGGGCAGCATCGGCAGCACCCGGTCGACCAGGTATACCGAAGTGGACCGCTTGAGGGCTTCTTTATCCAGGGGGGTGCCCTCCTTGATGTAATGGGTAACATCGGCGATGTGGACGCCTACTTCTATTTCTCCGTTTTCGAGATGGCGGATGGAGAGGGCGTCGTCAAAATCCTTGGCGTCATCCGGGTCGATGGTAAAGGTGGTGACGTCTCTCATATCCAGGCGCATGGCGATCTCCTGAGGGCTGATCTTTCCGGAGAGGTATTCGGACTCGCGCAGCACTTCCTCGGGAAAATCCAGCTCGAAGCCGTTATTGATGAGGATAGATTTCATCTCGATGTCGTTGCTGCCCGCTTCGCCCAGCACGGCGGTCACGATGCCGGTGGGGTGTTTGAACTTGCCTTTGCCCTCCCAGTCGAGGATGCGCACCACGACGCGGTGGCCGTCTTTAGCCTCCTTGATGTTGCCGAGTTCCACCGCCACATCCATAGGCGGGCGGGTGTCGAGGGAGACGATGGCGTGGCCCGGATAGAGCCAGAGGGTACCCAGGAAGTGGTCCTGCCGGCGTTCCAGCACTTTGACGACCTCGCCTTCCGGCTTGCGGCGGCCGCGGGGCGTCCAGGTCCGGATGCGCACCCGGTCGCCGTTCATGGCGTTGTCCAGGTATTTGGAAGAGACGTGGACGTCGTTTTCCTGGCCTTCGCAGACGATGTAGGCGTCGCCGGAGCGGGTCATATCTACGATGCCTTCGTAGAAGGTGGCGTCTTTGTCTTTGCCGTTGGAGGATTCCTCCGGCTGGTAGCGCAGTTTGTACTTGAAGTCGCCCAGCGGGTGGAGCTTCTTGTCTTCCACCAGCTTATCCAGGGCGGCCTGGACGGAATCTTTGGAGTTGGCGATTTTGAGCTTGCGGGCGGCTTGTTTGGGGTTGAGCCGCTTTTTGGGATGGCGTTGGAAGAGTTTCAGAAGTTCGCGTTGCAGTTGTGGGGAACTAAGTTTTTTTCCGGTGGTTTTTGACTGTCTTTTTTTACTCATGTTCTTTTTGGGTATTTGCCGCTGTGCGCAACGGCGGGCGAGGCGCTTTTCAAAATCGATTTTAGGTTATTCAGGGCGCCCGCCCCTGGTTCATATTCATTCAGAATCCCTGCGGCCTGAGCGAACGGCCGGCAGGGTTGGCTATTATTGTAACAAATTTTCGGGAATAAAGTGGACAATGGGCACACAATAGGCTCTATTTACAAAATTTCCGTAAGGAAATGCCGCTCCTTCATGAGTCAATTCCACAGGGTAAATCCTGAAAATTCTGTACATCTTGTCTAATATCCTAATCTGAAATATTCACGATCTGCCCTTCGGGAAGCAACTCTAGCTGGTAGGCGGTACTGGAAGAAGCGTCGTAGTCTTTTTCGCCCGATCTTGTCTGGCCCGAAACGATGGAGATGGTCCAGTCTTCGTCGATCGTGGCGACTGAATTGGTTAACGTGTGTCCGTCGGAAAATGTTCCGGCGATAACCCTTTTATCAATGAGCTCTCCTTTTTTGGTAAAGCAGGCCAGGGTGTACTGATAGTTCATCAGGCCGGCCCGCCAGTAAATGATGGCGTGAAAATCGTGCGTTTCCGGTATTTTCATGCAGGGGACAAATTCTGTATAGTCATCCATTTCCCGTTCTTCCAGCGGCAGGATGAACTGTTCGATCATCATAGGAGGCAAGGGATCGTTCCTGAGGCTGAAAGCGTGATGAGCCTCTTCGGCCAGCGTGACCGGCAGTTCCACCTCCGGGAACTTTTCCAGGAAGTGGGAGAAGCTCACCCTGGGTGGTTTTGTGGTTTTTTCCATATTGTCTTACTTCAGGTTTTCAAAGAACCCGCTTTTTTTAGGGTGTTCCTCAAGTGGAAACGCCGCCGGGCCTGCCCTTGTTCAAAGGCCGCCTTCTCCCTGTTCCAATGCGCCGTTTGCCCCGGCTTTTTCCCGCCCAAACCCGGGGGAGGCTGCCCGCCTCTTCCCGGATGATTTAGAATGGTTCTAAATAAAAAAGCCCCCAAAAGCAACCTTGAACATAAATTGGGCAAGTGCGTCTTAAACGATAGATTTGTACGCATTCCTGTATCATTATGAAAAACGAGAAACGTCAAAAACAAAAAACATGAGTTGGTTTTCCAATTTTTTAACCTCTTCCATCGGACGTAAGGTGGTGATGAGCCTTACCGGCTTGTTCCTTATCGTCTTCCTGCTGGTTCACCTGGTGGGCAACCTGCAGCTGTTGTACGACGACGGCGGCGAAAAGTTCAACATTTACGCCAAGTTCATGACGACCAACCCGCTGATCAAAACGGTCTCTTACCTGCTGTACGCTTCCATCCTGATTCACGCGATCCAGGGCTGGCTGCTGTGGAGCAAGAACCGGAAGGCGCGCGGGCAGCAGGGGTATGCCGTAAAGACGACCAAGTCGACCGGCACCAACAGCTTCGCGGCCAGCAACATGGGCTGGCTGGGCACCATCATTTTCGTGTTTATTGCTATCCACCTGTACCAGTTCTGGCTGCAGATGAAGCTGGGCAACCTGCCCATGGCCAACTACGACGGAGAGCAGGTAAAAGACCTCTACGCCATCGTGTCGGCAGCCTATAAGAACCTGGGGTTCGTGATCTTCTACGTGCTCTCGATGGTGGTCATTGCTTTCCATCTGCTGCACGGTTTTCAAAGCGCATTCCAGACTCTGGGCATCAACCATCAGAAATACACTCCATTCATCAAAGGACTTGGAAAGGTATATTCCATCCTTATTCCGCTGGGCTTTGCCATCATTCCGGTTTATATGTACCTGTTCCATTAGGCAAATCCGGCGGCCGGACTATTTTGTCAACAATCATTTAAAATCATAGCCATGAGCTTCGACAGCAATATTCCTCCCGGGCCACTTTCGGAAAAATGGACGCGCTACCGCGGCACCATGAACCTGGTGGCGCCCAACAATAAAAGAAGGATCGAGATCATCGTAGTCGGCACCGGCCTGGCAGGCGCCTCCGCCGCCGCCACGCTGGGAGAACTCGGCTACAACGTCAAATGCTTCACTTTTCACGACAGCCCCCGCCGTGCGCACAGCATTGCTGCGCAGGGAGGCATCAACGCCGCCAAGAACTACGCCAACGACGGCGATAGCGTCTACCGCCTTTTTTACGATACGATCAAAGGGGGCGACTACCGTTCGCGCGAGGCCAATGTACACCGCCTGGCGGAAGTCAGCCGCAATATCATCGACCAGGCCGTGGCCCAGGGCGTGCCTTTCGCCCGCGATTACGGAGGGCTGCTCGACAACCGCTCTTTCGGCGGCGTACAGGTGAGCCGCACCTTCTACGCCCGCGGCCAGACCGGCCAGCAACTGCTGCTGGGCGCCTACCAGGCCCTCTCCCGGCAGATCGCCCAGGGCAGCGTGGAGATGTATAACCGCCACGAAATGCTGGACCTGGTGCTGGTCGGCGGAAAGGCCCGCGGCATCATCGTCCGCAACCTGCTGACCGGCGAGCTGGAGCGCCATGCCGCCCATTGCGTCGTGCTGGCCACCGGCGGCTACGGCAATGTATTCTACCTGTCGACCAACGCCATGAACTGCAACGTCACCGCCGCCTGGCGGGCTACCCGCCGCGGCGCCTACATGGCCAACCCCTGTTTCACGCAAATCCACCCGACCTGCATCCCGCAGTCCGGCGACTACCAGTCGAAGCTGACCCTCATGTCGGAATCCCTGCGCAACGACGGCCGCGTTTGGGTGCCTAAAAACCAGGAAGACGCCAAGGCCATCCGCGAAGGGAAAAAGACGGGCAACGATATCAAAGAGGAGAACCGCGACTACTTCCTCGAGCGCCGCTATCCCGCCTTCGGCAACCTGGTGCCCCGCGACGTAGCCTCCCGCGCCGCCAAGGTGGCCTGCGACGAAGGGCTGGGCGTAGCCCCCACGGGGCTGGCCGTATTCCTCGACTTCGAGGACGCCATCATGCGCTATGGCAAGTCGAAAGCCCACTCCATGGGCCTGCACAACCCCGGCGACAGCAAGATCCGCGAACTCGGGGAGAAAGTCGTAGAAGAAAAGTACGGCAACCTCTTCGAAATGTACGAGAAGATCACGGGCGAAAACCCCTATAAGCTGCCGATGAAGATCTACCCTGCCGTCCACTACACTATGGGCGGCCTGTGGGTGGATTACAACCTGGAGACTAACATCCCGGGCCTGTTCGCCATCGGCGAGTGCAACTTCTCCGACCACGGCGCCAACCGCCTCGGCGCTTCCGCCCTCATGCAGGGCCTGGCCGACGGCTACTTCGTGCTGCCCTACACCATCGGGCAGTTCCTCAGCCAGGAAATCCGCACGCCAAAATTCAACCCGGACGCCAAAGAGTTCCTCGATACGGAAAAGGACACCCGCGAGCGCCTCGAACGCATGGTAAACGTCAAAGGCAACCAGTCGGTGGAGAGCTTCCACCGCCGCCTCGGCAGGATCATGTGGGACTACTGCGGGATGTCGCGAAACGCCGATGGCCTGAAGAAAGCCCGAAAGATGATCCAGGAACTGCGCGAAGAGTTCTACCGGGATGTCTTCGTGCCCGGCGCCATCAACGACTACAACCCGGAACTGGAAAAAGCCCAGCGGGTGGCCGACTTCTTCGAACTGGGCGAACTCATGGTCGTCGACGCCCTGGACCGCAATGAGTCCTGCGGCGGCCACTTCCGGGAGGAATACCAGTCGGAAGAAGGGGAAGCCCTGCGCAACGACGAGGACTACGCCTACGTCTCCGCCTGGGAATACAAGGGCTGGGACGAAGACCCCGTCCTGCACAAAGAAGAACTGGTGTTTGAGAATGTGGAGTTGAAGACGAGGAGTTATAAGTAGTGCATTGGTGCATCCCTCGTGTAAAGGCGTAAAAGTATAAAGGTGTAAAAGAGCGCGGCGATGCCGGTTTATTAAAAATCTTTCAAAAGAGCAGAACATGAAGCTTACGTTAAAAATATGGAGGCAGAAAGGCCCCAAGGAAAAAGGGCGCTTCGAAACCTATAAAGTAGAGGCCAACCCACATATGTCATTCCTGGAAATGCTGGACGTGCTCAACGAAGAGCTGATCGCTAAAAAAGAAGAGCCGGTCACTTTCGAGCACGACTGCCGCGAGGGCATCTGCGGCACCTGCAGCCTGGTGATCAACGGACAGCCGCACGGCCCCAACAAGGGCACGGCGACCTGCCAGCTGCACATGCGCCATTACAAGGACGGCGATATCATCGTCATCGAACCTTACCGCGCCGCTGCCTTCCCGGTTCTCAAAGACCTGGCGGTGGACCGCTCGGCCTTCGACCGCATCATTCAGGCCGGCGGCTATATTTCGGTCAATACCGGAGCGGCGCAGGACGGCAACGCCATACCCATCGAGAAGGAACAGGCGGCCAGGTCGTTCGACGCGGCGGCCTGCATCGGCTGCGGCGCCTGCGTGGCGGCCTGCCCCAACGCCTCGGCAATGCTGTTCGTAAGCGCCAAGGTCTCTCACCTGGCGCTGCTGCCCCAGGGTAAAGTGGAAGCCCGCCGCCGCGCCCTGGCCATGGTCAAACAGATGGATGCCGAAGGCTTCGGCATGTGCTCCAACGTGACGGCCTGCGAAGTGGAATGCCCCAAGGAGATTTCCGTGACGAACATCGCCCGGCTGAACCGGGAGTACCTGTCTTCTGCGGTCGCTTCGGAAACGAGAGTGTAAGTAGCGTTTCTTTCCATCAGTCGACAACCTTCCCGGTCTCGAAGCCGGGAAGGTTGTTCATTTTCATGCTGCATGCATATCAACG
>JAGFJD010000630.1 GCA_024102975.1 Phaeodactylibacter sp. | reverse complement strand
TTGTCCTCGTCGTACCGGGTTCCGTTCACGGTGACGCCCTGCCCGGCGCAGAGTTGTTCCTCCAGGCTGGCGGACACTTTGGGCGCGATGTTGATGTATACGGTAGAATCGCAGCCCAGCGCGCTCCCCCCTTCCAGCACTTCCACGCCAGAGGGGTTGGAGAGGCCGTAGAGCGTTCCGTTGACAACGACGTCGTCGTCGCCGGAGCACCATTCCAGGTTGAGTTCGCCTTCCGGCGCGTCAACGGTTACGGTAAAGGGTAGCCGGCAGGAATATCCATACCCTCCGTAATCGAGGATGTATTCGGTGGTTTGGGTTGGCGTTACCTGGATCGATGCGCCCACCTGGCCGGTATTCCATAACAGCGGGTAACTGGCCAGGGCAGCCGAATCTCCCACCACGTTCAGGGTCACCGGCTCCGGGGAGCACAGGGCAGAAGCAGGCCCTTCGATCCGGAAGGGGTCCACCAGGCGGATGGTGAAGGTTTTTTCCGAGCAGGCAGCGCCCTGAAGCAGGATTTCGATGGTCTCCACGCCCTCGGCCAGGCCGTCGTCATCTGCCAGGAACTCCAGCAGCCAGCTGTCCGCCGGGCCGTCCACCTGCCCGGCGTCGGGAATGCCGGAAAGCGTATAATCAGCGCCGCTCTCCGCCGTGCCGGTTATGGTATAAGTGAGGGGGAAGTCGTTATCCGGGAAATTATCCAGGGCGACTTCCAGCAGGCCGGGCGAGCAGGATTCGGCCACCGTCACCTGTTCGCCGGCATGGCCGCCACCGGTGAAGGAACAGAAGCTCCGGGCTTCGAAAAAGAGGCCCGAATCCCAGAGCTCGTCGCCGATATCAGCCAGCACCAGCGACATGGTGTACTCCTGGCAGGGCGTCACGGCGGCGGCAGCTACGAACACATCGGTATAGCCGTTGTAAACGGGCGGCGTAATGTAATTTTCATTGAACAAAGCCGCATTATCCAGGGAGCCGTTATCGCCCAGGCAGTAGGCCAGGTTGACGGAAAAGTGGTCGCCGGGAACGCCGCTGTTCACGCTGTTGATGGAAACCGGAAGGTCCGTGCCCGGCACTTTTGCCATGTTGATGGTCGTGGTATTTCCGGACTGATCCGGCCCGGTGAGGAAAAAGCCGAAAACGTCGTTGAAGTTGCTGCAGACAAAGCGAGGGTATTCCTCGGAAGCAAAGACGTAGCGGAACATGATGGAATCGCCGGTGGGGACGAAGCGGATGGTATAAACCGCCACGTCGAAAATGTCGCTGCCGTCGTTGGCCAACCCGGGCAGTTCCGGGTGGGAAGCCTGGCTCCCGTTCGGCACGTTGGCGATCCACCAGCTGGGGAGGTCCGCCCCGGGCCCTCCGGAAGCGGAGGACGCAAAGCCGGTTGTCATCACAAAGCCCTGGTCCAGCCCGATCACATCCTCTCCGCCCCGAAAGCGGCCTACCGCCGCAGGCACGCCTTCATACTGAATGTTCAGTACCTGTATGCCTTCTCCCAGGCAGACCTCTTCGATCAGTTCTACGGGGCCAAAATCGGGCGTGTCGGCGCCCGTCACCGAAAATTGGCCGGCAAGCTGCATGGCGTTGAACAGCATCGCCATCAGCAAGATGAACCTTATTGTCATATCTTATTTGGTTTTTAAATGATTATAAGTCTTTCCGGGGAGATAAGTATGGGTGCATGGGTGCATGGGTGCACTGAACCCGTGAACCCGTGAACCACTGAATCAATGCAACAACCGCCAGACCAGCTCTTTCATCAGTTCGCCTTCCGGCTTGCCGGTGTTGTTGTACCCGACGCCTTTGGACTTCAGGTCGTACTCTTTCAGAAGGGTTATGGCCTTTTCGGCCTGGGCAGGGGGGAAATTCCGGGCGGTGGCCCGGTATTCTTTCAGAAAATAATTGGATCGCAGCTGCAAGGTACTCAATAATTCTTTTTCCGGCAAGTTTTTGGCGGCGTGGTACATATACACCTTGCTGAAGTAGCCGTACAGGGCGCCGATGAGCACCGGCATGGGGTTCTTCTTCGGGTTGGCGGCAAAATAGTTGATGATGCGGTTGGCCTTCAGGACGTCGCGCTGGCCCAGGGCGCGCTGGAGTTCGAAGATGTTGTAGTCCTTGCTGATCCCAATGTTGGCCTCGATGTGCTGATCGTTGACTTCCGTTCCCGGCGGCAGGTTGATGGCCAGCTTGTCCAGCTCGTTGGCCACCTTCGACAGGTCGGCGCCCAGGTATTCGGCAATCAGTTCGGAGGCTCTGGGCGTGATCTTCAGCTTTTTGTTTTTGAGGTAGGCGCTGATCCAGGCCGGCACCTGATTGTCGTACAGAGGTTTGGATTCGAAAACCAGGGCATTTTTTTTGAGGGCTTTGCCGAATTTGGAGTTGAAGTTATAACGCTTGTGTTTGTGGCAGATAACTAGGACGGTGCTCACCATGGGCCTTTCGACATAAGTCAGCAACTCGGCCAGGCTTTTCATATCCTGAGCTTCCTTGAGGAGGACCACCTGGCGGGAGGCCATCATTGGGTAGCGGCGGGCTGTGTCGACGACGTCCATGTGGTTGACATCCTTTCCGTAAAAGGTGGTCTGGTTGAAGGCCCGCTCCGATTCCGAGAGGACGTTCTTCTCGACAAAGTGGGCGATTTCGTCAATAAAATAGGATTCCTCCCCGTGCAGGAAGTAGACGGGGCGGTATTGTTTGTTTTTGAGTTCCTGAAGTATCTGGCCGTATTCCAAATCCTGTTTTTTTTTGTAAAGCTAAAAATTTTGCCCGACACTTCTGCCGGCCCGGCATGTGGCGTTCCCCTTCCCGTGCAAAATATGCATACTGCTGGACATTTTTTGGACACAGAGTACGCCGAGAAGACACAGAGCCACACAGAGGCTTGATTATCAACGGAAAACTTTGCGTATCTCTGTGTTGGACTCTGTGCGCTCTGTGTCCAAAACCATTTTGTCCAGTGGTGTGGCCTGTTCCTACTTTCTGAATTTGTTCACAGCTTCACCAACAATACCCAATTGTCTTTCCACCGCGCTTTTCGTCTTCTCATCGGTTTGATACCGGGCGAATTCATCAACTCCTTCCAAAAAATCTTCGATCAACCCGATAGCGATCTCGATATCAGACAAGTACTTTTTCGCTTTTTCGGTCATAAATCAGCACTTTCGTCTCCTCCAGGGACTTTTTGAAATAGGGGTTTTTCAGAGGCTGATCCGTTACAAGGTCAACTTTGCGTCCAAAAAATGCCTCTAATTCCTCCCATAGCCTGATCAAGGTTTCTCCTTTTTCCAAAGGGGGCATGTCAACCAATTCAATTATAATATCAATGTCGCTCTTTTCTTTACTAAACCTTGAAGTCGTTACGGATCCAAATAAATAAGCTTTTGACACGTGGTTTTGCCTCAAAAGCTGAAAAAGCTTTTCCGTCTCAATTTCCAGCAAATTTTCCTCGATAACGTTTGTCATAATTAATCGTCTGGCAACCTGCCTCTTTTAAAAAACAGTGAACATTCTAAATGTAAATCAATTCTTCCAATCTTACAACAATTTATCGGGAGTTGTTTAACTTGGCCACAATGAAAACCATCCTGGCCCTTCTCTTTTTAACCCTCTCCTTGCGGCCCGCCGCCCAGCAACTGGACGCCGACATCGACGCCCTCAGCCAGCAGCTCGCCGAGCTGGCCCGGCAGCGCCAGCAACTCGAAAGCCGGCTCGAAGGCCTCAAACTGCAACGCATCCAACGCGACCTCAAGGCCATCGGCCTGCCCTCCGAGGGCTACATCCTCCACTCCGCCATGGCGCTGGAATACGCCGAAGAACACGAACAGGCCCGCTGGGTGGCCCACATCATCCTGCCCGACATCGTCAGCGGCTCGGTGGGGCGTACCGATGACTTCCGGCCCGACCCCCTGGTGGCCACCGGCAGCGCGGTGGAGGCGGATTATTTTTTGAAATACCCGAAAGCGGATGGCACTTTTGACTACGACGGCTTCGGCTACGACCGCGGCCACCTGGCGCCGTCGGCCGACTTCCGCTGGTCGGAAAAGGCGCTTTCGGAATCGTATTACTATTCCAACATGTCGCCCCAGATCGACGCCTTCAACCGGGAAGGCTGGGCGGAGCTGGAGTCCCTGATCCGGGGTTATGTGTTCCGCAACCCGGGCAGCCAGCTGTACGTCGTCACCGGGCCTATCCTGCGGGAAGGGCTGCCGGCCATTGAGCGGGGGGTGAACAAGGTGAGCATCCCCGAGCATTTCTACAAGGTGGTGCTCGACCGGCAGCAGGGCAGGGGCGTTGGCTTCATCCTGCCCCACCAGGCCATTGCCGCCCCATTAGAAACCTACGCCGTACCCATCGACGAGGTGGAACGCCGCACTGGCCTGGACTTCTTCAACCTTCTCCCGGACGCCGAACAGGCCGCCCTGGAGAGCCGCCTGGACAAGGCCGCCTGGATACCCGAGCTGGCCGGTGGCGACGTAGAACCCCTCTACCCGCCTTCCCTGCCGCCCAACCACTTCAACACCGTGCAGGCCAAATTGTACATGGGCAAAGGCGAGGCGGTCACCGTTTGCGGCACCGTGGTGGGCACCCGCCGCAGCCGCAGCGGCAACGCCTGGCTCAACCTCGACAAGCAGTTCCCCAACCAGATTTTCTCCGTTTTCGTCCGCAAGGAAGACCTGCCCAACTTCAGCTACGCCCCCGACGAGTACCTGCTCAACAAAAAGGTATGCTTCACCGGCAAGGTGGAGAACTTCAGCGGCACGCCGACGATGAATGTGGAGCGGGAGGAGGCGGTGGGGGTGGAGTGGGGGGGAAAGTAGGGAGGGGAGGGGATTGTTTTGGCTTTTTCTTTTGGCCTGCATTGTTTAGCTTTGGTGGGGGATGGTATTGAGGATTTACACGCTGTTGCGTTAGGGCACGAGTTGGTAACTAAGAAAAAAAATGGCTAATTAAAATAAAATTCACTACGAAAATAAAAACGATTCAAAGACAAAAAATATGGGATGGAATTTAGCAGGATTTGCCATTAACAAGAACTACGAAAATAAAATCGAAGAACTATCTAAGGCATTATTTAAATCAGGAAGGTCGCATTTAGTTGAGGGCAGGAATAAATATAATTTTGAGAAATCTTCAACTTTTGGTTCAACCAAAGGACGAATGGATTTTATGTTTACTGAAAAAGGCTCATTTGCATTCTGTAATGTCATGGAAACAGAATATTTACTTGGCAGTAGAAATCCGGAATTACTTAAGGGGACAGAAATGGTTTTGTTTGCGATGTCAGAAACTTCAATGGCTTTCATGATGAAATACTACGTGGACGGAATCAAAACCAGAGAAATTCATAACGTTGAAGGAGTAACGAAATATTCATTTGGGAACCCATTGAAGCTGGAATTGGAAGAAGAAGATATGAGTGAATTATTCTTTGGAATAGCAGGTGAATTAATAGGAAAACCATTCAATTCCATAAAACCAGATGAGCCTTTCACGAGATACGTCAAAAAGAAAAAAACAAAGGAGAAATAGAAAACTACCGACAGTAAAAAAGTGCCAACGGTTTCTTTTTTGCTCATTGTTGAAATTTTAGATTGTTGATTACCGCTAACGCCTTTACTTGTGGAACTTGCGGTTTGGAGCGATAAATATCTCAGAGATATTCATCCGGATATCGCAAATGGAGCAGGAATGGAATTGCTCCGGAATGACAAAGCTGCTTATGGGAGTGCGTTGGAGAAAAAGTACAGGGAAAAACTGGCTGCAACAATTTAGAGCATGTTTGGAGGTAGTCATTTGGGCTGCAAATGCCAGATTTTGGAACCTCACGGCGGTTATTTTTTGGTCCGTAGCTAGGCTATGCACCAAAAAATGAACCTTGTGAGAACCCCAAATCT
>JAGFJD010000060.1 GCA_024102975.1 Phaeodactylibacter sp. | reverse complement strand
TTGACGATGTCGCGGGCCATGCCTTCGGCCTCCAGCTCTTCGTCGAGGGTGATGTCGAGAGCGACCGTAATGTCGTCGTCGCTGGCCACCTGCCAGCCCGGGATGTCTTCGGCGGTGATCTCGAAGTCTTCCAGCGTCAGCTCGTAGCGGCTGCCGTCTACCTCCAGGTCATACCGTTTCGTCTTTTCGATCCGGGCGATATCTTCCTGTCCCAGGTTGCCGATGGCCTGGGCGGCGGCTTTCATATCCTTGCCGAGGCGGCGGCCCAGGGTCTTGAAGTTGGGCTTGATCTTCTTTTTCAGGATGCCGGAAGTATCGTCTACATATTCGATATCCTTCACGTTGATCTCGGATACGATGAGGCTTTTTACGCCCTCCACCTGCTCCTGGAAGTGACTGTCGAGGATGGGCAGCAGGATTTTGTGCAAGGGCTGGCGCACGCGGATTTTCTCCTTCTTGCGGAGGGACAGCGCCAGAGAGGAGATGCGCTGGGCGTAGTCCATGCGTTGTTCGAGGTCTTTGTCGATCACGGCCTCGTCGGCGGCCGGGAAATCGGCAAGGTGTACCGATTCGTGATCTTCCAGCCCGCTGGCCTCGTTGAGGTTGCGGTAGAGCCAGTCGGCGAAGAAGGGGGCGGTGGGCGCCATCAGCTTGGCCACGGTCACCAGGCATTCATAGAGGGTCTGGTAGGCGGCCAGCTTGTCGGCGTCCATGGCGGCGCTCTTGCCGTTCTGCTGCTGGGAGGGTTTCCAGAAGCGGCGGCGGCAGAGGCGGACGTACCAGTTGGACAGGTTATCGTTCACGAAGTTGTGCACCTTGCGGGCGGCCTGCGTAGGCTCATAATCCGCATAGTCGGCGTCCACTTCCTTCACCAGGCTGTTGAGCAGGGAGACGATCCAGCGGTCGATCTCGGGGCGCTGGGCCAGGCGTACCTTTTGTTCTTTATTGTAGAACTGGTCGATGTTGGCGTAAAGGGCAAAGAAAGAGTAGGTATTGTAGAGCGTGCCGAAGAACTTGCGCTGCACTTCCTCCAGCCCCCTGATGTCGAACCTGAGGTTGTCCCAGGGGTTGGCGTTGCTCATCATATACCAGCGGGTGACGTCGGCGCTGTGCCTTTCGATCACCTCGAAGGGATCCAGCACATTGCCCTTGCTCTTGGACATTTTGTTGCCCTCGGCGTCCAGCACCAGGCCGTTGGAGACTACGTTTTTGAAGGACACGCTGTCGAACACCATCACGGCGATGGCGTGCAGGGTGTAAAACCAGCCTCGCGTCTGGTCGACGCCTTCGGCGATGAAGTCGGCCGGATAATTTTTTTCGAACACCGCTTTGTTCTCGAACGGATAATGCCACTGGGCTGACGGCATGGCGCCGGAGTCAAACCAGACGTCGATCAGGTCCGGCTCGCGCTTCATGGATTGGCCGGCATCGGAAACGAGCACGACCTCGTCGATGTAGGGGCGGTGCAGGTCATCCGGCACAGCCTGATCCAGCCCCAGCGCCTGGTTGGCCTTTTCGATCTCCCGGCGCAGTTCCTCTACCGAGCCGACGCACTTTTCCTCCCGCTGGTCTTCGCTGCGCCAGATGGGCAGGGGGGTGCCCCAGTAGCGGGAGCGGGAGAGGTTCCAGTCCTGCAGGTTTTCCAGCCACTTGCCGAAACGCCCTTCGCCGGTGGATTTGGGCTTCCAGTTGATGGTTTGGTTCAGTTCGAACATGCGCTCTTTAACGGCGGTGGTTTTGATGAACCAGCTGTCCAGCGGGTAGTACAGCACCGGCTTGTCCGTACGCCAGCAATGAGGGTAGGAGTGCACGTATTTTTCGGAGAGGAACAGCTTGTCCTCTTCTTTCAGCTTGATGACGATGTCGACGTCGACGGGGCGTTCTTCCTCCTGGCCGTAGTCCTTGACGTAGCGCCCGGCGAAGTCCGTCACTTCTTTCACGAAGCGGCCCTGTTTGTCCACCAGCGGCATGGGGTTGCCCAGCTCGTCCTTCACCGTCAGCGGCGGGATGTCGTTCTCCTTTGCTATTTTGAAGTCGTCGGCGCCGAAAGTGGGGGCGATGTGGACGATACCCGTACCGTCTTCCGTACTGACGAAGTCCCCCAGCAGTACGCGGAAGGCCGGCTTATCGGGCTGCACGTAGGGCAGCAGTTGTTCGTACTCCGTGCCTTCCAGTTCGGCCCCTTTCATTTCGGCGACGACCTCCAGGTAGGGGATGGGCTTATTGCCGGCCTTGACTTCCTCCGGTTTCAGGCCCGGGCTGGGTTCGGTGAAATAAGCCCCCATGCGGTCCTTGGCCAGGATAACGTCGGTGAGCGCGCCGGTATAGCGGTTGTAGCAGCGCACCTTGACGTAGGTAATATTCTTGCCTACCGCCAGGGCGGTGTTGGACGGCAGGGTCCAGGGCGTGGTCGTCCAGGCCAGGAAGTATTCGTTGTCCTTTCCTTTGACTTTGAACTGCGCCACTGCCGAAGTATCCGTGATATCCCGGTAGGCGCCGGGCAGGTTCAGCTCGTGGCTGCTCAGGCCGGTGCCGGCGGCGGGCGAGTAGGGCTGTATGGTGTAGCCCTTGTACATCAGGCCCTTATCGTAGAGCTGCTTCAGGAGCCACCAGACGGACTCGATGTAGTCGTTTTCGAAAGTGATGTAGGGATCGTGCAGGTCGACCCAGTAGCCCATCTTGCGGGTGATGTCATCCCATACATCCTTATAGCGCATGACCGTTTCGCGGCAGCGGCGGTTGTATTCGTCGACCGAGATGGTTTTGCCGATGTCCTCCTTGGTGATGCCCAGTTCTTTTTCCACGTTGAGTTCTATGGGCAGGCCGTGGGTGTCCCACCCGCCTTTGCGCTCCACGCGCTTGCCTTTCATGCTGTGGTAGCGGCAAAAGAGGTCTTTCACCGTCCGCGCCATTACGTGGTGGATGCCCGGCTTGCCGTTGGCGGAGGGGGGGCCTTCGTAGAAGACGTAGCGGTTGTTCTCGGGGCGTTGCTCCACGCTTTTTTCGAATATCCGGTTGGCTTCCCAGAATTCGAGTATATCCTTATCAATCTGAGGAAGATTTAAGTTTGAGAATGTAGGATAAACACGTTGGTCAAGATTCTTTTCGAATTCTGCCTTTGTATCTGGATGTTGTATAAATTCTTTAGAACTTATTAATGGAGAATCAACAAGCATTTTAAAGAACCGAAGGGTATCTTCGATTAGAGATATCACTAAAGGCCATTGAACAAAATTTAAAGGTTCATTTTTTTTCAAATGATAAGCTTTACCTCTATATTTCAAGAACCGATCTTCGCTTGTGTGAAAACCGCCAAAATGGACTGTATTTCGGATGTTATTTAAAAAATGCGTAAAATCTGTAAATTCAGAACTTATCTTCGACTCAGAAACAATGTCTCTCAAAAGTTGGCCAATACTTCCTCCTATTGCATTTTCGAAATCCAGTTCATCAGCTAAAGCTCTTACTCCTTTTTCAAGATCAATGAACGAGCTAAATAAAATGGCTGATTTCAATTCCAATTCATAATTATGCAAACGGTCCTCAATGAACTTGTCATGTAATTTTTGATCATCATCAAGTTTTGCATTATCCTTCAACCATTGAGGAATGAATTCGATGGAAGCTGTCAATGCCAAGAAGTACGTCTGCAGTTTTTCTCTGAAAAACCTAAAGAATAAAATTCTAATGTCTAAATCTTTTTTCCACTTTGGATGATGTTGTGCCAATTCAACTTCATATTTTGAAGCAAGCCCTACCAACGCATAAAGCTCCTTCCTCAACTGATCTATGTTTTGTTCCTCAGCAGAAATGATAAATTTCTTTTCCATTCAATTAGTGTATTTTAAGCCCGCAAAGGTACTCAGTATAAGTGAGTCGGGCAAAAACATTCTACAATTGATTACATAAACGAATATGGCTTAACTTTCATCTATAGGCTCTACTAATTCGAGCCCTGCAATCAACTTGAAATGTTTGTCTCTGGTTATAATTGGAATAGAGTTGGATCTACAAATTGCCGCAATCCAAATGTCATTTTCGGGGATGGGGCGTCCTTTTTCTTTCAGGTCTATTCTGATATCTGAATATTCTTCAGCGATCAAGCTGTTAGTATCCAATATCTCGCAGCTTTCAATAAAATTTCTAAAGTTCAGAAGGTTCTCTTTCTTGCGGTTCGAGTTTTTTGCTCCAAACAGCAATTCTCCAACTACAGTAACCGGCAAAAAAATCAGATCAAATCCCTCCAGCATTTTAGTAACTTCCGGTTTGCCATTCAACAGGTCGATGGCAATATTTGTGTCTAAGGCAATTCCCTTCATATTTACCACTCTCCTTCAATTTTGCCGAACTCTTCGGAAATGTCTTTCTGAATTTGCATGGCATCTTCATCAGGAAGAGAACCGGCAAATGTTAAAACTTCTTTGATGTTTCCTTCCCCTGGCTTGATGTTTTTCCTGATAAGGTGAACAAATTCAAAGACCTGATACAATAACCTGGAATTCCCAATTTCCGCCAGGTCCAATAAGATTTTTTCTCTAATAGTCATATTCCTGAATTTTAGGGTATAAAAATACACAAACAAAAAAGCTCTGGCAAACTTAGTCTGCCAGAGCTTTTTCGGTACGTACAACTATCAGCACATCAGCCCAGCAGACCGCTGTTGGGAATGATAATGCTGATAATTATATGTTGGTGCGTTTGGCGCATGTATTCAAAGTGTTTTGCAAAAATAGGGCAAATCCGGGGGAATATCAAGGGTGTACGTTGGAATTGTGCGTTTGTTCCATATCCCCTTTCCATTTCAACTTTCCTCTCAGTTCCTGAATAGACTTTTGCTGAAGCATTTGAACAAATATCTTCAACGCTTCCTCGACGACAGCTTTTGTACTTTTTAATCCGCTCAATTCCAAAGCAGCATCCATTAATTGATCGTCTATTTTTATACTGGTTTGCATGGCAAGAGTGATTTTTCGAATTTCAAGATACGCCAAATTAGCGCAGTTTTCAATATCTTACGTTTATACAGCCATTTGAGTTCACTATGCCAAAGGATTACAAACTGGACAGGACGGCGTTCAAGCGGCAAACCGCCGGGGAAGCGGATGATCAGTTGGCCTATTGGCTATCTAAGCCGCCGCAGGAACGGCTCCGGGCGGCGGCCCGTCTGAACGCCATTGCCTGGAATTACCCGCCGGGCAGGCCTCCAAAAATGCAAAAGGATGTTTTTAAAGCACGAAGGCGAATGAGAAACGAGGCTTTTTATCAGGATTTCCTGGAGTTTATCCAGGCGCTGAAT
This sequence comes from Phaeodactylibacter sp., assembly GCA_024102975.1. Classification (GTDB taxonomy): domain Bacteria; phylum Bacteroidota; class Bacteroidia; order Chitinophagales; family Saprospiraceae; genus JACJXW01. The sequence continues at coordinate 92,563 of JAGFJD010000060.1, read as the reverse complement.
AATCATGAAGTGGAATACCTCCTGGTCGGTGGTTATGCGGTAATCCTGCACGGCTATACCCGGACTACCGGCGATATGGATATCTGGGTCAATCCCTCCAAAGAAAACTACGAAAAACTCGTACCGGCATTCCGGGAATTTGGCATGCCGGTATTCGATATGACGGAGGAAAATTTCCTGTATGCCTCCAGGTTTGATGTTTTTACCTTTGGGACTTCTCCTGTCAGCATTGATATCATGACCCAAGTGAAGGGCCTAACCTTTGAGGAAGCCTTCCTTGGTGCTACATCAGTAGAGTTGGATGAAGGCTTATCCGTCCGGCTAATCGCCCTGGAAGATTTGCTTAGAGCCAAGCGAGCCTCTGGCAGGGCCAAGGACTTTGATGACATCCGGCATCTGGACAAAAAATAAACCATGAAATTCATCGCCCTGTTCAGCCTGCTCGCCTTCTTCTGGGTCTTCTATACTATATGGTATGAAGACCAGGAGCGCAGCATCCCCGGCAAACTGCTGTGGACGCTGGCTGCCCTGTTCTTCAGCATTCCCACGGCGCTAGTCTACTTTTTTATGAAAAGGCGGGGGTGAGGCTTGACAAGTTTTCAGCCGGGAACCACCCGGCAAACTTGTCAAGTCTGTATCTTTGCAGCATGTTAGAAACACACAGCCTGGAATATTCCTACGACAAAAAGACGAAGCTCGCCTTCCCCGACATCCGCTGCCGGGAAGGCGAACACTGGCTGCTGCTCGGGCAGTCGGGTAGCGGCAAGACCACCTTGCTCCACCTGCTGGGCGGCCTGCTTTCCCCGCAGAAGGGCACGGTAAAAGTGGCCGGCACAGAGCTGAACCAGTTGTCCGCAGCGGCAACTGACCGCTTCCGGGGGCAGAAGATCGGCATCATCTTCCAGACGGCCCACTTCGTGCGGGCGCTCACCCTGGAGGAAAACCTCATCCTGGCGCAGCACCTGGCGGGCCTGCGCCCCGGCCGGCAGCGCATCGACGAACTGCTGGAGCGCCTCAGCCTGGGGCACAAGCGGCATTCGAAACCCGAAAAGCTCAGCGTGGGCGAACAACAACGCGCTTCCATCGCCCGCGCCATCGTCAACCGCCCGGCCATCATCCTGGCCGACGAGCCGACCTCGGCCCTGGATGATGCCAACTGCGATAAGGTGGCCCGCCTGCTGGAGGAACAATCCAGTGCCGTGGGGGCCACCCTGCTGGTCGTCACCCACGACGGCCGCCTGAAGGAAAAATTCCCTAACCAGATCGAACTATCCTAGATGAACTTATTGAATCTGAGCTGGAAAAACCTCATCAACAAGCCCCTGTCTATGCTGCTGAGCCTCGTGCTGTTCGCCCTGGGCGTGGGGCTGATTTCCCTGCTTTTCCTGCTGAACCGGCAGCTACAGGACAAGTTCGAGAAAAACCTGGCCGGCGTCGACCTGGTGGTGGGCGCCAAGGGCAGCCCCCTGCAGCTGATCCTCAGCAGCATGTACCACATCGACGCGCCGACGGGCAATATCTCCATCCGGGAAGCCACGCCCTTCCTGCGCCCCGGCCACCCGCTGATCAAAACGGCCGTGCCCCTTTCTCTGGGCGACAGCCACAAAGGATACCGCATCGTCGGCACTACGCCGGACATACTGGCCCTTTACGGGGCGGAACCCGGGGAAGGCAGGGTGTGGGAAGCTACCCTGGAAACTACCATCGGCGCTGCCGTGGCGGAGGATTTGGGCCTGAAAGTCGGCGACTCCTTCCAGAGTTCCCACGGGTTTGTCCAGGACGACAACCTGATACACGACGATGCCGGCGCTTTCCGGGTGGTTGGGATATTGCAACCCACCGGCTCGGTCATTGACCAACTCATCCTCACCAGCAACCAGAGCGTCTGGGCCGTGCATGAGCACGGCGGAGAAGAACACGAAGCGGAAGCGAAGCAGGAGGGGGACGGGCACCAGCACGAAGGGGAGGAGGACGGCCATGAACACGTGGAAGGATCCGGCCAGGCACACGAAGCCACCTACTCCCTGGACCGCCCCCTGCTCGACTATCCCGACAAAGACATCACCTCCATCCTCATCACCTTCAAGGGCCGCAACTACCAGGCCCTCAACATGCAGCGCGGCATCAACGAGAATACAGACATGCAGGCCGCCACTCCCGCCATCGAGATCAACCGCCTCTACGCCCTGCTGGGCGCCGGCACCAAAGCCCTGCGCTGGCTGGCCATCATCATCGTCGCGGTTTCCGGGCTGAGCATTTTCATCTCGCTTTACAGCTCTCTGCGCGACCGCCGCTACGAGCTGGCCCTCATGCGGGTAATGGGCGCCTCGCCGGCCCGGTTGTTCGTGCTCATCATCCTGGAAGGGTTGTTGCTGGCGGCGCTGGGTTACGCGCTGGGCATCGCCCTGAGCCACGCCGGCATGGAGATACTGGCCGGGCAGATGAAGGAATCGTACCGCTATACTTTCTCGGGCGCTGTGTTTTTGAAGGAAGAGATTTACCTGCTGGCGGGAGCGCTGGCCATCGGTTTCCTGGCCGCCATTTTGCCGGCTATCCAGGCCGGGCGGACGGATATTTCGACGACGCTGGCGGAGGGGTAATATAGCATAGAACAAGTTTTGAATAAAATTGTGGTTTATGAAATTCATGATTTTTTTCATCTGGCCGTTGCTCTTCCCCTTTTTTCTTCACGCCCAGCAGCCCTATGGCAGAGAACCCCTGGCCCATACCTACTCCATCGTTGCCATAGACCCGGAGACGGGCGAGATGGGCGCTGCCGTGCAGTCCCATTGGTTTTCCGTCGGTACGTTGGTCCTCTGGGGAGAGCCGGGGGTAGGGGTTGTGGCCACGCAGTCGTTCGTCAACCCAGCCTACGGGCCGGAGGGCCTGCATTTGATGGATATGGGCTTCAGCCCGGAACAGGCGGTCAAAATGCTTGCCGAAAAGGACGCCGGACGGGCATACCGACAGGTTGGTATGCTCAATGCAGACGGTGAAGCGGCTGCATTTACGGGAGAAAGCTGCATCGAAGCCGCCGGCCACTACGTCGGCGACGGTTATGCCGTGCAGGCAAACCTCATGGAAAAAGCTACCGTCTGGCCCGCCATGGCGAGGGCATTTGAAAATTCCAAAGGGCAGCCCCTGGCCGAGCGCCTCGTCGCCGCCCTGGAAGCCGCCCAGGCTGAAGGCGGGGATATCCGGGGCAAGCAGTGCAGTCGGCTGCCCTGATCGTCGTCTCCGGCGAGCGCACCGACAAGGCCTGGGAGGGCCGCCCCGTCGACCTGCGCGTCGACGACCACCCCAACCCCATTCAGGAGTTAAAGCGCCAGCTGAAAGTACACCGCGCCTACGAACACATGAACCGGGGCGACCTGGCTGTGGAAGAGGGAGACATGGCCAAGGCAAGGAAGGAGTATGGAGCTGCCGAAGCGATGTTTCCCGGGAACATGGAGATGAAGTACTGGCACGCCGTGGCCCTGGCCAATGCGGGGCAGGTCGAGGCGGCCTTGCCGATGTTTGAAATGATTTTTAAAAAGAATCCCAACTGGAAGGTGCTGACGCCAAGGCTGACGAAGAGCGGGCTGCTGACGGTGGATGCAAAAGAGCTGGAGCGGATCATGGCAGTGGGAGGGAGATGAGCCGGTCTTCCGCCCGCGACAGCAGTCACAAATGCACGAATACCTACGGTGGCGGAGCCACAAACTTTGTGTAAATGTGTAAGCGGGTAAATGTGTAAAAGAGGCCGGTGCGATGGGGCTGCCTGGAGGCTGCTCCCTGGCCGTCTCCATTTACACCTTTACACTTTGGCACCTTTACACAGGTTGATAAATTTGCCCACGAACGAAAAACCTTGTTTTTTGAGCAAACTTTTACAAGTATGTAATACCAATGCATCTCACTCATACCGCAGCGCCTCAATCGGATCCAGCCGGGCGGCCTTCAGGGCGGGGTACAGGCCGGAAACCAGGCCGACCAGCGTACAGGTGACCACTGCAGTGAGCACCCACGCCCAGGGGAAGAGGAACTTGCCGTTGGCCAGGATGGCGACTACGTTGCCGGCGGCGACGCCCAGGGCGATGCCTACCGCGCCGCCCAACTGGCAGATGATAACGGCTTCCGACAGGAACTGGATCATGATGGACTGCCGGGTGGCACCGATGGATTTGCAGATGCCGATCTCCCGGGTGCGCTCGGTGACGGAGACCAGCATGATGTTCATCAGGCCGATGGCGGCGCCGATCAGGGTGATGAAGCCGATGCCGATGGCGGCCAGCCGGAAGTAGGTGGTGTTTTCCTTGATAATGCCGATAAGGCTGTCGCTCTTGGTGATCTCGAAGTCGTCTTCCTGGGACGCTTTCAGGCCGCGGACGTTGCGGAACAGGCCGGTCGCGTAGTCGAGGCCGATGTCCACCTGGGAAGCGTCGTTGACCGCCACCAGCACATTGTAGTTGGTGTCGTCGGTGGCGTAGTACCGCTTGGCCGTTTGCAGGGGAAAGAGGATGCGCCGGTCTTCGCTCTGGTTCATGCTGGAGCCCTTGGATTTGAGAACACCGACCACCTTCAGCTTGATATTGCCGGCGTAGATGGATTTGTTCAGGGCTTTGTCGGTCTTGCCTTCGAAGAGCTGGGAGAGTATTTCGTCTCCGATGATGGTGATGTAGCCGCCGTGCATGATCTCCCGGTTGGTGAAGTTGCGGCCGGCGGCCAGCTCGAAGCCTTTGGCTTCCAGGTAGTTTTCGTCGATGCCGAACAGGGCTACGTTGGGGTTGGTTTTTTCGTCCTGATGTTTGATGGCGGCCGTTCCGGTGCAGTACATGGAGACGGAGGTCCGGGCCGGAAATTCGAACCGGTCTTTGAACTCCACGGCCTGCTCGAACGAAATAGGTTCCCCGCGCTTTTCCTGCCGCCCGCCGCGGCGCCCGTGGATTCCCGATCCTTTGGGGTCGATGTCGAAGGTGTTGGCGCCCAGAGAGGACAGGTTGTCGCTCAGGGAGTTGATGCCCACGTCAATGGCGGTGAGGATGCCGACCAGCGCCATGATGCCAAAGGCAATGATCATCAGCGTGAGGATGGCCCGCAGGATGTTGGAGCGCACCGCACGGAAGGCAAGGGAGATGTTTTCGCTTAATTTCATTGGCCGGTGGATTTGTTATGAAATGGGTTAGAGGGCGGTGTTCGCAGTTGGGTGTTCGGCATTCGCAAACAGGGGTACTGTAGGCATGCTATATGCTGTAGTTTGGAGGATTTGCGTGTGTACGGTTTTTTGGGGGGAATTATAAGCATCGAAACCTTCTTTAGAGCAACTGCGCCGCAAGGTACGCATAATGCCTGTCTCCGCCCGAATTTGTTCGATGAAAGGAGGGAATATTTAGAGTTATGCGGCCGTCCGCCGCCCACCGTCCACCGTCCACCTATCCTGCTCAACCATCAACATCCACCACTCCCTCCCCCTACCCGAACACCCCCTGTATCACCCCCAGCATCTCCTTGCCCACCGCCGGGTTGGCCGCAATGATCTCTCCGCCGTACAGAAAATCTCCGCCGCCCTTAAAATCGGTAACGACCCCGCCTGCTTCGCGGATGATGAAGGCGCCGCCGGCCACGTCCCAGGCGTTGAGGCCGTATTCGAAGAAGCCGTCGAAGCGGCCGCAGGCCACGTAGGCCAGGTCGACGGCTGCCGAGCCGAAGCGGCGGAGGCCCCGGCTGTGGCGCATGAAGTGTTCGAACACCTGGAAGTACTCCCGCATGCGGCTGTAGTCGTGGTAGGGGAAGCCGGTGGCCAGCAGCGCCTGTTCCAGCGGTGCCCGCCGGCTCACCCGGATGGGCTGCCCGTTGAGGAAGGCGCCGGCGCCCCGCCAGGCGTAGAAGCACTCCTGCCGGTTGATCTCGTAAACGATGCCCAGCACAGTTTGTCCCTCCTGCTGCAGGGCCACGCTGATGGAAAATACGGGGAGCTGGAACAGGAAGTTGGTGGTACCGTCCAGGGGGTCGACGATCCATTGCAGGTCTCCGCTCCGGTTCTCAATGGTGTCCTCTTCGGTGAGGAACACGCTGCCGGGCAACAGCTCGCCCAGGCCTTCCACCAGTTGCTCTTCCGCCGTTTTGTCGACGTAGCTCACCAGGCTGTTCAGGGCTTTCTCTTCGATGTCGCCGCTGCTCACCCGGCCCAGTTCCTGGCGGATGAAGCGGCCGCTGCGTTCGATGACGGGGATGGTTTGGCTGCAGATTTTTTCGAGGTTCATGAGACATTAAAGAGTTGAGCATTTTTGGATTAGTTGCAAATGAGCGATAGTATTCGGGATCGTAGTTAGAGCGTACTGCTGTTGGTGTTGGGCTTAACTTAGTCCCAACTCCTTGGCGAGGCCAGGGTCTAGCTTTTTAATTTCTCGTTCTAAAATGCTTAGACGATATTGATCCTCCAATGATCGTTTTACCTGAATAACGTTCGGGAAGGCATTATTCATTCCTTCACTCCGCCAGCTGATAGATATCCGGTATATTCCGCCCCAGCCCGTCGTAGTCCAGCCCGTAGCCGATGACGAATTTGGTCGGGATTTCGAAGCCGACATAGCGGATGTCGACCTCGCATTCCAGGGCTTCGGTTTTGACCAGCAGGGAGGCCACGGCGATCGACGCCGGCCCCAGCTGTTCCAACTGCGGGATGAACTGGGACATGGTATGGCCCGTGTCGACGATGTCTTCGATGATGATGACGTCCCGCCCCCGGAGGTCGTCCTGCAGGCCGATTACGGTTTTCACGGTGCCGGAGGAGTTCAGCCCTTCGTAGGAGGCCAGGCGGATGAAGGTAATGGCGCAGTCGATGTCGCAGGCGCGGATGAGGTCGGCGGCGAACACGAAAGCCCCGTTGAGGACGGCGAGGAAGAGCGGGCGTTTGCTCTGGTAGTCCCGGCTGATCAGCCGGCCCATTTCGGCGACCTTTACGGCGATCTGCTCCCGGCTGAGATAGGGGCGGAAAGAAAGGCCGTGTATGGTGATGTTTTCTTTCATAGTATTAGATTCCGTACTTGTCCAGCAAATAGACCAGGCTCATGATGGCGGCGGCGCCCAGCTCGAGTTCGCGCTGGTTGACGACGTCCACGCCATCGATGGGCGTATGGTGGTAATCGAAATAGCGCTGCGGGTCGGGTTCGAAGCCGAAGAGCAGCCCTTTCTGGTTTTTTAGTCCGGAGATGTCGGCCCCCGATCCTCCTTTGCGGAAGGCCAGGCCGTAGGGTTCCAGGAGGGGCAGCCATTCGATGGCCTTTCGGAATTTTTCATTGAAGGTATCCTCATGGCCGTCGGCGGTAAATCCTCTGGGGGTGAAGCCTCCCCGGTCCGACTCGATGGCCGCCATGTGGTATTCGCCCTGTTCATCCGACCACTTCCAATAGGCGCGCGCGCCCCGCAGTCCGTTTTCTTCGTTCATGAACAACACGCAGCGGATCGTCCGTTTCGGGCGGTAGCCCATCCGTTTGATGAGATGGAGGATTTCCATGGCGTGCACGCAGCCGGCGCCGTCGTCGTGGGCGCCGGTGCCCACGTCCCAGGAATCCAGGTGGCCGCCGACCAGGATGATCTCTTCCGGAAATTCGCAGCCTCTGATCTCGCCGATGACGTTGAAGGAAGGCGCTTCTCCCAGGGTTTGGGAAGTATTGCGCATGAATACCCGAACGGGTTCCTCCCGCAACAGCAGGCTGAGCAGCTCAGCATCCCGGGTGCTGATGGCCAGGGCCGGAATGGGGGTAATGCCTTCCTCGTATACCGTGGAGCCGGTGTGGGGAATGTCGTCCAGCCGGGTAGTCAGCGAGCGGACGAGGACTCCGATGGCACCGTACCGGGAAGCGCGGGAGGCGCCCCAGACACGCTGTCCGGCTGCTTTCCCATAGGCGTTGAACGTATTGAGCTGGGTGGGATCCATGTGGCCGTTGAAAAAAACGATCTTACCGCCCAGCGACTCCCCCAGGCTGTCCACCTGGCCCAGGCTTTTTACCTCTACCACTTCGGCGGCGATACCCATCGGTCCGGTGCCCACCGAGTTGCCCAGCGCCAGGGCATTGAGTTCTACCGTGCCCATCTTCCGGGAATTGACAATGCGCACCTGTTCTTTTTCCCCGCGCACCCAATGGGGCACCGTGCAGGGTTGCAGCCAGACGCTGTCCAGTTGAAGCGAGTCGAGCACCCGGCGGGTATACTCAACGGCGGCGGCGGCCTGCGGAGAGCCGGCCAGGCGCCCGCCGATCCGGCGCGTCAGGAAATTCAACCAGTCGTAGCAGCGGCTGCGGGTGAGCGCTTCGTCGTAGATTTTGCGGATGAAAAAGGCATCCTCTGCAAGGGCATTGTCCTGGGCAGAACTCAGCAAGGGGGAAAACAGCAGGATCAGAAAGGCAAAACGATTCATCAGCACCGGCTTTCAGTACTTTTTTTGTTAAAAACCAGGCTCCAAAGATAAAATTTTCAGAGAAGTAAAATTTTTTTTCAGCCCGGCAGAGGCCTTTTCGATGGCGGCCCGGGCAACGGCCCGAAAGAGAAGATGGCCCGCTGCCTCAAAAACGAACGATAAAGAATAAGACGATTATTTGGCTGCTAAAAAACGGCCGAAATAAAATTTCTGCAAAAGCCGGGTTTTCTTCTTTTATGTCTAAATACAAATTGGGAAAAATCCGGGCGAAAACAGCAAAAAAGGATTGAATATAGTTTTTTTTAAACAGAGTCGCCGCTTTGGGGTTGTAGATTGAACGGTAGGCTAAATTTTTTATCAAATTTGTAATTGTATTTTTTACACAAAGTCCTTATATTTGTATTATCGAACAGAAAAAGAGCTTTTACAGCTAAAGAATAATTTGGTTTTATTTGGTTAGGGCTGAGGTAGTGCGCAAGCGCTGCCTCTTTTTTTTTGCCCAATGGAATCATGGCAAGAGGACACGAAGATTCGCGAAGAGCTCTGGGTTTGCTGCACAGCAGGAATGTAATAATCCGGAGGCAGGATTTGTTTGTCGAGCCAGGGGGCTTTTTCAGTGTATTCCGGATAATCCCTGCCTGTGAGGGGGCGGTTCACTCGAGAAATTCCACTTCCACTTCCACCTCCTTTTCCTCCGTCAAAGCCGTGGATTGCCGGCTGGCCAGCCGATACCCTTTGGCGGGCTGATACCATATCTCCTGGCCGACGTCGGCGACAATGCTCTCCGTTTTATTCTGAACGTGGACCTGCGTGACCTGCCCATCGGAAAACCGAACCTCGAGCAGGTGCGTTTTTAAGTCCTTATCTTTTGAAGTATAAGTCAGCCGGGCGAGCTGCCCGCCCTGATATACGCTGTCCACCCGGTATTTATCCAGCCAGGCGACTTTATTGATGTCGGAGCGGGAAAAAATGTCCAGCTCTTTTTCATAATCCAGAGAGTCAAAGGTTTTTTCTTCCCCTCTTCCATCGATCGCGATCCGTTTCAGGACCTCCGGCTGGGTTTCCGAGAGGCGCTGAATCTCGCTTTCCATGTATCCTTTCAGGTCAAAGAAAGCATCCGGAGTTGCATGTTTTCCCTCCTCGCCCCCGGAAGCACAGCCTGCGAAGACAAGGGCCGGAATGGCCAGATAAAGGAGCGGTGTTTTCATTCAAGGGTTTTGGTAGAATAACCGATGAGCGACTGTAAAGTTCGTCTTCGCAATCCCTTTGGATATTTCCCGAATCATGTAAAAGCGTAAGCGTGTAATTCTGCTATCCGCTTAAGGTTGGACAGCCACGTACATCGTACACGCCCGGGGTTCCCATCAAGCCCGTACACCGTACACCCCCGAAACGAGAGTGGGGCAGGCTGTAGGCGACCCCAGCCGTTTCTATCCAACCTCGGCATACTACTGGACATTTTTTGGACACAGAGTACGCCGAGAAGACACAGAGTCGCACAGAGGCTTGATTATCAATAGGAAAAACCCCGTGTGCTCTGTGTTGCCTTCAGTGCCCTCTGTGTCCAAAACCATTTTGTCCAGTAGTGTGCAACCTCGGCACTACTTCCGGCTTACCAGCACCTCTCCATCCATCTCCTTCGGAATCTCCATGCCGAGGAGGGTGAGTATGGTCGGCGCGATGTCGCCCAGCTTTCCCCCTTTGATCCGGTATTTGTCCGGCTGGTTGCTGATGTAGAAGACGGGCACCGGGTTCATCGTGTGGGCGGTATTGGGCGAGCCGTCGTCGTTGACCATATAATCCGAGTTGCCGTGGTCGGCGATGACGATGGCCTCGTAGTGGTGCTTCAGGGCCGTTTCGATCAGCCGCTTCAGGCAGCTGTCTACCGTGCTGGCGGCTTTCATGGCCGCTTCGAACACGCCGGTATGGCCCACCATGTCGGCATTGGCGTAATTGAGGCAGATAAAGTCCGGCTGGTTCTTCCCGATATCCTCGACGATGGCATCGGTCACTTCGTAGGCGCTCATCTCTGGCCTGAGGTCATAGGTGGCTACCTTCGGGGAATTGATGAGTATGCGGCGTTCCCCTTCGAATTCCGACTCCCGGCCGCCGCTGAAGAAGAAGGTGACGTGGGGATACTTTTCCGTTTCGGCGATCCGGACCTGCGTTTTCCCTGCCCGGGAGAGCACTTCGCCCAGGGTGTTGGACACGTCGTCTTTGGTGAACAGCACGTGGATGCTCTGGTACGATTCGTCGTAGCGGGTCATGGTGACGTAATAGAGCGGGAGCGTTTTCATGCCGTGTTCCGGCATGTCCTTCTGGGTGAGCACGGTAGTGATCTGCCGGGGCCGGTCGGTGCGGAAGTTGAAGCAGATGGCGGTGTCGCCTTCCTGAAGCGTCGCTACGGGCTGCCCGTCCGGGCCGGTGCAGGCGATGGGCTTGAGGAATTCGTCCGTCTCGCCCTCCTCATACCTTTCCTGGATAGTAGACAGAGCGTCGGCGGTAGGCTCCCCTTTTGCATGGACGAGCAGGTCGTAGGCCAGCCGGGTGCGTTCCCAGCGCTTGTCGCGGTCCATGGCGTAGTAGCGGCCGACGACGGAGGCCAGCTTTGCCGGCGTGCCGTCGATATGTTCCAGCACCTCGCGGAGGAACCCCTTTCCGCTTTTGGGGTCGGTGTCGCGGCCGTCGGTAAAGGCGTGGATGAAAACTTTCTCCAGGCCGTTCTCCCGGGCGATGTCACAAAGGGCCATCAGGTGGCGGTAGTGGGAGTGTACGCCGCCGTCGGACACCAGGCCGAAAAGATGCAGGGCTTTTCCGGTTTCCTTGGTGTGTTTCAGGGCTTTGAGCAGTTCCTCGTTCTTTGCCAGCTCGCCGTCGCGGATGGCTTTGTTGATCCGGGCCAGTTCCTGATAGACGATGCGGCCGGCGCCGATGTTGAGGTGCCCGACTTCGGAGTTGCCCATCTGCCCTTCCGGCAGGCCCACCTGCTCGCCGTAAGTGGTGAGCTCGGCATTGGGGTATTTTTCGTAAAGGCTATCGACAAAAGGCGTCTCTGCCTGGGCGATAGCGCTGACTTTAGGGTCGGGCCCATGGCCCCACCCATCGAGTATGACGAGTAGTACGCGCTTCTTTTCCATACCCGCAAAAGTACCAATTTGGAGGTAAAAAACGGCGGCGCCGGAGAGGAACTTCGCAAACAGCCGGCGCATATTGGGGATTGCCGCTTTTTTTTATTAAAGAACCCAACATTTCTGCTGTTTTTCCGTAAGAACAGGCAGGCAAAATATTCATTTTAATCCTTATTTTTGTGCTGCCCGGCAATCCCCGAAGAACAACTCTGGCAAATGAATTTGTTTTTTTCCCGTTGCCTGGCCTTAACCCTCCGGATAAGCATCTTTCTAAACAACAACAACATAAGTAAAAACCGGAATCCCGATGCGTTTCAGCTGGCTGGCCTTCTTCGCTTTCTCCTTTAGTGTATCCATCCTCAACGGGCAGGCCGTCCGTGGCGACAGCGTCCAATCCATCCTGCGGGAACTGTCCTTTTCCCATCCTTTTATGGTGACTCAGATCCCGGAGACGGGGCGGTGGCACCTCAACGTGCCCCGCTCGGAGGCGGTTACCACAGATCAACTCACGCGCCTGCAGGATGCCTTTTACTACGACATCGCCCCCCTGTGCCAAATTTATGCGCAGCGGTACCTGGCCGACTGGCGGGCGCTGGCCAGCAAGGCGGCCCGCGAGACTTTCTGGGGAACGTCCTACCTCTGTAACCGCACCTTTAACTACTTCGGCATCCGGCAGAAGGCCAAACCGTGGATTTGCGAGTCCTTTTTCTTTTGTGAAGGCGTAACCCGCCATGACCCGGAGCCTTCGGATTTTGCCTCCTTCCCGAATTTCGAGGCCTCTTTGTGGATGTTTATTCACACTATGTACAGCGCTCACTTCCTGGAGCGCCTGCCCGACGGAGGCGCCCGGATAGCCGACGCCATCGAATTCGAACGCATGAACGGCATCCATTACTGGGAGCGAACTTCCTACGGCGTCAGCCTGGGCACCCAGCTGCCCGGCCCGATGTATTCCGCTGAAGAATTGATCTATACCTGGAGCGAACACCCCATCAACAACCTGTGTGTGAACTGCTCCCGCGAAACCGACCGGGAATGGGTCTTCAAACTCATCCGGGCAGGCCTGCGGACAAAGGGGTAGGCAGCATGATGTCCGCATGGCTTATTCCCGGCTGCGCATCGGGCAAAGGCAATTTTGCGTACTTCGCCTTCGTTCTAAAAGTTCGGGATCGTTACAATAATTCAGCCGTTGTGGCCGCGGTTGGCTTTTTACGTCACAACGTTGGGTTTAATGCAAATGGGAATGTGAATGCTCCGCAGGAGCGCCTGAACTTTAAAAAGTGCTCTTGTGGAGGAAGAACTGTGCGATAATTGAATTTTTCCCATGAATATTAAAATCCTTAAACTATGAAAAACCTCATGTTATTGATCCTGTTGGCACCCTGGCTGTACAGCTCTGAGAATGCCAACCTGGCCAATATCACCAAAGCGATCAGTGAAGGCAATGCCGACGCCCTCGGCCAGTATTTCGACCAAACGGTAGAAGTTGCCGTGCTGGATAAAGAAGACGTCTACAACAAGGCGCAGGCTATCAGCATCGTGCGCAAGTTCTTTACCGACAATAAACCCAGCTCTTTCAGCCAGGTCCATAAAGGCGCCTCCCCCAACAATGATTCTCAATATTGTATCGGCAACCTGGTAGCCGGCGGCAAAACCTTTCGGGTTTATATCTACATGAAAGTCGCCGGGGGGCAATATCTCATCCAGGAACTCCGCTTTGACAAAGAATAGACAGAATTAAAAGGATTTAGGAGTAGACAGGATTAACAGGATTAACAGGATGGGGTAGCAATTTTTCTGTCCCCAAAGCCTGTTCATCCTGTTCATCCTGTCTGTTCCAGGCGCGAAGCCCCCAAAACCTGTTCATCCTGTCTGTTCCAGGCGCGAAGCCCCCAAAACCTGCCCATTCGGTCCATCCTGTCTAAAAAACGCGCCGCCTGAAGGCGGCACGTCCGGCCCATCCGGTTCATCTTGTCTGTTGTTCGAGGACGCCCAGCCCAAACAGCGCAAAGTCATATTTCACCGGGTCATCCGGGTCGTATTGCCGGAGCCTTTCGGTGAGTTCGAGTACGGCCTGCCAATCCGTCTGCTTTCGGCGCAGCAGCCCCAGCCGGCGGGCTACCCGGTCAACATGTACATCCAGCGGCATCAGCAACTGGCTGGGGCTGATGCGCTTCCAGAGGCCGAAATCGACGCCCTTATCGTCCTGTCTCACCATCCAGCGCAGGAACATGTTCAGCCGTTTACAGGTAGACTTGCGGGCCGGAGTGGCGACGTGTTTGCGGGTCCGTTCGGGGGCGCAGGGCAGGGAGAAGAAGAGTTGGTGAAACCCGGCCAGCGCCTTTTCGGTGTGTGCGTCGTCCGGTTTGAGATGACGGGCAAAGGCGTCCTCCAGGGAGTCGTGCTGCCGGTAATATTGCTGGAAGAACTCCAGGAAGTACAGTGTGTCGGTAGGCTGGAAGGTACGGTGTTTGAACCGGAGGAAGGGTTTGCGGTCCTCTTCCCGGTGGTTGAGGGCGAAGTCGTAGGGAGCGCCGTCCATCAATTCGATGAGTTCGGTTGCCTTTTTGATGATGGTCCTGCGTTGCCCCCAGGCCAGCGTTGCGGCCCAGAAGCCCATGATCTCGATATCCTGGAGGCGGCTGAAGCGGTGGGGGATACAGATCGGGTCGGCTTCGATAAAGCCGGGCTGGTTGTAATGTTCGACGCTTTGTTCCAGCAGCTTTTCGACAGCGTCAGGCATGTTGTCTGGCTTTCCGTGCCGGTTGCCGGTAGATTTGAAACCGGGCCAGGCCGAGGCGCTGCAGCAGGTGGCTGCAAGAGACCCTCAGCACCCCCAGCCCGTAGCGGATACTGCGCGGCAGGTTGATAGAAGACGCCTCCTCGAAGTACTTGGTCGGGCAGGTCACTTCGGCGATGTGGAAACCGGCATAGATGATCTGCGAGAGCATCTCGTTGTCGAAGACGAAGTCGTCGGAATTTTCGTTGAAGTTGATCCCCAGCAGCACCTCCCGGCTGAATGCCCGGTAGCCGGTATGGTATTCCGAGAGTTTGTAATTGACCAACAGGTTCTGGGTCAGGGTCAGCACCCGGTTCGCGATGTATTTGTAAAGGGGCATGCCTCCGGCCAGGGCACCTTTGCCCAGTATCCGCGACCCCAGTACGACGGGGTAGAGGCCCTCGCCGATGATGTTGACCATCGACGGGATCAGCTTTGGAGTGTACTGGTAGTCCGGATGCAGCATGATAATGATGTCGCCGCCCAGTTCCAGGGCTTTATTGTACAGCGATTTCTGGTTTCCGCCGTATCCCTTGTTGTTTTCGTGGACGATAACGTGTTGAATGCCAATATTCCGGGCCAGCTCGGATGTGTTGTCGCTGCTGGCGTCATCGCAGAGAATTACTTCATCCACCAGGCCGAAGGGGATTTCCTGGTACGTTTTTTCCAGCGTGAGGGCTGCGTTGTAGGCGGGCAGCACCACGATTACTTTCTTGCCTTTATACATCGGTTGCTTTTATGGGCGCAAATATAGGGGGTTTGGGGTAAAAAAGGGAATTTTGGCATACTTACGCCAGGAGCAGGCTTTCTCATTACAGGCGCATCATATTAAACAATACCGCCCCCCGGGCATTTATACCCCAAAAAATATGTGGAAAATATTGAAATGGACCGGGATTGTCCTGGGCGGCCTGTTCGCCCTTGCAACAGCAGCTGCCTTTTTTATCAACAAACCTCTGCCGGAGGGCAGGCCCGGGCCGGAAGCCGACCAGTTGGCCCGGGAGATGCTGGCAGCCGTAAATAAGGAGGCCTGGGACAGTACCCGCTACGTACGGTGGTCCTTTCCCGGAGGCCATCGCTACGTTTGGGATAAATTCCGGCAGCGGGTGCAGGTGGAGTGGGGCGATGTCCGGGTGCAGTTGCACACCGGTACGCAGGCCGGCAGGGCGTGGAAAGGGGGCGAGGAACAGGAAGGGGCGGCTGCCGAAGAGCTTCGGGCCAAAGCCTGGAGCTTTTTCTGCAACGATTCTTTCTGGCTCAACGCGCCGGCAAAAGCGTTCGACCCGGGAACCACGCGGAGCCTGGTGGATCTGGGGCACGGGCAGCGCGGCTTGCTGATCCGGTATTCCAGCGGAGGGGTCACCCCGGGGGACGCCTACTTGTGGATGCTGGATAAAGGAGGGCTGCCCTTAAGCTGGAAGATGTGGGTTTCTATCCTGCCCGTTGGAGGGCTGGAGGCCAGTTGGGAGGGTTGGGTGACGCTGGAAACGGGCGCCCGGGTGGCTACCCGCCATCATATAGGTTTTTTAACGGTTGAAGTCAGCGATGTGTCGGGAGGGAACAGCCTTCAGTCCATCGGTTTGGGCCAGAACCCCTTTCGCCTGAAGGAGGCGGAGGATTGAATCCGGGTGGGGAGTTGTTGTCTCTGCCAGGCCGGATTATAGTTATTGGTTATTGCCCGTTGTACAGTGCAGGCAATAGTGCTTTTTGACCCGCTCCGGGAAGATTTCCGGCAATAACCCTCCCCGGGTTCCCGGTTCGGCAATAACCAATAACTGGCCCGGGGCCATTCCCGGCACCGGGCTTACAGCAAGGCTTCCAGTTCTGACTTCACGAATGCGCCCAGTTGGCTGACGTAGTCGCGGGAGAAGTTGAATTCGATGCCGGCTGTCCGGTATATCTCCCGGATGTTGCGGGTATATCCGAGTTTCAGGGCGTTGAGGTAGTTGTCGACGGCCTGGCCGGGCGTTTCCCGGTACTGTTTCCAGAGGGCGATGGCGCCCAGCTGGGCCATGCCGTATTCGATATAGTAGAAAGGCACTTCGAAGATGTGTAATTGTTTATGCCATAGATGTGCGATGTATTCCTCCAGTCCGGAATGGTCAATAATGGTTGAGTTAAATTCCTGCATGATGTTCATCCAGCTCTTCACCCGTTCTTCGCGGCTGTGGCCGGGCCGGGTATAAATCCAGTGCTGGAATTTGTCGATGGTAGCGATCCACGGCAGGACCTTGAGCACGTATTCCAGTTGGGCGATCTTTGCCCGCCGCAGCTCTTCCGCGTCGGGGAAGAAGACGTCCCAGTGCTCCATAGTGAGGAGTTCCATCGACATGGCGGCGAGTTCGGCGACTTCCGAGGGGACGCGTTTGGCCGATTTGAGTTTGTAATGCCGGGTCAGGTACGAATGGACGGCGTGGCCGCCTTCATGCATGAGGGTCCGCATGTCGCTCAGGGAGGTCGTCGCATTCATGAAGATGAAAGGCAGGCCGGTAAGGTGGAGGGGCATGTTGTAGCCTCCCGGCCGCTTGGCTGGCCTGGCTTCCAGGTCGAGGTGCCCCTTGTCCCGCATAATGCCGATGGTCTTGCCGAACTCCGGGTGGAGTTTGTTCATGCAATAGATGACCTTTTCCACCAGGTCGTCGATGGTTTCAAAGGGGCGGAGCGGGGTTTCGCCGATCGGGTCCACGAAGAGGTCCCAGGGGCGCAGCCTGTCGAGTTGCAGGGCGCCTTTCCGGTAGGCGTTGAGTTCGTCGATCAGCGGCACGACCTCTGACTTTATGGACTCGTGGAAATCAGAACAATCTTCTACGGAGTAATCGAACCGGCCGAGAGCCTGGAATTTAAAATCCCGGAAGTTGTCGAAGCCGGCGTTGAGGGCCATCTTATGGCGGAGGTGGAGCAGTTTATCGAAGAGGTTTTCGAGCTGGTCCGTTTCCTGTAAAATGCGTTGGTGGATTTTGTGGTAGACGGCCTGGCGGTAGGTCCGGTCCGGTTCTTCCAGCAGGGAGCTGGCCTTTTGGAGGGTCATCTGCCTGCCGTCCACCCCGATGGTCATTTCCGAGAATATTTTCACATATTCTTTGGAGTTCATCTGGATTTCCGTGGCCAGAGGTATATTCTCTTCACGGAAGAGGTTGACGGCGTTGTAGATACTGCGCAGGTGGATGCCGAACCGCTTGGAATCCAGCTGGTCGGAAAAAGGCGATTCGACCAGTTTTTTATTCAGGGCGTGCTCGAAGGAAGATATCTTCGGAGACAGCTCCTGGACGGCGTACTGGTACAGGGCTTCCGCTTTTTCATCGTTGCTGTTGACGGTGATGCTGATGTAGCGCCAGGAAAAGGCTTCGCTCACTACTGCATCCAACTCGCTTTTATCCTTGATCCACTGTTCCAGGTCTTCTTTAGAACGGATAACGCGATTCAGCAATTCGTTGTAGTATGGCTTCAGCTTAGACCATGTCGTAACTTTGAATTCCTTCGGGACAAATGTTCGTTCCTTCTCTTGCTGTAGAACTGTTGCCGCTTTGAGATTCATGAGATGCTTCTTTTGTGTTGTTGCCGTTGAGGGGTTCGAAACAGGCAGCGTTCCGGGGGGCAGTTATTCCTTAATTATTCGAAATTCAGGTCGTCGTCGGCTCTGTGGGGAACCTTTTGGTATTACGGGGCTTTCCGGAAATTGTTACCTCGATCCAATATTTTTCGGCCGCAAATTTTCGGCCGCTTTGCCTGTTGGATTTCTTTTGTTGCCTGCGGCCGGCAAGCGCAAACGGGGCGTGGCCTTTGCCCTTTTAAAGGGCCTGGCCGTTTGCCTGCCTACTCCTCTTCATCGCCTGCCTTTTCCTCCTCTTCGGCGGAAAGGGCGCCGCTTTCGTTCAGGTAGTTAAACCATTTGATCACCTTTTTGATGTCTCCGGGAAATACGCGGTCGCGGTCGTAGTTGGGTAGAATGTCAGCGAAGTACTCATGGAGTTCTTCCGGCCTGGCGCTTGTGCTGGCCGGGGGGTTGTCGGCGATCTGCTGGAGCATATTGCGAAAGACGTTTTTCAGCTCCGTGGAATCCCCGTCATCGGTATAGATGGCGATGGATTCCAGAGGGGTAAACTGGTGTTTCCTGGACGAAGCGAAACGCCGCTTGCCGGTTTTTACATCCTCGATGATCAAACCGTTGCTTCGGTTAGCCGCCATCCGGTAGATACCGGGCAACCCGCTGACTGCGATCAGATTTTCAAGATTCATAGATTTTGTCACCTTTTATTGTGGAGGGGCAAAGTTAATCAGGCAAAATAATTAAAACGACACTTTTCCTGACAAAGTAGCGGTTGGGGGCGTTTTTGAGCCGGGGCGGGCCTGTTGCCGGGTACGCCTGGCTGCCAACAAAGGGGTTGAATTATTTCTCTCGCCTGTTCTGGGGTGGTGACAATTGAACAATACGACCAAATTATCCGGGGGAATTGGTATGAAAGTATAGCCAGTGATAAAGTTAAGGATATTTGTGAGTAACCCCAAGTTTTTGAAGAGGATTATTCTTCTTCCCCGGCCTGGCGAATCGCCTTCCGCACCTGGCTCGGGAGCAGGCTGATGCTACCCTTTGACAGCCTTTCCAGGCTGAAAGCCAGCAAGATATACATTTCGGTTATTCCAGGAACAGGCATGAAAATGAAGCTGAAAAATGGCAGGAATTTAGGGATGTCTTTCAGCTGTTCGATGGCTGCTTTGATCTCTTCCTCAGACGGCAGTTCCTGCTGTCCGCTGATGCCCAGGCGCCGGCTTAGGATCCGGCCGAAAACAACGGCCATATCCCGGGTCTCCATCGCTTCCATGCGGGCAGCGTGGCTCAGCTTCATCATGTTCTCGTAAAGGGCCTGTCCGAGCAGCGTCAGGCCGGCCTCTTTGGCGCCGTAGAAATGGAGCTTCTTACCATAGATATAGATAAAGGAACCCAGGTCGGCCTTGCTGCTCAGCAGGTCGTTCTCATCCAAATGCAAACGGACGGCCAACTGCCGGATGAAGGAATCTTCCCGCAGGTCGATACTGGCATCGGAAAAGACGGCCAGCAGCGAGATGTCCATCAAAAAACGGCGGGCGATCCACTCCATCTCCGGGAACTGAATGTCGTCAAGGGTCAGGCCCCATTTGAAAAAATGGCGCACCTGCCACTTTTCCAGGCTGCTCAGCAGGCGCGCCGAGCGCCGGAACTGCCGCAACAGGCGCTTTTCCTGCCGCGCCAGCTTCCAGTCGGCATAGGCCGCCGCCACGACGACCTGTATGGACAGGGCCTTCATCTTCTTTTTCCGGGCGATCAGCTCCGGAAAATATATGCTCTCGTCTACCGGGCCGTGCCGGAGCTGCCGGTAATACTCCAGGAAAAAGTAGAGGTCCCAGAACAAATGGCTGTTGATGCCGGTGTGACGGAAATCGAGGTGGTTCTTCTTGTACCGCACCCGGTGAAAAAGCACGTCTTCGGTATATTCCATCGTCTCGCCCGGGCCGTATTCGGATATCCTGCGGTAGTAGGTGCGCAGGCATGCTCCTGCCCGGGCTACCATCTGAACATACGCTTCTCCCGTGGGCTGCCCTTCCTCCAGGCACAACGCATATATAATGGTGTCCAGCAAGATGAGCTTGGCCCGCCACCCCGCCGGCAGGCGGCCGATAAACGGGGCTGATTCCTCAAAGGGATAATGCACGGGGAAGCCGTAGATCATCCCGGAGTGCTGCAGGCACAAATACAGAGGGTGCCGCAGGCTCTCAAAACGGGCGGCCGACTCGATATCCAGCATTTCCGAAAGCGGCCGCATTTCCCGGAGCGCCAGCGGGCGTTGCTGCCGGAAAGCTATGTATTGCTCGAACCAGTTTTGGGACCTGAAATCTATCATACCGAGGCTTGCTTTCACCGGACAAAGATACGGGGGTTTGGTGGAATTGGCTGATTTAGTTTATTGGATGAATCAGCTGGTTGATCAGGGCGTTCCCGTTCAACTCAATACCTCCGATCGACAATTCACCCTCCCCATCCGGCGGTTCATGGGAAAAGAGTGGCAGGTTGGCTTTTTCCGGAAGATTTTTACAGCGCCAACACCCAATTATTTTGCCAAACCTTATTGACCGTTTATGAAAAATTTCCATTTTCTTACCTTGCTTTTCCTCTTTGCCTGCGCTCCTTATTCCCGGGGCCAGGCTTTTCAAACCATCAAAGGCACCGTCGTCGACCAGCAATCGGAGATGCCGGTCATCGGGGCGGCGGTAGAGCTGCTCAGCGTCGAGCCTTTACGGGGTACGATGACGGACCTCGACGGGCGCTTCTCCATCGCCGGGGTGCCGGTGGGCCGCCATAACCTCCGGGTCAGCTATCTGGGTTACGAATCTGTCACCATCCCCAACGTGCTGGTAACGGCCGGCAAAGAGACAGTACTTAACATCGGCCTCGAAGAGTCCGTCCTGGAAATGAACGAGGTGGTGGTCACCGGCAGGGTCGAAAAAGGCAAGGCCAACAACGAAATGGCCACCATCAGCGCCCGCTCTTTCAACCTGGAGGAAGTCACCCGCTTCTCGGGCGGCCGCAACGACGTGGCCCGCCTGGCCGGCAACTTCGCCGGCGTGTCCACCGCCGACGACAGCCGCAACGACATCGTCATCCGGGGCAACTCGCCCACCGGCGTGCTCTGGCGCCTGGAAGGCATCCCCATTCCCAACCCCAACCATTTCGCCACCCTGGGCACTACCGGCGGCCCGGTCAGCGCCCTCAACCCCAATTTGCTGGCCACCTCCGACTTCCTGACCTCCGCCTTCCCCGCCGAGTACGGCAACGCCCTGGCCGGCGTGTTCGACATCGGCTTCCGCTCCGGCAACCGCGACAATTACGAGTTCACCCTCCAACTGGCAGCCTTCAGCGGCCTGGAGGCCATGGCCGAAGGGCCCCTCAGCAAAAACAAAAACAGCTCCTTCCTGGTGAGCTACCGCCACTCTTTCGTGGAACTGGCCGATGCCGCCGGCATCCCGGTGGGCACCAACGCCACGCCCAACTACCGCGACCTGTCCTTCAAGCTGGACTTCGCCAACGGCAAGGCCGGCAAGTTCTCCTTCTTTGGCATCGGCGCCACCAGCAACATCGACTTCCTCGGCAATGAGATCGACGAAACCGACCTCTTCGCCGATCCCAACGAGGACGCCTTTGTCGACTCCCGCTTCGGCGTCGTGGGCCTGCGCCACAACATCATCGTGGGCGACAACGCCTATATCCGCACCGTGATCTCGGCCTCCACCGCCCAGTCCGGCTTCCGGCAGGACAACATCGCCTCCGACGGCGGCCGGTTGCGCGTGACGGAGGTGGACGACGTGACAAACACGTACTCTCTGTCTTCTTTCTTCAACAAAAAATACAGCGCCCGCTTCACGCTGCGCACCGGCCTGCTGGCCCAGTATTTCAACCTCAACACTAAGGTCGACGACCGCGACAACCGCCCCGACCTCAACGGCGACGGCGAGCCCGACTGGGCAACCGTGCGCGATTTCAACGGCGGCATGGCCCTGCTGCAGCCTTTCGTCCAGGGGCAGTACCGCTTCTCCGATCAGTGGTCGTTGCACGCCGGCCTGCACGGGCAGTATCTCGATTTCAACGAAACGTCCGCCCTGGAACCCCGCCTGGCCGTCAACTGGAACTTCCGCCCCAACCAGGCCCTGAGCCTGGGCTACGGCCTGCACCATCAGATGCAGCCCCTGCCCGTTTTCTTTTTCGAACAGGAAGTGAGCCCCGGCGTATTTGAACGCACCAACCAGGACCTGGATTTTACCCGCAGCCACCATTTTGTGCTGGGCTACGACTGGCGCCTGAGCCAGGACTGGCGCGCCAAAGCGGAGGTATACTACCAGGACATCAGCCGGGCGCCGGTGGAAAGCGCCTCCAGCAGCTTCTCCCTGCTGAATGCCGGGGCAGATTTCGTCTTTCCCGAAGCCGGCTCCCTGGTAAACGAAGGTACCGGCACTAACCGAGGCGTGGAACTGACCGTGGAGAAGTTCTTCAGCAAAGGCTACTACAGCCTGTTCACTGCTTCTGTATTCGACTCGAAATACAAAGGCAGCGACGGCGTGGAGCGCAACACGGCCTTCAACAACGGCTACGTGGTGAACCTGCTGGCAGGCAAGGAATTCAAAGTGGGCAAAGACAAACGCAACGCCCTGACCTTCGACCTCAAAGCCACCAACGCCGGCGGCCGCTACTATACGCCCGTCGACCTGGAAGCTTCCCGCCTGGCCGGAGAGGAAGTGCTGCAGGACGAGCTGGCCTTCAGCGAGCGCTACAACCCCTACTTCCGCCTGGACATGAAGTTCGGCTTCCAGCTCAACAGCCGCAGGCGCCGCCTGTCCCAGCAGTTCTTCATCGACCTGCAGAACATCACGAACAACGAGAATATCTTCCAGCGCCGCTACAATGAAGTGACGAACGAGGTGAACGACGTGTACCAGTCCGGCTTCTTCCCGGATATTCTGTACCGGGTGCAGTTTTGATCTTTAAAATCCGTTTGGTTGCCTGCCAGGCATTTCCGGGTAAGGCAACCAAACGGATTATAAAGAAAATTCATATTTTACCAACCATGAGCAAACAGAAAAACGTAAAGGAGGTTTTAGGCTTCGACGATACCTGGTTCCTGATACTGGGCATTCCTGCTTTGTCTTTTTGTATCCCCCTGCTTTTTTTTAAGGCGACTCTGGCTGACGGGCTGGTGGCCTATTTCCCGGAGTGGGGCGTCGCCATGATGTATACCGTTGCCTATTGGATGTCCTGCCGGACGATCTTCATATACTTTCGCCGCCGTTTTCCCGGCCAGCAGGAAACCCGCAAGCGTATTATCTATGTATCCCTGGCTGTCCTGGCCGTTTACGCCGTAGTCAACTGGTCGCTGGACCATGTCCATGTTTTTCTGGGCGTTCCCCAGCAGGAAGGCGTGACCGATTTTGATTATACGGTAGGTACCCTGATGATCGTCGCCCTGGTGAGTACGCTTTACGAAAGCGCTTTCCTGTACGACCGCTGGCGGAGGGCCATCGTGGAAGCCGAAAAGCTCAAGCGGGAGAACATCGAATCCCAGCTGGAAGGCCTCAAAAGCCAGGTCAATCCCCACTTTCTGTTCAACAGCCTCAACACGCTCACCTACATCATTCCGGAAGACCCGGAGCGGGCCGTGCATTTCGTGCAGAAGCTTTCCAAAGTCTACCGCTATATCCTGGAAATCCGGGACAAGAAGCTGATCTCCCTGGAAGAGGAGCTGAATTTCCTGCAGGCCTACCTCTTCCTCGTCCGGGAGCGCTTCGGCGACAACTTCCGGGCAGACCTCCGGGTGCCGGCAGAGGCACAGAACCTGCAGTTGGTGCCCTTGTCGTTGCAAATCCTGTTCGAAAATGCGGTCAAGCATAACATCATCTCCGACGAGCGGCCGCTGCGGATCGAGCTTTGGGTGGAAAACCAGCGCCTCGTGGTGCGCAACAACCTGCAGCGCAAGCGCCAGGCCATGCCCTCCACCAACCTGGGCCTGCAGAACATCCGGAACCGCTACGCCTTTTTCTCGGAGGAAAAGGTAGATGTGATCGAGACAAAGGAGTTTTTTACGGTGAGTTTGCCGTTGATCGGGGCGCCGGTGGGGGTGTGAGGAATCAATAATCTTTCCACCGCTTCAGCTCAATATCCAGCTCCAGTTTTGGCCGGCGCAGTTCAAAGCGGGTTTCCCGGAAGGTCGGCGCCCGCCACTTCGCCCTGGGGTTGTTGGAAAAGGCATAAGGCTCGGTAGGGATGCCGAAGGAGTTTTTATCCAGTTCCCCGTTGCCATTGAGGTCGTGAAAAATGGCGATGGCGTAGGTGCCGAAAGGGAAACGGCCCAGTTCCGCCTTCAGCGGTTCTACTGACTTTACCGGGAGGGACAGCCCGGCCACCCGTTTCCCGATGTTCATAAAATCTGCCTCACTGTTGTATAAAGCGATATGAATTTCGCCCCGCGCCGTCTCCAGGTTCCGGATGTTTAAAACCAGCAGGCCGGTATCCGTCTGGGAGGAAGGCCCCGCCGTGGGGGAAAGCATCAGGCTCATCCAGAGTATTGTTGTCATGGTTGGATTGTTGGGTCAATAGAAGGTATACAGGATTGTTATGTTGTCGTATTATTTCCTGCCGGCGTTGCCCGGCCAGTTCACAGCACACCGCACCTCAAACATCGCACATCATAAATTCTTCACGATCTTTTCTCCACCGGCTTCTCCTCTTCCTGTTGTTCTTCCTCCTCCCCCCCGAAGATCAGGTCGGTGCTGGAGTAGGTAGTGCCGTAGGTTTCCGCCAGTTTGGAGACCTGCCGCAGGGCGTCCAGCAACTGGCCCTCGGTCAGTTCCCGCAGGGGGTGGGTAAAAACGCTGACCACGAAACCCTCGTAGATGCTGTACTTGGCGTCGAGGGCCGAGTGAAAGTTGGCTTTCAGCATGCGCGACATCTGGGCCGGGCTGGCGGCGTCCTCTTCCTCGATCGGCGTGAAAATCCGCATGCGGTTGTTCCGCTCGTCGGTGATGACCAGCAGGATGTGGTCGTTGAAATAGGCCATCCACGCGCCCGGCTCGCCCTCCACCTGAATGGCTTCCTTCGCAAATATTTTCTCCATTTTCTTATTGTCCATCCGTTGGGTTTGGGCGGGATGGGCAGCCAAGAGGAAAAACGCAAGCGCCAGGCACGCGGTCCGGTGTATCATCTTATATAGTGTTTAAATAACACAATCAGTGAGGGGCGGGAATTCAGCCTTTCCGAAACAGGTCGGCCGCGCTGGTCGGGAAGCCGGGAATGGCTTTTTCCGCACTGCAAATGGCCTCTCCTTTACAGATGGCGACTTCCTCCGGGCCAGTATAAGCATACACTTTCTGGAACTCCGGAAAGAGCAACCAATGTCCGCGCCTTCTCCGCCGGTTCTTTTTTCCTGATGTTTCTTCTCCTGCAGATGCTGCTGTCGCCATGTATGTCGTTTTTTGCAAAGATATGCCTAAAAAGGAGGGATTGCAACCCGCCGGACAGGCTCCTGGGCAGCAATTCCACCGAGCCAACCTGCCGGGTTCAGCAACACGAGAGCCTGCGTGAAATCTGGCAGGTACAGGTAGGCCCTATCCTAAGTAAGTATTTGTCGGTCCGGTTGTATGTCGCCACACCTCCGTACACCGTACACCGGCCTCCTCACCCATTCTGCCGCAGCCAGTCCAGCACACTTTTGGTCTGCTGGGTAGCGATGTTGGCGGGCAGGGAGACGGCTTCGCGGTCCTTAAGGTCGAAAGCGAGGGCTGTTTTTTCCTCGTTGGCGCGGCGCAGCACCAGGAAGCGGTTGTTCCGGGCATTTTTCGGCACGTCGGTGTTCAGGGCGAGGGGAGCGGCAAAGGCCGGGTTGATGGAGAAGGTATCCGTTTCGTAATCGAAGCTGGGCATGATGGCCTGGTAGCCGCCCTGGGATTCCAGGAGGAAGATGGAGTGAAACACCTGGGTTTCCACTTCGTATTCAGCGAACGCCGGCACCGGCTTCGGGTTTTGCTTGTCGCTCAGGTCGAAGGCGAAGCTGCCGTAGTCGCGGGCGTAGCCCACCAGGTATTTTTCCCAGACCTCCAGGCGCTGGATCATGCCCGACTGGGCGTCCACTCCGGAGCGTTCCGTCCTGTACTGCGGCTTGAGTTGGGGCAGCAAGCGGCGGTTTTCGATGTCATATATATAGATCAGGCTGAAGCCATGGACTGCCACCAGCTGGCTGCTGTTGTTGTAGGTGATCTCGGCGATGAGGTAGGGAAAGTCCGGGCTGACGTCAACCGGCAGCACCGAGCGCTCGATGCGCGTGCAGTTTTTGGTGTCGTATACTTCCAGGACGCGGTGGCTGGGCCCGTAGTCGGCATCCAGCGTACTGGAATCGGCCTTTACGACGACCAGTATCTCCTGATCCCGGATCCAGAACTGGTTGCCTTCCAGGATATCGCCGGACACTTTACAGTCGTGGCTGGCCCGCCGCCGGGCGTTTTCGTATCCGGCGGGCTCTCCGCCTTCCTGGATGCCGGAAGTATCTGTGGCCGTGCCGGCGTTTTGCTCCTGGCCGGACGAAGCGCCGCCTCCACAGGACGTGAAAGCGAAGAGGCAGATGCCGATGACGAAAGGCAATGCGATTCTCATTGAAGTGACAGTTTTGGTTAAGTTTTGCCAGCCCGTGCCGGCAACGGCAAAGTTAGGAATTTTGGCGACTATTTGCTATTCGGGGCTTCCTGTCCGGAGTGCGCATCGCAAATTCTGCCCCTTTCTGCATCCCTGCTGTTCATTCCCCTGTCTTTTTTACGGGGAAAGTTAACACTTGTTAAAGTACGAAAATATTCGTATTTATTTTTGCGTTTGTGGATTCCTTCGCTTATTATTGTGTACGAAATGATTCGTATAAATAACTGGCCATGGATCAAAGATTAATTCCCAAGCCAACGGAATCGGAGCTGGAGATACTCCAGGTTCTCTGGCAGCACGGCCCTTCGCCGGTCCGGTTTGTCAACGACAAGCTGAACGAGGAGCGGGAAGTCGGATACACCACCACCCTCAAATTGATGCAGATCATGGCCGAGAAGGGCCTGGTTTGGCGCAATACCGATAGCCGGACGCACATCTACCAGGCGGCCGTCAGCGAGGCGGACACTCAGAAGCGGCTGCTGCAGAAGTTTGTGGATACCACTTTCCGGGGTTCTGCCATGAAGCTGGTCATGCAGGCCCTCGGCAACCACCAGGCCTCTCCGGAAGAACTGGACGAGATTAAAGCCCTGATCGAGAAGATGGAATCGGGCGGCGACGAGCCGGCCTAAGCCACTAAAACTCTTTGCATTCTATGAATTCTGTATATACTTTTCTCAGCGGCGATGTAGCTTATGCACTGGGATGGACGGTTGTCCACTCCCTGTGGCAGGGCATGCTCATCGCACTGCTGCTGGCCGGCGCCCTGATCGGGCTGCAGCAGCGGCCGGCCAACCTCCGGTACGTGCTGGCCAATTTTGCGCTTCTCCTCTTGCTGGCAGCTTCGGCCGCCACCTTTGCCGCTTACTATCCGGCGGCGGAAAGCGGAGCTGCCGGCGGTGCGGGTGAGGCTGCTGCCGGCCTTATGCCTTACCAGGCAGATCCGCAGGTCCCGGCTCTGGCCGGCATGCTGCAGGGCCTCGAAACCTATTTCGAAGAACACCTGCCGCTGATCCTGTGCATCTGGTTCCTGGGCGTGGCTTTTTTCCTGTTGCGCCTGATGGGCGGCATCGCCTACGTCCAGCACCTCCGGTACGCCCGGGTGGCGCCGCTCCCCGGCCCCTGGCAGCAGCGCGCGGAGCAGCTGGCCGCACAGCTCAGGCTGCGCCGCCCTGTCCGGCTACTGGAGTCTGCCCTGGTAAGGTCACCGATGGTCATCGGCTATTTAAAACCGGTGGTCCTCCTGCCCGTCGGCGCCGTCAACGGCCTGTCCGCCGAACAGGTGGAGGCCGTGCTGGCTCACGAGCTGGCCCACATTTACCGGAGGGATTACCTCTTCAACATCCTGCAATCACTTATTGAAGCACTATATTATTTTAACCCGGCTGTTTGGTGGATCTCCGCCAATATCCGGATGGAGCGGGAGAACTGCTGCGACGACATCGCCGTAGCGCTGTGCGGCAATTCCCTGGCCTACGCCAAAGCCCTGGTGAAGATCGAAGAAGACAGCCAGAGAAGCCCCCGCATGGCCATGGCCCTTGCCCGCAAGGGTAAAGGGCGCCTGCTCCACCGGGTAAAGCGGATTCTTAACCAACCGCAAAACAAATCCAACATCATGGAAAAATTCACAGCAACGGCTCTGTTACTGGCGGCCATTGTATTCCTTTCTTTCAGCGCCGGCCACCCGGCAGAGGAGGAATCCGTCGCCAATCCGCTGAAACGGCTGCCTGGCCTGAATCCGGAAGTACTCCAATCGCTGAACCCGGCAGAAAACGCCCTGCCCGCCCTGATTCATCCAGATACCCTGCCCAAAGGCAATGTTGATTACCACTCTCACAAGAATGGCAAGGAGGTAAAAGCCCGCATCAGGGATCAAAAGATCGTAAAGCTGGAGATCGACGGGAAGGAAATACCGGAAAGCGAACTGGAACAATACGAAGGAATGGTGGAAGAGCTTCTGAGCGATGTCCCGAAACCGCCCCGCCCGCCGGCCCCGCCCGCTCCCCCTGCCGCTCCGGCACCCCCGGCGCCAAGCGTAGTTCCGGCACCCCCGGCACCTCCGGCACCTCCCGCGCTCCGGGGTTTTCTTGGCCGTAAGGACGTAAACCAGGTCACCGCCAAAAAGCAGGACGACGGCCGCACCGCCATCATCATCGAAAAAATGGACGGGGAAAAGATCGAGCTGATCGTGGCCGACGAGGAGGATGGCCACAGCATTTACCTCGACGGCGAAGAGCTGGCCGACGGCGAAACCAAAGTGATCGTCGAAGAAACCGGCCCGCGGCTGTTTCATTTCCGGGCGGATGACGGCACCTCCCGCTTCTGGTTGGGTGCGGATGATGAAAAAAGAAAAGAATACCAGGAACTGATGGAACGGTACCGCGCCGAGCGCGAACGGATCCAGGAAGATATGAGAAGAGCCCATGAGCAATTGCGCCAGGAGCGCACCGCCGAGCGCGAGCGCCTGCTCAGCGAGCTGAAGGCCCGGCAGGACGATATCCGCGAGCGAACCCGCGCAGCGATGGAGCAATACCGCGAACAGATGCGGCTGAACCACGGCGAGATGCGGATGCGCCTTGAAGAGGGGGAATTGCACTTCGTGCCCCAGGGCAATGCGTTTTTCTTTTCTGCAGAGGATACCGGAGTTGGAGGCAAAACCCAGAGCGCCCTGGAAAAACAACTGCTGGCCGATGGCCTGATCGAAACCGCCGCCAACTACCGGTTTGAACTCTCGGGAAAGGGCTGGATGAAGGTCGAAGGGAAGAAGCAGCCACAGGCTACTTTTGAGAAATATAAAAAGCTCTGGCAGGAAACTACCGGAGAAGAGGTGGATGAAGATACCCACATCCGGATCAATAAGAAATCACAGGCAAGGTAATCTAAAAAATTTGGATCATGAAAACGAAGTGGACCTTAATACTGGCCCTGGCGGCCCTGCTGCCCGGCCTGCTCCTGGCCCAGGAAGAGCCGGAAAAAGGCAAACAGAAAATTGTCGTTATCAAAAAGTCCGTCGACGAAAATGGAAATAAGGTGGTGGAGAAGATCGTCCGGGAAGCAGACGGCGATGAAAAGCTGGAATGGAAAGACGAAAGCGGGCACGTGATCATTAAACTTGGCAAAGACAATGCCGAATGGGAAAGCCTGGACGACATCGACATCGAGCTGGATGGCCTGGGCATGGAGCTGGAAGAACACCTGGAGGGCCTGGACGAGCAACTTCGAAACATCGAGGTGGAGGTGGACGAACTGGAGGATGGCATGAAGAACCTGAAAATCCGCATCGAACCGGATGGCGAAGTGATCGAATGGCAGGGCCTGGGCGGCTTGCCGGAAGAGCTGGAGCAGCGCCTGGAACAGAAAGGCCTGCATTTCCGGAGCCTGGAGGGCGAAGATTTTACCTTTCCTGCGCCTCCCAACAAGGCGTTGCTTGGCGTAAAGATAGGCCAGGAAATAGAGATGGCCCATGAGAACGGAGACGTGGAGAAGGTAGAAATCCTCAGCGGCAAGGGCACGGCCGTCCTGGAGGTCTTTGAAGGCAG
Organism: Phaeodactylibacter sp.; assembly: GCA_024102975.1. GTDB lineage: Bacteria > Bacteroidota > Bacteroidia > Chitinophagales > Saprospiraceae > JACJXW01. The sequence continues at coordinate 62,517 of JAGFJD010000060.1, read as the reverse complement.
CGCTGCCGAAGAAGCGGGTATCCGGAAGGGCGACATCATCACTTCTGTTGATGAGGAAAAGATCGGCGATTACAAGGCCCTGGTCGAAGTGCTCGGCGGCAAGGCGCCTGGCGATAAGGTATTGGTCGGCCTCGATAGAGAAGGGCAGGCAATGGTTGTGGAAGCCATTCTGAAAGGCAGGGATTCCGCCCCGTTCGCTTACGAATTTAAACTGGGCGACGATGGCCGCGACATCCACTTTTTCAGTGATGAGGGCAAAAAAGCCGCCGGCCGCCACAAGGTGATCATCCTTAAGGACGGCGATCTGATTATGGAACGTGAGGATGAGCATGCCCCGGAACCCGGTGAAACCCGCCCTGCCCTCGAACTCGAAGCTTTTGAAGCCTTCCCCAACCCGGCGGACAACGAGTTGACGGTGCGCTTCACCGGCGAACAGGCACCGGTCACCATACGGCTGCTCGATGCCGCCGGCCAGCAGGTTTACAAGGAATACATCCAGGATTTTGAAGGCCGGTACGACCAGCGCATCGGCCTGCAGGGCATTCCTGAGGGCCTGCTCCTGCTTACCGTAGAACAGGAAGGCCGGGTGTTCACGGAAAAAGTGATGATTGCCCGGCAATAGTATAAGGCTACTTATCCAGCCAGTTCTTAAAGTCGCCGACCCGGTCGCGGCTGACGATCACCTCGAAATCCGGACGGGGCTTTAATTCCACCACCAGGCGGCTGTTGAAATAGGGAGCTACCTTGTGAACGGCATTGATATGGGCGATGGCCTTTCGGTTGAGCCGAAAGAACATCCTGGGGTTGAGCAGCCCTTCCAGCTGGTCGAGGGTATAATCCAGGGCGTGCCGTTTTTTATCCCTCATCCGGGCAAAGAGCAGGCCATCTTCCGAGTAAAAATAATGGACGTCGTCGGCTTGTATGTAGGTGAGTTGCTGGCCGATCTTGACAATGAACCGTTCTTTATACTCCGGCGCCTGAAAGGATTGGATCAGGCTTTCCAGCGCCCGGGCGTTCAGTAGGGGAGCCTTGCCGAAGAAGCGGTCAAATTTGGACAGGGCCCGCTCCAGTTCTTCCGGATCGATGGGTTTCAGCAGATAGTCGATGCTGTTGAGCTTGAAAGCCCTTAGGGTATACTGGTCATAGGCGGTGGTAAAAATAACGGGTGCCTGGACCTCTACTTCCCGGAAAATATCGAAACTCAGGCCGTCGGCCAGCTGAATGTCGAGAAACAACAGGTCGGGGCTGGGGTTTTCCCCGAGCCAGCGGACAGCGCTCTCCACGCTGTCGATCTGGCCGAGGATATCTGCCTGCGGCCTCTGTTTTTGGAGGAGTTGCTGCAACCGTTTGGCCGCCGGCTTTTCATCTTCAACGATGAGCACTTTCATAAACGCGGGCTTTGCTTTCGGCAAAGGTAGGAGGAATTGGGGATTGTTTCATGGTTTCACTGTTCCACTGGCCCCATGCCCCCATGCCCCCATGAATCCATGCACCCTTGCACCCATGCACCCATGCACCCATGCACCCCTCAGTCATACCACTCCCGCAGGCTGATGCGCAGGCGCTGGCTGCTGGCCTGAAACTGGAAAGACACCTCGCTGAAGCTGGGCAGGCGCCACTTCGACCGGGGCGGCCGGGAAAAGGCGAAAGGCTCGGTCGGGATGCCGAGAAAATTGCGGTCCAGTTCGCCGTTGTCGTTGATGTCGTGGAAAAGAGCGACGGCATAGGTGCCAAAAGGCAGGCCCGGGATAGAAAAGCGGGCGTCTCCAACCCTTTCTACTTTGAAACCCTGAACGATGGCTTTTTCCTTGACCAGGTAATTTTCCTGCGAGTCATAAATACCTACCCAGATGGTGCCTTTGGCTTCCTTCACATTGCCTACTTCAATGACCAGTTGGCCGTCTTCAAGGCCGGTGCCGGGGGCCGGATGCCCGCCGGCCGGCGCCAGTAACGCCGGCAGCGCCAGCAATAATTGGATGAGGGTCGAGATCATGTTTGAAGAATTTTTTCAGTACTACATCGTTCAGTCATCTTTACAAAGACTTTTAACAGCGGCAAAGGTTGCTGCAAAATGTCATCTTGTCAAACTTTTTTCCCGGCGATGCGGAATTAGAATATTTTTTCTATATTTATATTCGTTACGTCTCATTAATATCTGCCGGACTTATCGTCATGAGGCCTGTGGGCCAGGAAACGCTACCTGGGCACGAACAAAAGGATAAACCGGGTTTACACGTCCAGCTCCGGCGGCAGGGGGCAGCATCTCCTGTAAGTCCTGTATATCCTGTCTGTTGTGCCTAATCCCGCAGCCGTAAATCCTGTCCGGGATTTCCCAAAAACAAAGTATTATGGACAACACCAGAAGGTACACAAGATGGTTTTTGGTGAACAATTCACCTTCGCCGGGCGGTTCCCTTGATTATTCAAGCCCGCCCGGTTTTCCATTTGGCGCATCTGCTTTCCGAAATGCCGCCGGGCAGACAAAACCGGAAAATACAATCTGAAGGTTGCCTTCCGTTCTGCCGTATTATTTGTACGGCGCATTCCGATTATTGTTCCCCCCTTCCAAAAAAGGGAGGCAAAACTGGAAGAGATTAGAATTATTGCCTATTTTTGCATGGCCGGTTCAAGCCGGGCCCAAACAATTTTCATCATAGCTGGTTTCGGATAGTTGTCAGTATCCTGCTGACACCATAAAATTGAACATCAACTGTTACTCACACAGGCCCAAGCCTTTACAAGCCCTTCGATACTACCCCATAGAGTATTGTACCTGTCGGCCTTTGTATGGAGAAGAAATAACCTCAGCAATTTTATGTACACAGAGGCATTTTTCTTCGTCAAACAATAGGCAGGCATAGTTGTCGCTGTAACAAATCACAAAAAAGACACCCGTATGTTACCACCACGACATAAGCGGTGAGGGCGTCGTTTTGTTAAGCTAACAAATTTTAATTCGCATGAAAGACCGCTATCAGGCATTCAATGAGAAAACCATAGCCAAATTTTTGATGAGGGGATGGCTTTATCCGACGGCCTTTTTTTTCCTGTTGGGCAGCATCCTCCCCTCCGCTGGCGCGCAGTGTGTCCTCCGGATCAGTTCCGTCGATGTAAGTTGCAATTATGCCAATGGCGCCAACGAATTTTCAGTGGCCGTGACGGTGGAATATCAGGCTGGAGGGACAATATCTCCTATTCAGGTGTCCGTCGGCGGGCAAAGCCAGCTGTTCACTCCCGCCGCGCCCGGCGGCGCCCATACGTTTTCCGGCTTTAGCCTGCCCAGCCCGGGCATGGGCTATCCGGTAACCGCCCAGTTCACCAATGGCAACGCCTGCCAGGTTTTCAGCACTGCCGACGCTATCGCCTGTACGCCCGCCTGCCCGGGGACGCCGGCTTCTCTGGGTGGCATGGCCTGGGCCGAAGTCACGCCCGACGGCGCCTTCGACAGCGAGCCCGGGCAACCGAACGTCAAAGTCGAAGTATACGATTGCGAAGGGCAACTACGGGGCACGGCCTTTACCAATGCCGAAGGGCACTGGAGCGTTTCCGGGTTGAATGCAGGAGAAGAGTACCGCGTGGAGTTTTCCGCCCAGCAGGTTCCCGGCATTAGCCCGTCCCTGTCCGGCCCCGATAATGGCTCTCCGGTGCAGTTCGCCACAGCTGGAGACTGCGCCGTGAACGCCGCCTTCCTGGACCTGTCTGCCGGGGATTGTTTCAACCGGGAAAATGCCGCCGCGGCCGATTGCTCCGGGCCTCCCAATGTCCTGGATTGGAGCGCCTACGCAGAAGGCGCCAACCCTTTTTCCCGGCCGCCTTTTTCCGTAGATGTCAATACCGATAAGGTGTCCTGGGCCAGAACGATGGACGGCGCGACGCCCTATGCCCATAAAGTCTACCATTCCCGGTTCGGAGGGGAAGAAGCGTATTACCTGCTCGAAACGGAAGCCAATAACAATACTCCCGGAAGCGAAAGCGGCGTCGGTGCGGTTTTTGCCTTCAGCCGCCCTGTGGCCGGGCTCTCCTTTACCCTGCTCGATATCGATATTTCCGGCAGCGCCATCGACCGGGTGGCTGTTCATGGATTCATCGGCGGGGCCCCCGTCCCCTTGTCCCTGCCGGAAATAACGGCCGGCAGCGCCGTCAGCGTCCTTGAGCCTTTCCTCTTCGAGGGGGCTTCCCCGGTGGGAGACGATTCGAACGCCGGCAATGTTGCCATCCGGTTCAACGAACCGGTCGACCAGGTGGCCATCACCTTGTTTTCAGTAGCAGCGGCAGACCTGGGCAGCGTCGCCCAGAGTATCGGGATCGGCAACATGAGCTGGTGCCGGGAACCGGCGCCCCTGTCGCCCGGCTGTACCCGCATATTCGACTGGATGGCCTTTCCCGATAACGACGATGGCCCTACTCCTTATGTCATGGACGAAGTAGAACTGGTCGTCACCGGGAGCGACCCCTTCGGCATTGCTTCCGGTTCGGCCTTCATGGTCGATAACGACTTCTCGCCCGAGGGCGGGCAGCGCGGCTTCTGGGGCATTGCCATGGATGCTTCCGCTCCGGATCAGTTTGTTGAAAGCACGATCGCCTTCAGCCAGCCGGTAAGCCTGCTTACCTTCACTATCCTGGATATCGACCAGGCAGACTGGGACGGCCTGCCCGGCTTCTCCTATCAGGATCAGGTTTCCGTCCGGGGTTTTCTCGGCGGGGAAGAGGTGCTCCTAAGCCTTTCCGATATTACGCCCGGTTCGGGCGGGCTGGGAAGCGTGGTCGGCGTTTCCTCCCCGAACCTGTATGCCGGCAACGGCCGGGGTGCCAGCGGCACCTCCGCCGACGGCAACCTCACGGTCGCCTTCCCGCAGGAGGTGGACTCCGTGGTGGTCCGCCTGTCGCCTGGCCCGAACGGGCCCTCCAACCCGGCCGCCCAGCAGATCGGCCTGAGCGATATCAACTTCTGCATCTGCGAGCCGGCACCCCTCCAACTGGGCGACCTGATCTGGGAAGATGAAAACGGCAACGGCGTACAGGACGCCTGCGAGCCTCCCCTGGCAGGCCTGCCGGTCGCCCTGTATGACGAGGCAGGCACCCTGCTCGCCACTACCCGGTCCAGCCCGCTGGGCCGTTACCACTTCACCCGCTCCGGAACGGTCGGCGAAAACTGGCTGGCCGATGGGCAGGTCGAGCCTAATACGTCCTATTTTATCGTCCTGGGCGCTGCGAACGACAGCCTGCCAAACGATTATACCTGGGTCAATGGAGAACCTTATTTGATTACAACCCGGTTTGTCGGTGCCGGCGCCAACCCGTTCATGAACGATTCCGACCCCGACCCCAACAATCTAAGCTCCAATATGCCGGGCGGCATCCCGGGGCGGCTGCCGTACATCAAAGTCACTACCGGCGGGCCGGGGCAGGTCAATACCACCCTCGACGCCGGTTTCCGGCCCGCCCGGTTCGATATGGCCCTGCGCAAGGTGGTGCACGAAGACCTGACCCCGCCGCCCTTCGCGCCGGGCGATATCGTCAGCTTCGTCATTACCGTATACAACCAGGGCGCCATTCCGGCTGATTCTCTGCGAATCGCAGACTATTATCCCTCCGATGCCCTGGTGCTGGAAGATACGGCGAACTGGTCTGTCGTTAACGGCGCAGCTGTCAGCCGGAACGCGCTGCCGGCGATGGCCCCCGGCGACTATCATGTCCTGAGCATCAGTTTCCGGATAAAGCCTTCCTTTACAGGAGACACCATCATCAACCGGGCCGAGATTTATCAGGCGTTCAATTCCATCGACGCGGATGACGAGGATTCTTTCCCCGACCTCATCCCCGATAACGACGCCGGCGGGGCACCCGGATCCGGGGCCGACGACGCCGTTGACGGAGACGGGACCGGCCCGGTGAACGGCACAGATGCCGCTACGGATGAGGACGACCACGACGCGGCGCTGATCGTCGTCGACGGAGCGCCGGCTTTTGACCTGGCGCTCGACCTTACCCTCGATGGCGACGGGCCCTTTTACCCCGGCGATAACGTCACGTTCATCATTGAAGTCATCAATGAAGGGGCCCTCGACGCCACAGCGGTCCAACTGAACAACTACATTCCCGCCGGCCTCATCCTTGATGATCCGCAATGGACGGCGGCCAACGGCACTGCCCGCCTCGTTGCGCCAATTGCCTCGCTGCCCACCGGAAGCTCGGCCTTCCGGGAAATCACCTTCCAGGTTGCTCCAGGTTTCTCCGGGCCTTCGATCACCAACACCGCAGAAATTGCCGCCGCCGGCAATGCCCTCGGTGAAAGCGATGGGGATTCTACTCCCGGAAACCAGGTGCCCTCCGAGGATGACCAGGCTTCGGCCACCCTGTCGGTGACTCCCGTATTCGACCTCTCCCTGGTCAAGGAAGTGGTTAGCCCCGGGCCTTTTTCGCCGGGCAGTTCCGTGACCTTTTCTATCCGGATAACCAATGAGGGCACCATCGCCGCCCAAAACGTGCAAATCTCGGATTACATACCCTACGGGCTGACGCTCAACCACAACAGTTGGTCGGTGACCGGCAACGTGGCGCGGCTTAACAACCTGATCCCCAATATCGCACCAGGCAATACCGTCACCCGCCAGATCACCTTCGTAATCGACCCCAACTTCTGGGGAACCAGCCTGGTCAATACAGCCGAAATCCAGTCGGCGTCCAATACCCAGGGACTGGACGACCGGGACTCCACGCCCGGCAACGGCAGCACTCAGGAGGATGACGACGGCAACGCTACTATTGCCGTCCAGCAACCCACGCCGGTATTCGACCTGGCGCTGAAGAAAGAGGTCAATTACGCCGAAACACCCGGACCGTTCAACCCCGGAGATTACATCAGCTTTAACATCACCGTCGTCAACGAAGGAAACGTTAATGCCAGGAGCATACAGGTGGCCGATCACCTGCCGGAAGGCCTGGTACTGGACGACCCGGGCTGGATTTCATACGGCGACCTGGCCGTCATCGCCTCGCCTATATCCTCTCTGGAAGGGGGGCAATCCGTGACCGTGACGATACGGTTAAGGATAGAGGATGACTTCCGCGGAGAAGAGCTGGTCAATGAGGCGGAGGTTTACTCCGTTTTTAACGACGACTGGCTGGACGATGTCGATTCCAACCCCGGCAACGGGATCGGCGTATACGAGGACGACGAAGGAGCGGCAATCGTGCCGGTGGAACAGGAGGCGCCCGCTTTTGACCTCGCGCTTACCAAAAAAATAAAAACCTCCGCCACTCCGGGGCCGTTCTTCCCGGGCAGTACGGTGACGTTCACCATCCGGGTGAGCAACGAGGGCAACATCGACGCCAGCCAGGTTTCCATCATCGATTACATCCCGCCCGGGCTGGAACTGGCAGACCCCAACTGGTCGCAGGTCTTCGGATCCGCCGTCCTCAACACTCCCATCTCCAACCTGGCTGCCGGCGCCACCGCCGGCGTCGACATCACTTTTGTCATCAGGGATAACTTTACCGGCCTTTCGATCACCAATAAGGCGGAGGTCAACAGCGCAACCAACAGCTCTTCGATGCCGGATGAAGACTCCAGCCCGGCTAATGGCAGGCCGGGAGAAGACGACATGGACGAAGCCGTCGTTCAGGTCCGGCAAACCTATGACCTTGCCCTTGCCAAGACGCTCAACACCACCCTCACCCCCGGCCCTTTCCAGCCGGGCGGGCAGGTGGCTTTCAACCTGACCGTATACAACCAGGGCAGCCTGGCTGCCGCCAACATCACCCTCTACGATTATTATCCGCCCGGCCTGATCCTGAACGACAACAACTGGCAGGCAGTTCAGGGCAATATCCTCCGGTTGGCCAGCCCGATCCCGTCGCTGGCCCCGGGGCAGTCGGTAACGGTTCCCATCCTCTTCGATATTTCACCTAATCTGGTGAACGGAGACAGCCTGGTGAACTGCGCGGAAATAGGCGGCCCCACCAATGTCAACGGGTTGCCGGACGCCGACTCCACCCCCGCCAACGGCAGCCACGATGAGGACGACGACGATACGGAAACCATCTGGATCACCGTCCCGAAACGGTTCGACCTGGCGCTGTCCAAAACGGTAAATACCGCGCAAACTCCTCCTCCTTATTATCCGGGCAGTACCGTTTCCTACCGGATAACAGTGAAGAATGAAGGGGACGAAACCGCCCGCAATGTCCATATCCAGGATTATATTCCCCAGGGGCTCATCCTGACGAGCGCCGACTGGTCGGCCCTGGGCAGCATCGCCCAACTCAATAGCCCCATTTCCGGGATCCTGCCTGGAGACTCGGCGACTGTCGACATCACCTTTGCCATTAGCCCGGTTTTTCAGGGGACTGCTCTGGCCAACTACGCCGAGATCGCTCCCGCCACCACCGCTTCCAACCCCGCCGATGCGGATTCTACCCCCGGCAACGGCAGCGCCGGCCCCGGTGAAGACGACTACGACGGCGCGGCAATAACGGTTAGCCGGCAGGACTTTGACCTGTCCCTGCGCAAAAGGGTGAAGTCCTCCGTCACGCCGGGCCCCTTTGTCCCGGGCAGTACCGTTACCTTCGAGATCGAAATTTCCAATGAGGGCGACCTGCTGGCCCAGAACATTCAGCTCCGCGAGTATTTCCCTGCCGGCCTGATACTGGCCGACCCCTTCTGGAACGCAGTGGGCAACGTGGCGGAACTGGCCTTTCCCATCGGCAGCCTGGCGCCCGGCGCTACCACCGTAGTGGATGTAACCTTTACCGTTGCCCCCGGATTCAGCGGCGCCAGCCTGGCCAACTACGCCGAAGTGGGCAGCGCTTTCAATATTCTGGGATACGACGATATGGATTCCACGCCGGGCAACGGCAGCCTGGGGCCGGATGAAGATGATTACGATGGCGCCACCATCACGGTACTACAACAGGAGTTTGACCTGGCGCTGAGCAAAGCGCTGCAGTCCAGCGCCACGCCCGGCCCGTTCTTTCCGGGCAGCCTGGTCACCTATCGCATCACGGTTGCCAACGAGGGCGACCTCGAAGCGCAGAATGTACAACTTCGGGATTATATACCGCTGGGGCTGGCCCTGGCAGACAACAACTGGACGCTCAACGGCAGCATGGCGGTGCGCAACATCGGCAACCTGGCGCCCGGCAGTACTGCTTCTTTCTACATCAGCTTTACCGTATCTTCCGCCTTCACCGGGTCCGTACTGGTGAACCGGGCCGAAGTGGGCGCCGCGTCCAACACCATGGGCATCCCGGATAAGGATTCCACGCCGGGCAACGGGGCCGCCGGGCCCAATGAAGACGATTACGACGATGCCACCATCAACATCATACAAGATGAGTTCGACCTGGCGCTCACCAAAGAACTGAACGCCAGCCTCACCCCCGGCCCCTTTGTTCCCGGCAATGCCGTTACCTTCCGACTCACCGTCACCAACCAGGGCGACCTGGTTGCCCAGAATATCCAGCTGCGCGACTATGTGCCCATCGGCCTCATCCTGGCAGACAACAACTGGACGCTCAACGGCAGCACCGCAGTGCGCAATATCGGCAACCTGCAACCGGGCGCTTCGGCTACCGTAAATATTTCCTTTACCATCTCCCCCACATTCTCCGGCCAGTTGATCGCCAACTTTGCCGAGGTGGGGGCGGCGTCCAATATATATGGCTTGCCCGATACGGACTCTACACCGGGCAACGGCCCGGCCGGCCCCAACGAGGACGACTACGGCAGCGCCACCATCGACATCATTCAGGCAGAGTTTGACCTGGCGCTTACCAAGGAATTGAACACCACGCTCACTCCCGGCCCCTTTGTGCCGGGCAGCGCGGTTACCTATCGCCTTACCCTGTCCAACGAGGGCGAGGTAGCTGCTCAAAACGTTCAGTTGTGGGATTATATCCCCCTGGGCCTTATCCTGGCAGACAACAACTGGTCATCTAATGGCAATATCGCCAGCCGTACCGTCGACAACCTGGCGCCGGGTGCTTCCATTACCTTCAACATTACGTTTACCATCGCCTCCAACTTCTCCGGTACGGCCATCGCCAACTACGCCGAAATTGGCGCCGCTGCGAATATCTACGGCCTGGACGACCGGGACTCCACGCCGGGCAACAGCTCTTCCGGCACAGGCGAGGACGACTTCGACGGCGCTACCATCAATGTGGTGCAGCAACCTTTTGACCTCGCGCTAACCAAAGAACTGAAGGCGAGCGCCACCCCCGGGCCGTTTTATCCGGGCAGCACCGTTACCTTCCGGATCACTGTGACGAACGAGGGCGGCATCGCTGCTCAGAATGTTCAGGTCCGGGATTATATCCCGCTGGGCCTCATCCTGGCGGATAACAACTGGACGCTTAACGGCAGCATGGCCGTGCGCAACATCGGCGTACTGCAGCCTGGGGCTGTCGCTACCGTAGATATTTCCTTTACTATTTCTCCGAATTTCACCGGCCTGTTCATTACCAATTACGCGGAGATCGGAGCAGCTTCCAATACCATCGGTTTGGGAGATACGGACTCTACGCCGGGCAACGGCAGCGCCGGGTTCAACGAAGATGACTTCGACAGCGCGGGCATTACCGTAAACCCGCCCCAACAGTTCGACCTGACGCTGAGCAAGTCGGTCAGCTCTTCGACACCCGGCCCCTATCTGCCGGGCAGCCCCGTCACCTTCCGCCTGACCGTCACCAACCAGGGCAACGTGGCGGCGCAGAATATCCAGTTGTGGGATTATCTGCCGCCCGGACTGACGCTGTCCGACAATACCTGGACGCTCAACGGCGGCCTGGCCAGCTACAATACGCCCATTGCCAGCCTGGCGGCAGGCGCTTCGCAAACGGTGGAGATTGACTTCGTGGTGGCTGCCGGTGCCGGCGGCACACAGATTGTGAACTACGCCGAGATTGGCGCAGCATCCAACAGCGCGGGACTCAACGATACAGACTCCACGCCGGGCAACGGCGCTTCGGGCGGCAATGAGGACGACTACGACAGCGCGAGCATAAACATTACGGCGCCGCAGGTATTCGACCTTGCGCTGAGCAAGTCTGTAAGTTCATCCACCCCCGGCCCCTATTCCGAAGGCAGCCCGGTGACTTTCGTCCTGGCCATCACCAACCAGGGCAACGTAACGGCCCAGAGTATCCAACTGTGGGACTACCTGCCGGCAGGCCTGACGCTGTCGGACAACACCTGGACGGCCAACGGCGGCGTGGCCAGCTATAGTACCCCGATCGCCAGCCTGGCACCGGGTGCCGTGCAAACAGTAGAGATCGACTTCGTAGTGGCGCCGGGATTCGCGGGCACACAGGCCGTGAACTACGCCGAGATCGGCGCGGCATTCAACGGCGGGGGGCTCAACGATACGGACTCCACGCCGGGCAACGGCGCTTCGGGTGCTAACGAGGACGACTACGACAGCGCGAGCATCAGTATCGTCGTGCCGCAGGTATTCGACCTGGCGCTGAGCAAGTCAGTGAGCTCGTCGACCCCCGGCCCCTATGTTGCCGGCAGCCCGGTGACTTTCCGCCTGCGGGTGACGAACCAGGGTAACGTAGCTGCGCAGAACATCCAACTGCTGGACTATCTTCCGGCGGGCCTGATGCTGTCGGACAACACCTGGACGGCCAGCGGCGGCATAGCCAGCCTGAACACGCCCATTGCCAGCCTGGCCCCGGGCGCGACGCAGGACGTGGAGATCGACTTTACAGTGGCCTCCGGTTTCGCGGGTACGCAAATCATGAACTATGCCGAGATCGGCGCTGCGGCCAACGCTCAGGGGCTGAACGACGTGGACTCCACGCCCGGCAACGGCGCTTCGGCGCCTGGCGAGGACGACTACGACGACTCGAGCATCAATGTCACCGCCCCGCAGGTATTCGACCTGGCGCTGAGCAAGGCCGTTAGCCCGTCGACTCCCGGCCCGTATTCGGAGGGCAGCGCGGTGACGTTCATCCTAACCGTCACCAACGAAGGCAACGTAGCGGCGCAGAATATACAGGTGTGGGACTACCTGCCGGCGGGCCTGACGCTGTCGGACAATACGTGGACGGCCAGCGGCGGCACAGCCAGCCTGAATACGCCCATCGCCAGCCTGGCGCCGGGCGCCACGCAAACGGTGGAGATCGACTTCGTGGTGGCGCCGGGTTTTGCCGGAACAGTAGTGTCCAATTTTGCCGAGATATTTTCTGCCACCAATGGCGCGGGGCTGAGCGATGCCGATTCTACGCCGGGCAATGGCGCTGCCGGCAGCAACGAGGATGATTTTGACAGCGCCAATATCACGATCAGCGCTGCGCCGGTGTTCGACCTGGCGCTGCGCAAGCGCCTGAAAACGTCGGCTACCCCCGGCCCCTTCTCGCCAGGCAGTGCAGTGACTTTCCGGATCACGGTGATGAACCAGGGGAATATGGACGCCTATAACATAGAGGTGGTCGATTATATCCCCGCCGGGCTCAGCCTCAGCGATCCGAACTGGGTGCAAACCGGCGCTATAGCCAGGCGCACGATCCCCGGGCCTGTCCCGCCAAACGGCGGCACGGCCGCGCTCGATATTTCCTTCGTCATAGCCCAGGATTTTACCGGCAATACGATTGTGAATTTCGCCGAAATCCGTTCGGCCGACGATGATACCAACCCCGGCAATACTGCCCCGGTTGATGTGGACTCCCAATACGACGAAAACCCGGCCAACGATGCCGGAGGCCTGGCGGGCAGCCCTTCTGACGATGCGCTCAATGGAGATGGCACCGGGCAGCCGGGCAGCAGCTCGGCCGTTACGGATGAAGATGACCAGGATCCGGCGCTCATCACTGTCGGCAACTGCCCGGGTGCCGGCCTGGACGGCGCGATCGATGTATGCCTGACCTGTACTTCCACGAATGTAACCGTTGATCTGCCGGCCGCCCTGGGCGGTATTCCAAGCCCGGGGGGAACATGGACGGACCTGGACGGCGCCGGCGTATCTTTGGCCAATCCGGCCAGCGTCAGCCTGGGCAGCCTGGCCAGCGGGGATTACCGGTTCCGGTATACCGTTGGGGGGCAGAACGGCTGCCCGGTTGTATCGGCCATTGTTACCGTGAGCCTGGCCAGCAACCTGGATTACGGCTGCAATGCTATGGTCAATGTCCCGTTGGGCGACCGGTGCGAGGTGCTTGTCGTACCGGATATGATCCTGGAAGGCGGCTCCGACGGCTGTGCCGACGGGCTGATCGTCAACCTGCTCGATCCCAATGGGGTAAGCCTGGGCAATGTCATTACCGTTGCTCAGGCCGGCCAGACCCTGATCGCGGAAGTGCTCGACCCCTTCTGCGGGCTGGTGTGCTGGGGCTACGTCAATGTCCAGGATTTCACGCCTCCCGCCATCTCCTGCCCGGTGCAGGATGTCGACCTCATCTGCTCCGACCTGGATTCTATCCTGAACAACCCGGCGAGCCTCGCCATTACGGGTACGCCGGTGATTTACGATACCTGCGTCCAGAACACGGTTACTTTCCAGGACCAGATGGTTATGACGCCGGACTGCGTGGACCGCCAGATCAACCGGACCTTTACGGTGACGGACCCGCTGGGCAACAGCGCGCAATGCACGCAGGTGATCACGATCCGGAACCCTGATTTTGCCGACCTGTTGCCTTTGCCCGCTTTGGTGGAGATTCCCTGCGACTCCAGTTTCGCTGTGGACCAGAACGGCAACCCTCATCCTTCGGTTACTGGCTACCCGCTGGTGCAGACTTATTTCGGGGCCATTCCGCTCAACCAGGCGTTCTGTTCCCTCGGAGCTTCCTACACCGACTCGGCACCCATCGTCGTTTGTGACGGCACCACGCGTTTCATCCGCCGGTGGGACATCCTGGACTGGTGTGTCAATTCCGGCAACAACATCCTGCAGCTGACCCAGTCCATCAAGGTCGGCGACGTGGATGGGCCTATCGTTTCCTGTCCGGAAATCGACATCACCGGCGACGGCTATCCGGACCCGCTTCAGTTCTCTACGGTGCCTTACGAGTGCACCGGTGCCTTTGTGGCGCCCCTTCCCAACGTCACGGACAATTGTTCCGGCTGGGAAGTGCGCACCGAGATCGTTACCGATGAGGTGGTGCCGGTCACCAACCAGTACGGCATCATCATTGGGTACGATACGGTGGCGACGATCCTCGCCACCATCCTGCCCGGAGCGCCCCGCTTTGTGAGCGGCATTCCGGTGGGGTGTCACCGGTTCCGTTATAAAGTTACCGATGATTGCAACAACTTTACGCTGCTGGAGTGCAATTTCTGCGTTGTGGACGATGTAGAGCCAACGGCGGTTTGTAACGACAGCCTCAATATCTCGATAGGCGGCCAGGGCGTCGGCCGGGTCTATGCCACGGACGTCAACGAGGGCAGCACCGACAACTGCGGGATTGACAGCCTGCTGGTGCGCCGCCGGTTCGATGTGGACCCCGTCACATGCGACTCAGTGGTGCCTTATTATTCGGATTGGGCGCCGTATGTGGACTTCTTCTGCTGCGATGTCAACCAGACGGTCACCGTCGAACTGCTGGTGATCGACGTTCACGGCAATGAGAATACCTGCTGGCTGACGGCGCTGGTGGAGGATAAGGTACGGCCCGTTTGTTATGCGCCCAACGACATCACCGTGAGCTGCAGCAGCCTGCCCGCCAATTTTGACCCCTACGATACCAGCCAGTTGCAGGCCCTCTTCGGGGCGGCAACAGCCACAGACGGCTGCGGCGGCGCTATTGCCGTTGAGCAGCCGCCGGCAGTAAACCTTGATCAGTGTGGGGCGGGGACGGTCATCCGCACTTTTCAGGGAGTAGACCTGGCCGGGAACCTATCCCTGAGTGCCTGCACCCAGGTGATCACGATCGGGGCGGAATTCAACTACCAGATCAAGTTTCCCAAAGACGTGACCACCAACTGTACGGCACCCACTCCGGACACGCTGATCTATGACAGCTTCGGCTGCGACCTGCTTTCGGTAAGCGTCACCGATGAAGTGTTCACGCCTCTCCTCGGCGGCACAGGGCCGGAATGTTACAAAATCTTCCGCAAGTACCGCGTCCTCAACTGGTGTGAATACGACGGTGTTTCCGACGCCGTTGTCATCGGCAGGAACGAGGACTGCGACGGCGTGACGGGCGACGAGGACGTATGGGTGGTGCGCCAGCCCGGCGGTGCCTTCGTGGACCGCGACAATAACCCGCAAAACACCATCCCCGCCTTTGGCGCCAAGGGCCTTGCCTGCGACGGCACGACCAACCCCACCGGTTACTGGCGTACCGTTTCTTCGGTGGGCTTATGGGAATACACCCAGATCATTAAGGTGATGGACACGATCCCGCCGCAGGTCAGTTTCACCGTGCCGGGTGCCTTCTGTAGTTATGATGCAGCCAACTGCACCGGGCAGGTAACCTATCCTTTTTCGGTATCCGAAGACTGTTCGGCCAACGGCCTGGATGTGGAGGTCTTCCTGGACGCCGGCGCCGACGGTGTCATTGATCAGGACCTGACGAATACCGGTACCCTGAGCGGATCCTATCCTAACTTCACCATCCAGGGTGTATTCCCGGTTGGCAACCACGCCTTTATCGTTCAGGCCAGCGACGGGTGCGGCAACAATATGGCTTCGGCTACGCTGCCTTTTGAGGTGGTGGATTGCGCCCCTCCGGCGTTTACATGCCTCAACGGTTTATCCTTTAACTTGATGCCGCTGCCCCCCAATACCGATTTTGACGGAGACGGGGATTTCGATATTGCCGGCGCGGCGATCTGGGCCAGCGACTTTGTCCTGGACGCCGCCGATTGCAGCGACGATACCATTGCCTACTCGATCAACCTGGTTGGGCAAGCGCCGGACATCAACCGCCGGGCCCTTTACTTCACCTGTGAAGATACCGGTACGATTGCCATCCAGGTTTATGTCTGGGACAGTGCCGACAATCCCTATGCTATTCAGCCCGACAGTACTGTTGGCGGGTTCAACTTCGGGTACTGCGACACCTATGTCATCGTGCAGGACAACAACAATGCCTGCAATGCCGGTTTGATGATGGCGGGCCTCATCGCCCGCGAGGACGATATGGGCGTGGAAGGGGTAGAAGTATCCCTTAGCGGCCCGATGAATCTGATGATGCTTACCGATGTGGATGGCAGTTACCAGTTCGACGACCTTGAAACGGGTTATGACTATACTATCCGGCCATATCTCAACACCGGGCACCGCAACGGCATTTCCACTTTCGACCTGCTGATCATCCAGCAGCACCTGTTGGGCGTACAGCCACTGAACAGCCCCTACAAGCGGATCGCTGCCGACGCCAACCGCACCAACAGCATCACGACGCTGGATATGATCCAGATCCAGCAACTCATACTGGGCGAGATTCTCGAGTTTCCCAACAATACCAGCTGGCGGTTTGTAGACAAGAACTTCGTCTTCCCGGTGCCGCTCAACCCCTGGTTCACGCCTTTCCCGGAAGTCATCAACATCAACGACCTGGCTTACCCCCAGATGGCCAACGATTTTGTCGCCATCAAGATCGGGGATGTTAACAACTCGGCGGTGACCACCAACCTGCAGCGGGTTCAGGGGCGGCGCCTGGCCGGCACTTTCTACCTCGAAGCCCCTGCCCTGTCGTTGGCCATAGGAGAAACCGTGGCCGTTCCTGTCAGCGGAAGGAACCTGGAAGCGATCCGGGGGTGCCAGTTCACCCTTGATTTTGACCAGAGCGCCCTGGAGTTGATCGATATAGAATACGGGCTGGCGGATAAGAACAGCATCGGGTTGCATGGGGTGCCGGAAGGGTATCTCACGGGGAGCTGGTACCGCAGGGATGAGTTGGAATACCCGGAAGGGGAACCGCTCTTTACCCTGCGTCTCCGGGCTAAAGCTGATGGCCCCCTAAGCCGGTTTCTGAGCGTCAGCTCGCGCTACACGCTGGCAGAAGCGTACACGCCCGGCAATGAACTGCTGGATGTATCCTTAGCCTTCGGCGGGGGCGGGCCGCTGCCGGAACCTGCTTTCCGCCTGTACCAGAACCGCCCGAACCCCTTCTCCGAAGAAACGGTGGTCGGTTTCGAACTGCCGGAAAGCGGCGCTGCGCAGCTGAAAGTATACGATGTGAACGGCAAGGTGGTTTATGAGCAGGAGCGTGTTTTCGAAAAAGGCTACAATCAACTGATCCTGAAAGGAGCGGATTTGTCTCCGGGCGGCATTGGAGGCGGGGTGCTGTATTACAGATTGCAAATGGGTGACAGAGTTGTTGCCAGAAAGATGATCATGCTGGAGTAATTTGTATATTTGAAGTGATTTTGGCAAATTTGTTTATCTTGGCCAGGAATGATGAAACGATGGCAACCCATAGCTTTCTTTCATCATTCCTGATCCAGACAATACCACCAATCGCCCCCCGCATGCCCCGGTATTCTTCTTTTGATAGGAGGAGATAAGCCTGTCCCATGAATAATCCTTTGCAGTGGTAAAAAAATGAGCACCAATTGAGCTGTTGGGCTTTCATTTGCCTGCCCGCACCCCTGCGGTGCGCCGAAGCACACATCCCAAAAACTTCAGAAACGCAGTCCTGGCGTAAGGGGCCCTTCATTTTCAGCGGCCACTCAGTGGCCGAAAGAGCGGTGAAAGGAGTCTTGAAATAATGAACTCCCGGGTCAACTTTATCAACAAAAACGTATTGAGAAAGGTAGGTGTCCGAGAGTAGCCGGTATTTTTGCCGGGGCAAACAAGCCTGGAAAGCAATGCTGAGAAGAGTATAAGAAAATAGTTGGATAACAAGGATTGTCATGCACAGATTTGTAATCATGGTGGCCGGCATTTTGGTAACCCTAGCGTTCAGCGCCAGCCGGTGGCCGGCCGGCGGTTGGGGGTATATTGAAATGGCGCAGGGATGCGACCCGGATACGACATCACCGGTGATTGTCTACCCCTCGCAGGACATAGCCGTTCAGCTCGGCTCTTGCGATGGCAGCCAGGCCGCTGTGGTGTTTTTCGACGTTACTGCCACCGATGCCTGCGATCCTGCTCCGGCCCTTTCGATTGTTGTGAGTGCTTCGCCGGGAGGAAATCTCCAGTTGCAGAATCCTTTCCGGAATACCTTTCTGGCCCTGGCCACCCCCGGCACGTACCAGCTTGAGCTGACGGCCACTGACGCCTCGGGAAACAGCCGGGTGGAGGATTTTTCCATCGTGGTGAGCCAGCCTCCGGCCCCGGTGCCCAATGTATCCTGTAACGGAACGGTAGTTGTCAACCTCGGCGCCGGCTGCCAGCGCTATATATCCGCCGATATGTTGCTGGAGGGAGATATGGGGTGCCTTCGCGACGCCGATTTCCGCATAGAAATACAGGACGCCGACCCGTCCAACGGCAATATCCTGGATGAAGTGGGCGTCTATCCCTACTCCATCGAGCCCATCCAGCCTTTGAACGCCGCCGGTTTTACCGGCCCCTTTGCCTTGTCGCGATGGGGTGTTCACGTCGATTTTCAGGGGGGTGTTGCCTCCAGTGTTGCCGCCGATTCGTTGTTGTTGGCCGGAAGCAATGCCCCGGCCTTTGCCATCGCTGTCCTTCCCATCCGGTTCGGCGGCACGTTGTCGTTCCGGTGGGGAACGGCTTCGCTGCCTGCCGGCGGCACGTTTGAAGGAAGCCTGCTGAACCCTTCCGGGAATGTGGCGGCCTCTTTCTCTTCAGCCGACGGGGCCAGCGGGATGGAAAATCTCTTCGTCAGCGCGGGAGACCGCCTGGTGTTGCAGCTTCGCTCTTCCGGGCAGGGGGGGAGCGGGCCGGTGCCGGCCGCCTGGCTCACCAACTGGGTGTTCGACTATGCACCCGTCAGTATTGCTGGCCTGCCCTCCTGCTGGGGCGAGATCGAAGCCCGCGACGCCGGGCCCGTCCTGGACTGCCCGGATGATGCCGCCCGCCTGCCTCTGGCCACTGAGGTGCAGCAACTTCAGGGCGAGCTGGAAGTAACCGGCCCGGTGCTGAACCCTGCTTTGTATTCCTGCCTGGCCGGCAATAATCCGCCGGGGGGCGATCATTTTTACGAACTTATTCCTTTTACCGTAACGCAGGCCGATGTTTACACTTTTTTCCTGGACCCCGGCTTCAACGACGGCGGTGCCCTAATGGCGCTTTACCAGGGGGCTTTCGACCTCGCTAACCCTTGCAGCAATATCATCGCCCGGGCGGATACGCCTTTGGCGCCCGGCCCCATTGCCGGCAGCGGGCCCTTCCTGCGGATCGGGCTGCCGCTGCGCCCCGGCCAGCAGTATTACCTGCTTACTACCAGCGATACGCCGAACGCCATCGGCCCGTATACCTACACGGTCCTGAGCGACGGCGACGGGCAGGTACAGGGGGTGCCCGTTTCTTCCCTCGATATCTCATACCCCCTTTTCTGTGAAGATGTCCCCCTTGTCCTGGATGATCCCGAAAGCCTTTCCCTGCTTGGCCTTCCCGAAGTGGAGGGCGGCTGTACAGACTACACCCTGTCCTTCGGCGATGTCCTGACCCAGCAGGGAGACTGCGGGCCGCTCTTCATCACCCGTACGTTTACCGCGACGGACCAGCAGGGCCTGACCGGGACGTGCGATCAGCGGATCAACTTCCGGCGGCCTACCCTGGAGGACGTTGTCCTGCCTCCGGGAACCACTGCGATCGAATGTGATGAATCCTTCCCGGTCGATGGCCTGGGCAATCCCTCCCCCGACTTCACCGGTTATCCGTTCCTGGTTACCGCCGGCGGGATCGTCGACCTGCGGGATGCTTACTGCAACATCGGCGCTTCCTATGACGACGGCGCCCTGGTTGAGGTATGCCTCCTGTCGTACGTCTTCGTCCGCACCTGGACGATCATCGACTGGTGCGCCCCGGACAATCCGCTGGAGTTCAACCAGGTCATCAAGATCGGGGACTTTACCGCTCCGGAGGTCAGCTGCCCGTTGGTCGACCTGAATGGCGACGGTTTCCCGGACCCCCTCGTTTATTCTACCCGCCCGTTCGGGTGTACCGCCACTTTCAGCGCCCCGCTGCCGCAGGTGAGCGACAATTGCTCCCTTTGGGAAGTGACGACCGAGGTTGTCACCGACGAGGTTACCATTATTTACGGGCCCTCCGGCAATCCGGTGGATACCGTTATCGGGGAGGTTGTCCTGGCCACCATCCTTCCCAATGCTCCTAACCGCATTGTGTCGGATATCCCTGTTGGCTGCTACCGCTTCCGCTATACTGTTGAAGACGAATGTGGGAACGAAACCGTCCGGGAATGCAGCTTCTGCGTGGAAGACCGGGTCAACCCTGCCGCCGCCTGCGATGATACGTTAAACATTTCCATCGGCCCCAACGGCGTGGCCCGCCTTTTTGCCACCAGTTTTGAAGAAGGGAGCTATGACAACTGTGGTATCGACAGCTTTTTGATACGGAGGGAAGTGCGGCAGGAGGCCGATTGCAACCCTGTGGCGCCATTCTTCACGCCCTGGAGCGAATACGTCGATTTTTCCTGTTGTGAGGTGAACAGTACTGTCCGGGTGGAACTGCGGGTGGTGGATGAAGCCGGAAATGAAGACTTCTGCTGGATGGACGCCCTGATAGAAGACAAAACGCGGCCGCGCTGTACCCCCCCGGCTGCGGTTTCCATGCCCTGTGACGCGGTGCCTGCCGGGTTTGACCTGGCAGATACGGAGCAGTTGCAAAACCTGTTCGGCGTGCCTGCCGTTACCGACAACTGCGAAGCCACCTGGAACGAGCTGCCGCCGGCCAGCAACCTGGACGACTGCGGTTTCGGCACGTTCGTCCGCCGGTTTCAGGCAGTGGATATTTACGGCAACGTTTCCAATACCAGCTGCCAGCAGGTTGTCACGCTGGAGGAACGGCACAACTACGAGATAAGATTCCCGGCGGATGGGGAGGCCAACTGTGGTTACCCCAACCCGCTGGATACCATAGAGGTCAGCGAAACCGGCTGCGACCTTCTGGCCGTCAGCGTGGAAGACGCCGTCCTCTCCGCTTCGGGCGACGAATGCTACAAGCTTTTCCGCACCTACCGCGTGATCAACTGGTGCGAATACGACGGGGAGAGCAGCCCTGTCGTCATCGGCCGGGATGAAGACTGCGACGGATCGCCCGGCGACGAAGCCGTGTGGGTGTTGCGCCGCCCGGATCGGACCTACATCGACCGCGACAACGACGAGGGGAACGCCAACCCCCAGGCCGGCGAGCGGGGCGGCAATTGCCCGCCGGCCAATCCGGAGGGATACTGGCGAACGGAATTCTCCAACGGCTACTGGCAGTATTCCCAGACGCTGAAAGCCTACGACACCATCGCGCCCCAGATTCTCTTCGTCGTCCCCTTGCCTTTCTGCGCCATAAGCGATGATTGCCTGGCGGAGGTGGAATATTTGTTCACCATCTCCGACTTCTGCACCCCCAACGACCTGGAATTCGAAATCTATTATGACGAAGACGCCGATGGGGATCCGGATTCCATGGTCACGAGTATTTTCGGGGTATACCCCAAATGGAAGATCAACGGAGAATACCCCATCGGAACCCATGCCTTTGAGGTCATCGTCCGGGATGGTTGCGGCAACGCCTCGGCAGCCACCCTGCCCTTCGAAGTGGTGGACTGCAAGGCACCCTCGCCGGCCTGTATCAACGGCCTGGTGACCAGCCTGATGCCCGCCCCGCCTGATACGGATGCGGACGGGGACGGGGATATCGACCTGGCCGTCCGGACAATCTTCGCCACGGACTTTATTTCCAGCCCCACCTATGACTGTTCCGAACCGGTGAAATATTCCATCAACCGTTCGGGCGAGATGCCTGGCCCGGACAAGAACGGGCTGGTGCTTACCTGTGATGACCTTGGTATCCTCATCGTCGAGATTCATGCCTGGGATGCTGCCAGCAACCCGTATGCCGTCCTGCCTGATGATATCGACATCCGCGGCCCGAACAACGATTATTGCGAGACGTTCATTCTCGTCCAGGACAACGGCGGCCACTGCATGTCTACCCAGGCTATGATCGCAGGCCTGGTGGAGCGGGAGGATGATGAGCCGGTAGCGGAGGTGGA
This sequence comes from Phaeodactylibacter sp., assembly GCA_024102975.1. Lineage (GTDB taxonomy): Bacteria > Bacteroidota > Bacteroidia > Chitinophagales > Saprospiraceae > JACJXW01. The sequence goes on along the minus strand of JAGFJD010000060.1, from coordinate 40,431 downwards.
CGTCGCACTGAGCGGCGACGGTGTCGGCAACTTCCTCACTGCCGATGACGGGTTGTACGTATTTCCCGACGTGGAACCCGACTACGACTATACGATCACGCCCTTCCGGGACGGCGATGACCAGAACGGGTTGTCCACCTTCGACATCGTGCTCATCAGCCAGCACATTCTGGGTACCCGGCCCCTGGATTCGCCCTACAAGATCATCGCCGCCGACGTCAACGGATCAGGTTCAGTCAGCACCATCGACATTATACAGTTGCGGCAGGTCATCCTCAGCATCATTCTGGAATTTCCCGATAATACCAGCTGGCGGTTTGTTCCCCGGGGCTATGCCTTTCCTGTTCCCGGCAATCCCTGGTCGGTGCCTTTCCCGGAAGCGATCAGCATCAACAACCTCAACGGGCAACGCCTGAGCGAGGACTTTGTCGCCATCAAGGTGGGCGATGTCGACCTGAGCGCCCGCGCCAACGGGCAGCAGCGGGCAGAAGGGCGCCGCCACGGCGTTTTTCTCGGCCTGGAAGGGACAGATGCCCATCTGCAGGCCGGAGAGTCCCATGTGCTTACGCTGCGGGCGGATATGGCTGGCATCCTGGGGATGCAGGCTGCGCTGTGGTTCGATACCGGAGTTCTCGAGGTGGAGCAGGTAGCCGGCGAAGCCATCGGCGACCCCTTCCTCAACCGGAAATACCTGGAGGAGGGCCGGCTGCTCATGAGCTGGAATACGAGCGCTCCCATCCATGGTTATGCCCCTTTGATGGCCATCCACCTGCGGGCACGGAAGGGCTGCCGTTTGTCAGAAGCCATCGGGCTGGACGACGGCCTGCTTGCCGCCGAAGCTTACGATGAGAACAACCAGAAGCAGGGCCTGTCGCTGGAATGGGCACCGGAGCAACCTGTCGGCGCGCTCCTGCAAAACTTCCCCAACCCATTTCGCACCACGACTACCATCCGCTTTGAGACTGCCGAAGCCGGCCGGGGCCGGCTGGAACTGTTCCGCCTTGACGGCACCCGGGTAAAGGCCGTGGAGGCCTTCTATCCGGAGGGGCTTCACGAACTGGAAGTACAGGCGGACGAGTTGCCCGGGCCGGGCGTGTACCTCTACCGGCTGCAGTTGGGGCAACAATCCTGGGTGAGGAAGATGATGTTTGGCGGCCGGTAAATGCAGAGGCAGCGCCGGCGGCATGTCCGGCGTTATAAATATATTTGATTGCAATAGGTTTGGTGCAGGAGCTTATCCCACATCCTTGGATGTCCCGGCTTCAGCTGGCGTGGCAGCCTTCGTCCGCCCGGGGAAGGGGGAAACCTGCCCACAAATGCACCGAACCTGCTGCCGATGGGCATAAATGCCCAAATTCATCCGGAATGCCCTTGATTTGCCGGCCGCAAGAGAACAATTTGGCGCCTTTCCCAACAAATTGCCGCCGCTGCGAAGATCATTATCCCAATAAAGTGCCTGTCCGGCAGAAAAAGCCTGCCGTTTGCCGAAACAACCGTTCTGGCAAAGAATGTTTGCCGGCGAACAAAAAAGGAGATGTCGGTTAACGTTGCGCCTTTCTTTTTTGTTAGATTTGTATAGTCCCAAATGTTAAGGTTAATTTATTGATAACCTGTAGCTTAAACATATTTACACAATTACCGTAAAATAAGGAGGAATGACCTGGGGAACGGGTTGCTTTCTCAACAGTAGGAATTATTATCATGGCTGAGGTATTAACAGTAAACGAAGAAGAAAAAAGGCTGATACAGAATGCCTACCGGGACCTGTTGCGTTCGATCAAATCGGAGATGACGGAAGAAGACCGGATCAATATACGGCAGGCTTATGAACTGGCGGTACAAGCGCACAGCGAGCAGCGCCGGAAGTCCGGCGAGCCTTACATCCTGCATCCCATCGCGGTGGCGAAGATTTGTGCGGACGAGATCGGGCTGGGGCCCACTGCCGTCATCTGCGCCTTGCTGCACGATGTGGTAGAAGATACAGACGTGTCGCTGGAAGATATCAGGAAGAAGTTCGGCAGCCGCATTTCCAAGATTGTGGACGGGCTGACCAAACTGGATAGCGCGTACAATGCCGAAAGCCCGCAGGCGGAGAATTTCCGCAAAGTCCTCAGCACGCTGGTGGAGGATGTCCGCGTCGTGCTGATCAAAATGGCCGACCGCCTCCACAACATGCGCACGCTGGGTGCCATGCCCCGCCACAAGCAGCTCAAGATAGCCGCCGAGACCAGCTATGTGTATGCTCCCCTGGCGCATCGCCTCGGCCTGCACAAGATCAAGACCGAGTACCTCGATCTTTGTATGAAGATCACAGACCCGGAAAACTACCACGAAATAGCCCGGAACCTGGCGGAGACGAAGCGTTCGCGGGAAGCTTATATCAATGAGTTCATCAGCCCGCTAAAGGGGCGGCTCGACGAGATCGGAGCGCCCTACCACATCACCGGCAGGCCCAAGTCCATCTATTCCATCTGGAACAAGATCAAGAACAAAAAGGTGCCCTTCGACGAGGTCTACGACCTCTTCGCTGTGCGCATCATCCTGGATGTTCCGGTGGATAAGGAAAAGCTGGTTTGCTGGCAGGCCTACTCGATCGTGACGGATGTGCACACGCCCATCCCGGAACGCCTCAAGGACTGGGTAACCACCCCGAAATCCAATGGTTACGAATCGCTCCATACGACCGTTATCGGCCCTAAAGGCCGCTATGTAGAGGTGCAAATCCGCTCCACCCGCATGGACGAGATCGCCGAGCGCGGGTATGCGGCGCACTGGAAGTACAAGGGCGTTTCCCGCCATCCCGATGTTTATGAGCGCTGGCTGGACAGTGTCCGCGAGATCCTGGAAAACCCCAACAGCGATGCGGTGGAATTTCTGGGCGACTTCCGGGCCAATAACCTGTTTAACGAAGAAGTTTTCGTATATACCCCCCAGGGGGACATGCGGATTCTGCCCAAAGGAGCCACCGCCCTGGACTTTGCATTCGGCATCCACTCCGACGTGGGGTACCACTGCTCGGCCATAAAGGTGAACAACAAGATGGTCCCCATGGGCTACAAGCTGCGCAATGGCGACCAGGTGTACATCATCACCAACAAGAACCAGAAGCCCAGCGAAGACTGGCTGAAGATGGTCGTCACCGGCAAGGCGCGGTCCAAAATCCGCTCCGCCATGAAAGACGAGCGCCGCCGCAAGGGAGAAATCTGGAAGGAAGCTCTGGAGCGCAAGCTCAACGGCATGAAAGTAGATTTTGACAAAAGCGTAGACCTGCTGGTCAAAAACTACGATATGGAGTCGCATGCCGACCTGTACTACGCCATTGCCACCGGGGAGGTGACCATTCCCGAAATATTCAAATCCTACAAAGTGGAGTTGGGCAAGGACGGCAGCCGGTATCTGGTGGAAGTTGAAGAACCCGTAGTGGTGCAGCCGGTCCCGGAGCCGAAACCCCGAAAACAGCGCAAGCCCAAATTTACCGGCAAGCCGCGGCTGCTCATCAACGGCGAGCCGGCCGAACGGTTCAATTACACCTTTGCCAGCTGCTGCAACCCGGTGCAGGGCGACGACATCTTCGCCTACCTGACGGCCAACGCCGGCCTGAAAATCCATCGCGCCAACTGCCCCAACGCCACCAACCTGATGGCCAACTACGGCTACCGGGTAATGAAGGCCGAATGGATTTCCACGACCGACACTACTTTCGTAGCCGACCTGCGGATCACCGGTATCGACGATGGCCCGGGCATCATCGAACGGCTGACCAATAAAATCTCCACCATGCTGGGCCTCAATATCCGCTCGTTCAACATCGCCGGGCATGAAGGCTACTTCGAAGGCAGGATGAGCCTCCTGGTTCAAAATACGGACCAGCTCAACATGGCGATCCGGGCCCTCAAAAACCTGGACAGCGTTTCGACTGTTACCAGGATTGAGTAAATGATGGAATGAAGGAATGATGGAATGAGGAGGCAGCCCTATTCATTCCCTCATTCCTTCCGTCAATCATTCCTTTTTTCGGCATGGTTTGTTAACTTTACCATTTAAGCACGAGGATATGTCTGCGGGAAGAACACAAGAGGAAATCATAAAGGAGGTCAAGAATATCTTTGCTTCTCATCTGGAGCAGAACAGTTTCCGGAAAACGCCGGAGCGCTTCGCCATTCTGGAAGAGATATATAAGCGCACGGACCACTTTGACGCGGAGGCGCTGTACATCCACATGAAGAACCAGAATTACCGGGTGAGCCGGGCAACCGTATACAACACCCTGGAGCTACTGGTGAACTGCGACCTGGTGAAAAAACACCAGTTCGGGAAGAACCTGGCTCAGTATGAAAAATCCTACGGATACAAACAACACGACCATCTGATCTGCGTTGATTGTGGTAAGGTGCTGGAGTTCTGCGACCCGCGTATTCAGCAGATCAAAAACATGATGGGCGAGCTGCTGAAGTTCAGGGTCACGCACCACTCGCTCAACCTGTACGGGCAATGTGACGGCGCCTGCCCGCGCACGGCAAAACAAAAAACGGAGGCGAACGTCGCCAGCGAGGAAAGATGAGTTTTTGCCCGACACTTGAGAATAATACCCAATCTGCTATCCCATGAACCCTAATTACAACATCAAAAAGCAAGACAATGTGCAGGTGCTCGAAGTGAGGAACCTGCTCAATGAGTTTGCCAACAAAGAAATCCTTCAGGCGGTCCAGTCCAAGATCGATGAAGGTTTTTTTAATTTTGTGGTCGACCTGAAACAGATCGCCTTTATGAACAGCGTGGGGCTGAACTTTCTCATCATGTTGAAGACCCGTTCGAATGATAAAGGAGGGCAGGTTGCCGTGGCCAATGTTTCCGCCAAGGTGATGGAGCTGCTGGAGATGACGAAACTGCGGCCCATCTTCCAGGTCAACAATTCGGTGGACGAGGCTGTAGCGTCTCTGGTTAGCCAGAATTGAAAAACAGCAAAAAAATTATGATCAACCCGCCGGCCGGGTTATCACAAGCCCGGGCATAGTTGAACCCCGGCAGGTAGAGATACATTTTTTAAAAAAGTAAAAGCCTGACAGGCTGGCTTAACCTGTTGGGTTTTTTTATTTTGGACGAATACAGATACAAAACAAAACGATAATGGCAATAGACGTAATTCTCGGCCTGCAATGGGGAGACGAAGGAAAAGGAAAGATCGTCGATTACCTGGCGACTTCTTACGATGTGGTGGCCCGGTTTCAGGGCGGGCCCAACGCCGGCCATACCCTGAAGTTCGACGGGAAAAAATTCGTGCTGCACACCGTTCCTTCCGGAATCTTCCGGCCCGGGCTGATCAACCTGGTCGGCAACGGGGTAGTCATTGATCCCATCACCCTGGCCGCCGAGATCGGGGAACTGGAAAAAGCAGGCGTCGATTATAAAAAACGCCTGCTGCTGGCCAAAAAGGCCCACCTCATTCTACCTACCCACCGCTACCTGGACGCAGCTTCGGAAAGCGCCAAGGGAAAGGCCAAGATCGGCTCTACCCTCAAGGGCATCGGCCCTACCTACATGGACAAGACCGGCCGCAACGGCCTGCGGGTGGGCGACATTTCGCGCGGCAATTTCAAAGAACGCTACCAGGCGCTGAAAGAAAAGCACCTCAGCCTGCTGGAAATTTATCCGCCCACCTCCTTTGCCCTGGAAGCGGAAGAGCAAAAGTGGATGGAGAGCCTGGAAGTGCTCCGGCAACTGCAGCAGGTGGACGGCGAATACTACATCAACCATGCCCTGCGGGAGGGCAGGCGCATCCTGGCCGAGGGCGCACAAGGCTCCATGCTCGACATCGACTACGGCACCTACCCCTTTGTGACCTCTTCCAACACCATCACAGCCGGGGTCTGCGTCGGCCTGGGCGTATCGCCGGGCCAGATCGGCGAGGTGATCGGTATCAGTAAGGCTTATTGCACCCGCGTCGGCTCCGGCCCCTTCCCGACCGAGCAGGATAACGCCGTTGGCGAGCGCCTGCGCGCCGAAGGGGGCGAGTTCGGCGCCACTACCGGCCGGCCCCGCCGCTGCGGGTGGCTCGACCTGCCGCAGCTTCAGTACACCATCATGCTCAACGGCGTCACCCAACTGGCCATCACCAAGGTGGACGTGCTGAACGCTTTCGAACAGATCGAAGTGGCCACCGCCTACCGGATCGACGGCCAAACGACGCAGGAACTGCCCTACGACATTTGCGACCAGATTATAGAACCGGCTTATGAAGCCCACCCCGGCTGGCAGCAGTCCCTGGACGGCGTCACGGCCTACGAGGAACTGCCGGAGGCTGCCCGGAGATACCTTACGGCTGTAGAAAAAGCACTGGAGGTACCCATCACGATGGTGTCTACCGGGCCGGAGCGGCACAAGCTTATTGTGAAGGCACGGGGAGCAGCTGTGGCGTAAATCCTGATGGATATAAAGCCAGTACCCTTGGAACAAAGTTCCAGAGCAGTTATTTCACTGCTGGGAGCTGTCAGCTGTTATTGGTTCCCAACGTGCCGCCAATTGATTCCTGGTTTGAATTTTCGTAAATTAGTTCGGCAAATGGATTTGTCGCTAAAAACAATGCTATGAAACTGGAAAACCTGGATTTGAATAAAACCTATACCTATGCCGATTACCTCACCTGGGCCTTTGATGAGACGGTGGAATTGATTAAAGGGAAGGTTTTTAAAATGTGTCCTGCACCCAACACTTATCACCAGGAAATCTCGTCAAATCTTTTGAAAAAGATTCTTTACTTTTTTGGAAATCAATCCTGCAAAGTATTCCATGCTCCCTTCGACGTCCGCCTTCCTCTCCCTCCGAACCGCATAAAAGACGATGAAATCCAAACCGTCGTGCAGCCGGATATTTCTATCATTTGCGACCTGGACAAACTGGATGCCAAAGGATGCCTGGGCGCTCCGGACTGGATCATCGAAATTGCCTCTCCCAGCACTTCCGAAAAAGACAGGAAGGATAAGTTTGAAGTGTATGAATATTCGGGCGTCAAGGAATATTGGATGGTTTTCCTGCAGGAGAAGTATGTGCTGGCTTATATCCTGAATGAAGAGGGGAAATATGTGGGGCGCCCTCCATTCAATAAAGAAGACAAGATCAGCCCGGTGATCTTCCCCAATCTGGCAATTGATCTTCCGGATATTTTTCCCGAGAGGAACCTGGTTGAAGAGCCGTGGGATGGCCATTATGTGAGGATGTAGGAATAGCCCCAAAAAATGGTATCTTGTTCTTCTCAAAAGAATACGCCATGACCTGGATCAACCCCGTCGAACTGCTGCACCTGGAAAGCCACGACCCGGAAAAGATAAATGAACAGGCCATCTTTCAGGCCTGGCGCCGCTTAGTGGGCGAAGAAGAGGAAAAACCGATCGCCTACCGCAGGCAAACCCTGAACAAAGAGCAGGCGATGGAAGCCGTCCGGGAGCTGGACGATCCTGCCCGTATCCAATACTACCACCGCCTCTGCCAGTATCCGGAGCTGAACAACTTCCTGGCCGGCGATTGCTTTGCCCGTATTGAAGAAGAGGCTTTGAAAGACGAGCTCGTTGCCGGCCCGGCTGCCCGGCAACTGCAGCAGGCCTACGACGAACACCTGAAAGAAGCCCTGGAAACCGACCGGGCCTCTGCGTTTTCAGCCTTTGTGGAGCAGATAGAAAAAGGGGATGAGGCTTTTCAGGACGTCGTATTCCAGGGTAAAAGCACCGGATATTTGGAGGACCGCCTGTCTGCCGTCCGGCAACTGGCGGATCAGTTGGAGCAGGGCGCAGCAGAGGAGTCGCGGGCTGGGCTGGGCCAATTGGGTTACCTGCGGGAGCTGGTATCTGTTGACGCATTGAACGCCCTGCCGGGGCGCTTTTCCGGGATTCGCGATGCTTTTGCCGAAACCCTGCTTCGCAAGGTCGAAGCCCTCCGGGTAGAGTCCCCTGCCCTGGCCCTGGGCGTCGCCCGCCACGCCCGACGCCTGCGGGCCGGCAAAACGATCATGGAGCAGCTCAACCAGGCTTACCGCAGCCTGGAGCGCCGCGTAGAGAGCGAAGTGCCGGCCGCCGCTGCCGGCCAGCCTGCGCAGAAGTGGCTGCCCTGGGCCTGGGCGGGCGCGCTCGTTGCCCTTTTGCTGGTGGCGGGCTTGCTGGTGAATCAGTTTTATGACGAGGCCGTCGGCGTGATCTCCGGCCTCACGGCCCCGGAAGAGGAACAGGCAGGCGAGTATCTCCCCGGAGAAGAAGAGGAAGGCGCCCAGACGGACGCCCTGCAGGCCCTGGCCGACAAAATCGCCGAACAGGGAAGCATCAGCCGCGAGGAACTCGAACGGCTGCTCCGGGAATCCGGGGGCAATACCGAACTCGCCGAAGCCGACCTCATCCTGCAACTGCCCTGGAGAGAGCGGGGTTTGGCGTATCCCGGAGAATTGACGGGAGAGGCAAGCCTGGGCACCGCGCCTCTGGAGGTTTGCTTTCCGCCAAAGCCTGTGGATGACGGCCCGGCGGCGGCTTTCACCGTCATCGGAGATTCTGCCTACGATGCACTCGTCTTCTTTTTCAACGGCAGGACGTATTTCCGCCAGGCCTTCATCCCCGCCACGAGCAAACTGAAAATCGAACAGGCCCTGAACAAAGATCAGGTTGTATCCACTATGATCATCTTCGGGCAGGACTGGAGCCCGGATGTGGAGAGCCCCTGCGGCACGCCCGGCTATTTCACCAAAAACACCTTCTACGCCGGTTTTGCCGCCTACGCTACTGACCCGCCCACCCTCAGCCTCCACCGCGACGGCTTCCTGCAGCTGAAAAAAGGCCGCCTGATGCCTTCGCGGCAGTTGGAAGAAGAGAAGTTTTTTGAGTTGCTGGAAAGGTATAGGTGATCTGGGGATTAATTATAGGCTTTAGCCCGGATTATTCATTGAAGGCAAAAGTTGAATCCCGTTCTGAAGGTCCGGCCTCCAAATAAGCTCTTAAAGAATAATTAGGTACCTTTATCAGCTAGAAAATCGAGACCCGATGCTAAAACTTCCTTATGGGATCAGCAACTTTGAGCTCTTGGTCAATGAAGGGTATCTATATATTGACAGGACCTTCTATCTGGAAAAGCTGGAAAGCCTGAGCCAACGGTATTTATTTTTCGTGCGTCCCCGCCGGTTTGGGAAGAGTTTGTTCCTTTCGGTATTGGAATACTACTATGGCCTTCAATATAAGGACAAATTTGAGCGATTATTTGGGAAGTATTACATTGGCCAAAACCCTACCCCTGCCGCCAATAAATACCTCATACTAAAGTTTGATTTTTCCCAGATGGACACTTCTTCTTTTGAGAATACATTCAAGTCTTTTTTGGGGAATGTAAAAGGTAGCGCGCTGACTTTTCTGGAGCTTTATACCCATCTTTTTGGCCAGCCAAATTTAGAAGAGGTTAAAAATTATACCTTTCCCGCCGAGGTGATGCAGCATATCCTCCGCATAGCGAGAGTGTACGCCCCTGATCACAAGATTTACCTCCTGGTGGACGAGTACGATCATTTTGCTAATGAAATACTATCGTTTCGGTTCGATGATTTCCAGGAAATGGTAGGGAAGAATGGATTCGTCCGCAAATTTTACGAGGCCGTCAAGGTGGGCACGCAAAGCGGGACGATAGACCGGCTGTTCATCACCGGCGTCTCACCGCTAACCCTGGACAGCCTCACCAGCGGATTTAACACCTCCACTAATATCAGCCTGCGCAAGGAGTTCAACGCCCTGATGGGCTTTAAACAAAATGAAGTGAGAGACATACTTAGAGGAATTGAAATACCCGTGGAAAAGGAGGAGGAGGCGATGGCGCTGATGAAAGGATGGTACAATGGCTATTTATTTGCCGAAGAAGCGGCGGAACACATTTATAATTCGGATATGGTGCTGTACTTCGCCACAGAATACAGCAGTAGCCAAAATTATCCCAAAGAACTGCTGGATCCCAATATCGCGAGCGATTATACTAAAATTCGCCGCTTGTTTAAAATCAGGGATAAAGAAAAAGAACATCTGCAATATCTCGACGAGTTGCTGACGACAGGAGCAATCAGCGCGAAGCTGGTCCGGCAATTTGAATTGGAACGGCGGTTCGACCGCAATGATTTTATTAGTTTGTTGTATTATACGGGCATTATTACGATTCACAAGAGCAGCCTGGCCGCCGTGATTTTAAAAATGCCCAACTACGTGATCGAACAATTGTACTATCAATACTTTCACCAGGTGGCGATAGAACGAAGCAGGCTTCCCGCCAACCAGATAGACCTGCATGAAATAATTAGGGTTTTAGCCCTTAATAACGAGATGCGCCCTTTAATCGACTACACCCAGCAGATACTGACGGCGCTTTCAACCCGGGACAAGGTCAAATTTGATGAAAAATATATCAAGGCCATCTTTACATCCGTCCTGTTTACCGTTGGGATTTATACCATCCGCCATGAGGTAGAAGTCAAAAGATCGCCAACTGATAAAGGATACGTGGACATTTTATTGCAAAAACGCCCGCCTTTCGAAACGAAGTATCAATTCGCGATGGAACTGAAATACGTCAAAAAAGCGGACGCCGCCCAGGCGGAAGCAGTAAAAAAAGAGGCCGTCGAACAATTACGGCGCTATCTGCGCCATGACGATTACCTACAAAAACTCGAAAATTTAAAAGCTTATGTGGTGCTGTTTGTGGGTAATGAAGGGGGATTTGTGGAGGTGAAGGAATGAAAATTGATATCGAAAAGGGTTAGCCGCTGGCCTCTGAGGGAAGAGATGTTGGGATTTAAAGGAATCGTATTGGAAGGGTCAACGGCTGGCATACATGATGTATGCCAGTTTTTACTGGCTGTGACCGCTGGCGCTTTATTGTAGGTGGCAGTATCCTAATTCCATCCATAGTAGATGGTAATGGCCCCCATTTGATCTCAAAACATTTGGGAAAAAGAAGTAATTCTCTCCAGAAAGAATAGAATATTAAAAAATGAATAAATATGAATATTATTCCGAATGATATTAATTCATACTTGTCAAATTTCAAAAAAACAAACCTTCGAATCTTATCAGATAAGAATGCAATTATTGCTAGTACAATCGCTATAAAATCTAATAAGTCTCCGATCGCCATTCTGTTTCTATTAACTATTTTCAAATTATTACAGCCAACTTTAAGCATTGTATCTGCCGGCTCCGCGCAGCGGTGCTGTCAGATACAATGCAGTTCAACTTTGCATAACCGCACCCCAATTGCGTCTATTTCCCCCATCTCTACCTACTATCTGTTTGTAAACGATTGCAAACGACTTTTTGCCTGCCGGCGGATCACATCCAACCCCAATCTTCGCTGAGAGCTTGTTTGGAGGCCATACTTTGGGCTAAGAATCGTCCCTTTTCGATGATATTTCGTTGCTTTCCTCGTCCATACCTTTGGGCATGCACTTCAAAAAGCGCCTCATCTCATCAAAAAAATTGCCACTTTTTATCTCCAAAACCGTCCAACAATTGAGCTACTGAGCCGTCCCTCCCCTCACCTCCTCGCCGTCACAATATACTGGTAATCCAGGGCCGTATCGTTGGTTGCCACGTCCCGGTAGCCGGCGCGGATCAGCTTTTCCTCCACTTCGAAGAGGGGGACGCGGATTTGGGAAGGAGGCCCCAGGGGCGTACGTTTCTTTTTGAAGTCGATGATGAGCAGCATACCGCCCTCGGAGATTCCCCGTTTCAGGTTTTCCAGGTAGGCAACCTGGTCCTTGATATACATGAAGGTATTGACGATGATGACGACATCCGCTTCGCCGGGCGCCAGTTTGGGGTCGTCGGGAAGGGCCAGGCGGGTTTCCAGGCGATCCTGGATTTCTTCGGGCAGTTCGAACGATTTGAGGCTGTCGAGGTAGGAGGTAAAGCGGGGGTCAATATCGATGGCGATCACCTTTTTGGCCATGGGCGCCATGCGCAGGGCAAAGAATCCGGTGCCGGCGCCGATATCGGCGACGGTTTTTCCTTCGAGGTTGCCCAGCAGGTCGATGACGACCTCCGGTTTTTGCCAGACCACCCGGTTCGTATTTTCGTAATCTTCCAGGATTTTGGCGGTGTCTTTCTGGACGGGGGGGGGTGACGCCGCCTGTGGTGTGCTGTCCGGCGCTATCGCCTCCGTTTTGGTTGTTCCCGCCCGAGGGCTGGCAGGCAGTGACAGAGAGCGCAAGGGCAGCCAACAAGTAGAATGATAATTTCCGGAACTCCATACTAACGATTTGCCGTAAAGTTATATCGTTTCCTGAATAAAATGATTTAGTTACTACATAATTCCAGCATGAAGCGTTCCATTTTGCGGCGCATCTCGCCTCCGGAGCCGGCAAAGTTGTTGGCGATGACGGAAAACGCGAGCAGGCGGCCGTCGCGGGCGGTGGCATAGCCACTGTAGGCGCGCACGCGTTCCAGCGTGCCGCTCTTGGCGCGCAGGCGGCCCTCGGCGGCGGTCCCCTTCAGGGTGTTTTTGAGGCTTCCCGACCGGCCGGCCTCGGGCAGGGACTCGTAAAAGGGCCTGAAGAGCGAAGCTTCCCTCCGGGCCATCAGCCGCAGCAGGCGCGCCAGGAAGAGGCTGGTCACGGCGTTGGCCTCCGACAGGCCGCTGCCGTCGGAGAGGTAGCAGCCTTCCCAGCTCAGGCCCTGCCCTTCCCAGTATGCTTTAATAGCCTCCAGGCCGGCGGAGGTGGTGCCCTCCTGTTTCTTTTCCCATCCGATCATCCTGACCATGGCCTCGCAGTAGAGGTTGACGCTTTCCATGTTTGTCCGTTCGGCAACCTCGGAAAGCGGTGGAGAGAAGTGGGTGTACAACTGCCGCCGCCCGCCGCCCGCCGGCCCGTTAAGGCGGGTGGAAGCTCCGGTGGCCACAATGCCCACAGTGGCCAGGCTCTGCCGCAGGCACTGGGCGGCAAACAGGGGCGGGTCGGGGATGGAGCCTTTGATGGTGAAAATGCCGCTCCCAACCGGAATGGTGCCCCGCACGTAGCGGTTGAACTGGTAGGGCGCGCCGAAGATGTAGGCATTGTCGCCCGTGCCGCGCTCTGCCGACCTCACCTCATTGGTAAACTGCAGGCCCGGAATTTCCGGTTCCACGCTGGCGACAGGCGGAATGTCGCCCAACTGGCCCGCCTGCCGGAAGTGCAGGTAGTGCAGGTTTTCGTGCAGGTTCAGCGCCCAGGCGCCGGCACCGTAGTAATTGCCCATGTCTTCCCATTGCCAGCTTCCCACGCTGGCGCCGGAGCCGAATGCCGAGGCATCGCCCACCACCTTCCCCTCGATGCGCCGGATGCCGGCCTGCTGAACGGCCATCCGCAGGCGTTCCATGAGCGGTTCCAGGGGCGTGGCGCCTTCCAGAAAGGGCGAGCCCAGGGTGGGGTCGCCGAAGCCCGACAGATACAGGTTGCCGGCAAGCAGCCCGTTGCCGGACAGGCTGCCGTCGTATTCCAGCACGGTCCGGAAGCGGTAGCCCGGCCCGAGCAGCGCCAGCGCGCTGGCAGTGGTCAGCACTTTCAGGTTGGACGCCGGGCTGAGGCTCCGTTCCGGATCATAACTGGCCACCAGCTGCCCGCTCTCCACATCGATTACGCTGATGCTCAGGCTGCCGTGCCGGAGGCTGGGGTCGGCAGCCAGGCGGTTGGCGGCAGCCTGGTAGGCGTTCTGAGCAAAGGTGGACAGGGATAGGGATAGGAAAAAAAGGGTGAACGAATATCGGTTCATTGTAATGAGGGTTGATTTTTCTTGAGTACATGGCTGAAATAAAGAAATACCTGGGAATGCGCGGTGATGTGCTGACTGAAATAAAAACGGTTCCCGCCCAACCTTAGCCGCGCTCCGTCAACCAATTTTACCCGGCTGGGCAGTCGTACCTGTACCCTGTAAAGTAAAGATTCCCCCATATCTTTAGCTGCAAGAAGATCGAAGGATCAACCCTGTTGCTCCATCCAGGCAGCCAATCAACGAATCAACGAATCCCGAATCCCGAATCAACGAATAACGAACCTACCCAACCGACGGCAGTACTTTCCCGTTCGCCTCTCCGAAGCCGACCCTGAGTCCTTCCTTTTCACACCAGCCGCGCAGGGCGACTGTGTCGCCGTCGAGCAGGAACCTGCGTTCGCTGCCGTCGGGCATGGCAATGGGCGTGGTGCCGCGCCAGGACAGCTCCAGCATAGAGCCGTAGGAATCCGGCGTGGGGCCGCTGATCGTGCCGGAGGCCATCATATCGCCCACGCGGATATTGCATCCGTTGACGGTATGGTGAGCCAGTTGCTGGGCCATGCTCCAGTACAGGTATTTGAAGTTGGACTGGCAGACTACCTTTCCTTTTCCCGCTTCGGGGCGGATTTCTACTTCCAGCTGGATGTCGAAACTGCCCGGCCCTTTGGTTTGCAGGTAGGGCAGGGGGCTGGGGTTCTGTTTGGGCCCTTCGGTGCGGAAAGGTTCCAGCGCGTCGAGGGTGACGATCCAGGGGGATATGGTGGAGGCGAAGCTCTTGCCCAGGAAGGGGCCGAGGGGGACGTACTCCCACTTCTGGATGTCGCGCGCAGACCAGTCGTTGAACAGGCACAGGCCGAAGATGTAGTCCTCAGCATGGGCGATGTCGACGGACTGTCCCAGTGCGGTTTCCCTGCCGATGACGAAGGCCATCTCCAGTTCGAAATCGAGCAGGCGGGAGGGGCCGAAGACGGGCTTTTCCGCGCCGTCGGGCATCTGCTGCCCTTTGGGGCGGCACACCGGCGTGCCGGAGACGATGATGGAGGAGGCCCGCCCGTGGTAGCCCACCGGCAGGTGCAGCCAGTTGGGCATCAGGGCGTTTTCCTTGCTGCGGAACATCGTGCCGACGTTGGTGGCGTGTTCCCGGCTGGAGTAAAAGTCGGTATAATCGCCTACCCGGACCGGCAAAAGCATTTGCACCTCGCTTTGCTTGTGCAGGAAATAATCCGCCAGCTGGCTGGCGTCCCAGTCTTCAAGGTTGTCGTCGAGGATTTCGGAGAGGCGGCTGCGCACGGCACCGGTTTTGGCCTTGCCCAGGGCGATGAAGTCGTTGAGGAAGGGCCGGGCAAAAACGCGGGTATCGATGCTGAGGTCGTCGAAGAAGCCGTGTTCGGCCAGCACCTGCAGGTCGGCCACGTAATCGCCGATGGCCGTGCAAAGGCGGGGGGTGAGGCCGGGTGTCTTAAAAACGCCGAAAGGGAGGTTTTGTATGGGGAAATCGCTGCCCGGGGGTACTTCCACCCAGGATTTCAGGTTAGGGTCGCTCGCTCGGTTCATGCGGTTTGGTTTTGGAGCAAAAGTAAGAAAATTTAACTGTGAGATGGTGGTAGGCCTGGAAGGTTAGGAACATTTAAAAAATAAGTTCGACGTCAATGCTTTAGCTCGAAGGCCTTTGCCATGATGAGTCTGTCAGCCTTCGTGCTAAAGCATCGACTCTTTATTTTTTATACTGACGCACGGCAGGTTTTGTCGGCTACAAAACCCGCCGGGTCAGTATATACTGGCATCGCTGGTTTTGCTCCTGACAAAACCACGCGTTCGCCAGTATAATCACTGCTTAGTTGGAGATTTTTCTACTGTTGCTTTGCTTGATAGCCGCTATAAGCTGCGGAATGTACATGTTGGTACAAGCTTTCCGCGAAAAATATTATTATATATTGCGGAATCTGTGTAAATTACGCACATTCCGCAGTTTATAAGCAAAAAACATGATTGGCAGGTTAAAAGAAACAGATATTCTAAAAAAAGCCCTTGCATCCGAAAAGCCGGAGCTGGTGGCTGTTATCGGCAGGAGGCGGGTTGGGAAAACCTATTTGATCCGGTCTTTTTTTGGAGGGCAGATTGATTTTGAAATGGTCGGGTTGAAGGATGGCAACATGGAACAACAATTGCGAAATTTTACCTACAGCCTGAAAGAAGCCAAAGGACAGAAAGGCCCCGTTGAAAGAACTCCGAAGGACTGGCTGGCCGCTTTTCACGAATTGAAAGAATTTCTGGAATCTTCTGAAAAAGAAAATAAAAGGAAGGTCGTATTTATTGATGAGCTTCCCTGGGCAGCTACAGCAAAGTCTGACTTCCTTACCGGGTTTAGTTATTTCTGGAACAGTTATGCGTCAAAGTCAAACATCATTGTGGTGATCTGCGGTTCTGCAACGGCGTGGATGATAAAAAAAATCATCAACAACAAAGGCGGGTTGCACAACCGGGTAACGCGGAAAATATTGTTGCAACCTTTTGCTCTATCAGAGACGGAGGCCTACTTCCGGTCGAGAAACATTTCCTTTGACAGATACCAGATTTTGCAGCTCTATATAACCATGGGAGGCATCCCTCATTACTTAGACCAGGTAGAAGGAGGTCGAACTGCCGTTCAGAACATAAATGAAATATGTTTCCACCCTCAGGGTTTATTGCGAACAGAGTTTGATAACCTGTATAGTTCTTTATTTGCCAATCCCGAACGATATGAAATCATTGTACGTGCTTTAGCTTCAACCTGGAAAGGACTGAGCAGGGCAGAGATTTTAACCGCTACCAAGCTGAGCGACGGCGGAGGGGTTACGGATATTTTAAAAGAATTGGAACAGTCCGGTTTCATCACATCCTATGCCCCTTTCAACAAGAAGAAAAAAGACATGCTTTACCGGCTGACAGATAATTACTCGCTTTTTTACCTCAAATACCTGAAGGACATGCCAAAAAATGAAGCCGGGAATTGGCAGAGTTTGAGCCAAACACAATCTTGGAAGTCCTGGAGCGGTTATGCCTACGAAAATATCTGCCTGCAGCATATCGGCAAAATAAAAACAGCGCTTGGCATATCCGGCATGCACACACGCCACTGTAGTTTTTTGGCAAAAGCAACGGAGGATCGCGAAGGCATTCAAATTGACCTGCTGATTGACCGGATGGACAACGCCGTATCCATCTGCGAGATAAAATTTTACAACGATGAATTTTCCCTGTCCAAAGAAGAGGCAGATAAACTGAGGAAAAAACGCAGCATTTTCCGGGAGGCGGCCAGGTCCAGGAAACAGCTATTCCTGGTATTGGTTACCACGTTTGGCTTGCTCCCAAATAAGCATAGCCTGGGCCTGGTCGATAATGTGATTACGATGGATGAGTTGTTCTGAAGAACATAGCTTCTGTCACTATCCAAATAAGCGCTCAATCAATAGACTTTATTCTAAAAATTTCCGTGAGGAAATGCCGCTGTCCTGTTAATCTTGCAAATCTTAGAATCCTGTCTAATCTTCAAACAACACCTCCATCTCAAGGCTGTTCTGCACCAGCCCGCTATACTTGTTCCTCTCCAGGCCATACGTCGTGATCACTGTCAGGAACAGCGCCTTCCTCGTGCCGGTGGCCTGCCGGAAATAACCCAGCTTGTTCCGAAGGCTCTCGGAATATTTTTTGTCGATGACAAAGGGGCTGATGGAAAATTTCATTTCGCAAACATTGATGACCTGGTCTTTCCGGTCGATCAAAAGATCGATTTGCGCTTCCTGCGAATGCCAGGCCGACACGGAAGTTTGCACGCCGCTGATGCCCAGTGCCTTTTTTATCTGAAGCAGATGGTGCAGGCAGGCCACTTCAAAAGCATAACCTGCCCAGGCATAAAATGCAGGAGTTTCCAGGGAGTTGATCCAAAAGTTTTCGTCGTCCTCGTCGGTCTTTTTTATGAACCTCAGGTAGAACAAAGAATAAAAATCTACGAGTTGATAAAGGCTTTCCCGCTCTTTCTTCCCGAAAGCTTTATACCGCCGGATAAAGTTGCTTTCCTCCAGTTCTTTCAATATCCGGGTAAGGCCGCCGCCGCCGGGAATTTTCGAGCGTTGGATGATTTCGGCCCGGGATAATCCCTTCCCTTTCGTGGCCAACGCTTCAATAACTGCCACATGCCGCTCATGTTTTTTAAACAGAGAAGCGTAGAGGTTTTCGTACTCAATCCGGAAAGGCGCATTTCGTTCAAAGCACAGGTCATTGATGTTTTGCATAGCGCTTTTACCGGGTTGTATCAAATCCAGGTAGAATGGAATGCCGCCGAAAACCATGTACAAGA
This sequence comes from Phaeodactylibacter sp., assembly GCA_024102975.1. Taxonomy (GTDB): domain Bacteria; phylum Bacteroidota; class Bacteroidia; order Chitinophagales; family Saprospiraceae; genus JACJXW01. Next base: position 22,341 of record JAGFJD010000060.1, on the reverse strand, counting down.
GCAGGGTTTGGTAACGATTGTAAACCGCGTCTTTTTCCCGGAGGAATTCCTCCGTTTCTGCCAGGGAAAAAGGGTCCAGTTTAATGCGATCCGTTATGCGGTTGTGCAAGCCTCCCTTGTTCTTAATCAAATGATTGAGCATCCACGAAGCAGCTGACCCGCAAACGATAAGCACTATATCATCTCGTGCGCTGGCCCAACTGTTCCAAAAATGCTCCAGGCCGGTAAGAAATTTGGAATTCTTTGTGTCCAGCCACGGCAGTTCGTCCAGAAAGACCACCTTTTTGCCATCCTCCGGCAGCTTCTCTAACAACCCGATCAACTGGCGAAAGGCGACAAACCAATCCGGTGCTGGCTCAGGCACCCAGTTCTCATCCGGTGCATATTTCGCCAGAGCGGCATGAAACTGGCTCAATTGCTGCCTCATAGAAACATTAGCCAGGCCAGTCAATTGAAAAGCAAAGTCATTGTCATAGGCTTTCCTGACCAAAAATGTTTTTCCCACTCGCCGCCGCCCGTAAACGGCTACAAACTCCGACTTGCGGGATTGTAAATGCGATCTAAGCTTTTCCAGTTCTTTCTTTCTGCCGATTAAAGGATTCATTCGTTTGTTTTGGCCATAAAATTAATAAAAATCAACTTATGGCCAAAATAGAAATCAATTTTGGCCACAACTATTCTTTTTGATGAGTTATAGCCAATAATAAATCTCACCGCACCACCACTCGCCTTACCGCAACGCCCCGGCTGTTTCTCAACACCACCAGATACAGCCCCGCCGGCCACCCCCGCAGCGACAATTCCAGGCTACCGTAAAAACCCTCGCGCAGCAGCGGCCGCCCATCAATCGTAAAAAACTCTACCATCGTCCTTTCCGCCGGCGCCTCTCCAGCCCACCGGATGCGCAGCAGCCCGTCCGTCGGGTTGGGAAACAGCTGCCACTCCTGCCCGAAAGCCGGCGACCGGCTGCCGACGGCGCTGCCCTGCAGTACAAAGTTGAAGGCCTTGTCGCTCCCCGTGACGCCGCAGGCATTGATCGAGGATACCCGCCAGAAGTATTCGCCCTCGCCCAGCGGGCTTTCCAGGGTATAGGAGGTGGCGGCGGTCCGGGCCGACCGGACGATGTACTGGAAAAAGCGGTCAGTGGCGATCTGCAGCAGAAAGGTGTCGGCTTCGGCAACCGGCCCCCAGCTGAAAGTGGGATATTCATTAAAGACAAAAGATTCGTCCTCCGGAAAGAGCAGGGTTGGGGTAGGAGCAAGGCTCCTGGCCTGCAACTCGCACTGTATGAAGTGAGAAGCGGTTCCGTGGGCGGCGGTGATGATGAGCGGGAAGTTGCCGGTTTGCGACAGGCTGTCGATCGTCAGGGTGACGAGGGTGCCGGGTGCCGCCGGGTTGCTGCTGAAGCTCGAAACGCTGCCCGGCGGCGCGCCGATCACGTGCAGGGTGACCGGTCCGGGAAACCCACTGCCGATAAAAAAATCCATAGTATACGGTTCGCCCAGGCAGGCGATATTTGCCGTTTGGAGGGGGAACAGCTCGGCCACATCGGGCGGAGTGGCGCACAATTCCAGTTCCCAGCCATTGACCTGGCCGCCATCCTGGTCGAAGTGGTCGATGACGGTCAGCTTCCACTCGCCTTCTGCCGGTTCTCCGATCAGGGCCGACAGGGCGTCGATAGGCTGAAACGTTCCCGCGATTGCCGGATAGTTCCCGCAGGTGGCTTCCAGGTCTTCCGGAGTGAGGGAGGCGTCGTCGGCAAAACCAAGGGCCAGGTTGGCGCCCGGGCAGCCGTAGAAGGATCCCGGAATACCCGGCCGGTGGAACAGGTCGATGACGGTGCCCGAAGGCGACTGCAGGGTGGCGGATAAGTCGCCGGTAAAGGAATGGGCAATATCGATGTTGCGCAGGGCGAGGCCTGCTACGGCGCCCGCCTCCTCTATTCTGATCTTGGCGATGGCAAAAGAACTGCCCTGGGGAGAAATAGGTTGAGGCGGGCCCTGGTAGGATGCGTTCTGGCAGAGGGAGGGGGCGGTGGTGAACCCGGAAGGCGCCGTCCACGGGCCGGCCCCGCAGGTGTTTCGGCCCCGCACCCGGACGTAATAGGTTGTTGAGGCAGCCAGAATAATGCCCTGGAAATAAGGTGCTGTCAGGCCCGAAACAGAACCGGCGATATTGCTGAAGCCGATAGTTTCGGCGACCTGCAGCTCGTACGTTTCTGCCAGGGGATGGCCCGACCATTGAAATGCGGGCGACAAGTTGAGCACGGCCGTTCCCGGGGCCGGCGCAATGACGGAGAGCATCGGCGGTGGCTGGTCGATCAGTGTCAGGGTAGCGCCCGCCTCTGCGGAGCTGTAGTTGTCCTCTGCCTGGATGGTGAAGTTGTAAGTGCCGTTGGATAAGGAGGCATTATAGATATTCAGGGTGAGGTTCGATTCCGTTCCGGGGCCGGCCGGATTGGGGCTGAAGGTTGCGCTGACGCCGGCAGGCAGGCCGGCGGCACTAAGCGTTGCCGGCCCGGAGAAGTTGTCCCCCACTTCCACTACATAACTGGCGCTGCCGGGAATACAGCTCTCCTGGTGGTTGTCGGCGAGGAAAACGCTGGGGTTGCAGTTGGCGATCCGGCGCCCGTCCAGGTACATCAGGTTGGTATTGCCGGGGTCCAGCCAATCCCGGAGGCGGGTGGCGGGTGTGCCGCCGCCGGTCCAGGAGTGCCGAAGCCACCCGAAGGCGTCGTATTGGTTGTTGTTGCAGCTGGCGGCGCCGCCCCGCAGTTGCCCCACTGCCCGCCGCTGGCGGTCGAGCAGGGGCGCGCCGGAGGAACCCGATTCGGTGGAACCAATATCCCAATAGGGGACGATCAGGTGGTTGCCGCCCGGGACATTAGCGCTGCCGCCGCCCCAGGTACCCGGGTAGGCGTCGGAAAAGGAAAAGCTGATCCGTTTTTCCCGTCCGTCCGGATGATGGATGCAGGCCAGGGTGTCCTGCGGGGGCGTGGCTTCGCGGCTCCAGCCGGAAAAGAAGGCCTGGGAATTGGCAGGCAGGGGGTCGTCGAGTTCAAGCAGGGTGAAATCGGTGGGGGCATAGCCCGCCCGAAAAATGGCGCCGGTATTGAAATTGCTGAGCTGGCCGTCGCCCGGGTTGCCGCTGGCCGTCGAGCCGGGTTGCCGGCAGTAGCTGTTCTGGTAGTTCCAGTAAACCACCACCGACGGCGCATTGGAGGCGTTGATCTCGCAGTGGTTGGCAGTCATAAAGTAGGGCGTGCAGTCATTGCGGGTGTTGTTGATCAGAAAGCCGGTGCAGAAGGAACTGCCTCCCAGCCCGTAAACGGCCACCGACCGGATTTCGTCCCGGTAAGATTCAACGATGGGCCAGCCGTCGGCTGCGCCGCAGGCCACGTCGAGGTTGCAGGCGCCGGAGAGCACCTTGTGGAACCCCAGGAAATCGTGGTTGACGGTGGCCAGGCGCAGGCGCAGGGCCTGGCGTTGGCCGGGAGGCAGCTGCACTTCAAGGACCGCCTCGTCGCCCGGCAGGATCGGCGTCCATAACTGATAATGGTTTTCGTTATCCGCAGCGGTGAAGGGCCCCAGCACCCGGCCCCGGGCAGGGCCGTATATCAGGAGGCGGCCGCCGGGCGGCATGTAATATTCCAGGAAACCGAAATTGAGGGAGTGGGCGGTGGGGGAGCATATCCTCAAACGCCATACCTCAGCGCCGTCCGGCAGCTGCTCCCAAAGGCCGCGGCCCCGGGGCGTAATATCCACTTCTAAAGGCCTGGCAAAGTGGGGTGCCCGCCCGGGAACCCTGCTTTGAATCTCTTCCCGCCGCAACGCCTCATTATCCACCGGGCCCAGGGATACCTTCTCTACCTCCGACAAAGGCACGGTGGTAGGGGCAATGCCGTTGCCCGGGTATTGCGCTGCGGCTGGCGCCAGCAGGAACAATAATCCTGAAATGCTGATGAATAGGCGTTTCATTGCAGCTTTTGTGTGCTGGTTCCAAATTTAGGGCATAATAGGTGTCCGGGCAAATGAGTTTCCTGTTATGCCCGGTTGGAGACAAATGGGGGGAGGAGAAGGAGATGTGTAAATGGGGTTAAGTGTAAAGGTGTAAATGGGTAAATGTGTAAAGGTCACCCTGTTCAGCGCTGCACCGCACCTTTACCCCTTTCCCCCCCAAAAGGAACCTCACCGCTCTACTCCCTGCCCCGCAAAAAACAGCGCATTGCAGAACAGGAACTTCCCGTTTTCCCAGAATCCGCGGAACAAGGGGTTGTCGGCCATATAAATGACGGCGCCCCTGCCTTTGTTCTGAACGGCGAAGACGGCTGTGTTCCGGGCATTCTTCAGGGCATTGGCGCCGGCAAATCCGACCACTTCCGGCGTTTCGCCGATGTAGCCGACATTCCAGGTGTCTTTGAGCAGCTCGTAAAAATGGTTGCTGGTCTTGAGAGAGTAGTAGCTTTTCAGCCCGAAGGCCAGAGGATGCGTGTGGTCGAGCTGGAGCCGGAAAATGGCCCCCGGGATGCTCCGGCTGATGTATCGGCGCGATTGCCCGGCGTAGGGATCCAGGCGGCGGTCCAGGCTGGCTTGTTGGCGTTCCTCATCGGCTTCGCTTTCGGCTTCTTCCGTGGCGTAGCGGGACAGGCTGAAGCCTTCCTTGCCTTCGAGCGCAGAAAGGGCATTGCCGATGGCGATCAGCCGGCCTCCCCGCCCGATCCATTCCCGGAGGGATTCCATGGCGTCGTCATCGATATCGTATTCTCCTTCCGGCATGACGAGGACGTTGTAGTCCGAAAATTCGATGCCGCTGACCTTTTCCGGAGCGATCGGGAAAAGGGGATAGCCCAGGCTTTGTTCGAAAAAGTGCCACACCTCTCCGTAGCTGTTGGCGTAGGTGTCTTCGCCGGTGAGGACGGCTACCCGGGGCGGTTCGATGAATTGCAGGCTGGCGGAGCCCAGGTCGAAACCGCTGTCGGAAAAGCCGGTGCCCACCGGGTGAACCGGCTGCCCGAATTCGCGGGCGGCGCCGGCTATCAACCCGTGAAAGCTGTCGGTGCCCATTTTGCGGTTATCGGCGAGGGATATGACGATGGTGCCGGCTTCGTATTGCCGCCCCTCTATCGCGAAGGCGCTGGTGGCGAAGCGCGCCTTAACTCCTTTTTGCAGCAGGGCCGCCAGGAAGCGGGCGTCGGCGAGGGACGTCCATTCCACGATGTAGGCGTATGGAGAAGAGCCGGCCTTGAGGCTGTCGGCGCCCGGGCCGGCTTCCCATGGAAAAACGGGATTCACCCTCCGGGTGGTAGCATAGGCCTCCAGCCCGTAGGCATAGGGCAGAGCCCAGGCGGTGATGTCGTAGGTCAAGGTATCTTCCAGTTCCGGTTCTGGTTCCAGCAACACCTGGGCCAGGACGGACCTGGGCTGGTAGGCGCTGACCAGGATGTCGGCGGGTTCTATGAAGATATCCTCTTCCTGGCCGGACTGGTAATTGTAAGCCCAGGCGTTTCCGGAGTTGCCGCCCATGCCATAGCGGATCCCGTTTTTGTCCAGCAGTTGCCGGAACGCGTCGAGGCGCCCTTTAGGGTTGTCTCCCCGGATGATGAACGTTTTGTATTTACCGGCCGGATTGGTATTGGCCCGTTCGAAGTATTCCCGAAAGTTGCCGACGATGCGAGGCGCGTTTTTTGAGGCCACCTCAACCGTAGACAGGGCGGTAGCGGTATGATGCAGTATGCGGTCCATCAGGGTCAGGGTATCGCCGTTCTCCATCTCGTAGGCGAGGCCGGCGATCCCGTGCCCGGCCTGTTCGTGCGTCATGCCGATTGCCCCGTTGAAAGTTGGGTAAGTGTCGCCGTAGCTGGGGTATAAGAGGTCGAACACTTCGCGGGTGAAGTAGAGCCAGCCTTCCCGGTCGAAATAGCGGGCGTGGTTCCTGCCGATGTCGTACTGAAATTCCGCCTGCCAGTCGGTGATGTACTGGTGGTAGGGAGGGGCTGCCGGGGCGAAGTAGTAATGGTCGTTGGGGAATTGCTCGTGGAAGTCGACGTGGATGTGGGGCATCCACTCCTGGTATTTCCTGATGCGGCTTTGGGTTTCTATCTGTGTTTGCCAGGCCCAGTCGCGGTTGAGGTCGAAGAGGTAGTGGTTGACGCGCCCGCCGGGCCAGGGTTCGTCGTGTTCGTAGGTGGCGGGTTCGGGCGTTGGCTTCAGGGGAGCGTAGCGGCGGTACCATTCGGTATATCGGGAAAAGCCGTCCGGGTTGATGCAGGGGTCGATGATGACGATGGTATTCTCCAGCCACTCCGGGATATCTTTCCGGCTGGCCCGGGCCAGTTCGTAGAGGGCCGACAGGGAGGCTTCGGAAGCGCCGGCCTCATTGCCGTGGACGCCGAAGCTCAGCCACACCACGGCCCTGTCCAGTGCAGGGTCGGGTTCTCCGTCCAGCAGGCCAGCGTGGCGCAGGTTGTTCTGCCGGATGTCCTCCAGCCGGGCCAGGTTTTCGGGAGAGGAAACGAAAGCCAGCAACAGGGGGCGGTCTTCGTGGGTGCTGCCGTATCGGAGGAGTTGCACACAGGGGCTGTTTTCCGCAACGTGCCTGGCGTAATCTGCCAGCAGGTAATGGGGCGTGAACTGCCGCCCGTGCTCGTGCGGCAAAAACTCGCCGGGAGAAAGCAACTGGGCGGGAAGGCTGGCGCTCAGGCATAATGCGATGGCCAGATTAAGGAGTACTCGGAGCATCAGGTAGTTTTCTTGTTGGAAAATGGGCAGCAACAAGGTGTGTATGAGTGCTTTTGTGCATTCGTGTATATGGGGCCCGCGTAGGTCCCCTCCGAATGCACGAATGCACCAATGAGGCTGCTCCCCTTTGCTGCGCCACAATAATACGGAAAAGTTGCCACAGCTGCTTCCCGGGCATTAGTTCATGCTCCAGTAGAAGGTTTTGATGGGGATATCCAGGCCGAAATTGAGGAACGAGAAGCGGAAAGAGCGGACCGACAGCTCGTCGCCTGCGGCTGTGTCGAGGAATTGGGGCCCGTAGTGCGCCCCCACGCCCAGGTAGAAGGGCGATTTGGGGATGTTCCAGTGAAACTGCAGGCCGGGTTTGAACACGTTTTTGAACGATATTTTAGAATCCCCCCCGATCTGGCCGCCGTCGGTATAGGCAAAAAGGGAGCCCAGGTCGAGGAAAGAAAGGAAGGCCGAGAAGGAAGAAGGTTTTTTCCTGCCGAAGAACAGCCCGCTGATATTGACGCCGATGGGTATGGTCGGGGCTATTCCGAAGAACTGGTCGGAAGAGTTATCCTCCGGGTTATCCCACCATTCGTGGTAAACGGCGCCGCCCAGGTAGGCGTTGAGGGTAACGCTGAAGTCGTGGTTGCGCTTGAGGCGGGAACTGCCGGGGGGATCGGCAATGCCGTTCATCAGGGCGGTGATCTTTGTAGTAGAATCGGCGTCGATCAGGTCGGCGACAAAATCCCCGTAATTGCGGAAAAAGCCAACGACGTTGTTGTTCCGTTTCCTCTTTGGCCTGCTGATTCCATTAGCGGCCAGATTATTCCCGATGGCCCGGTCCATGACGGAAAAAAGCCGGATGGAGGAGCTGACGGCATGGCGGTGGTCCTTCTCGCCGAGGAAGTAGATGAGGTCGAGCGCCTGCCGGGACAGGTCGGGCAGCACGCTCAGGGCCGTATCCTGTTTGACGAGCGGGATGAAGGCCAGGCCTCCTTCCGGCGAAGACAACAGCGGCAGTTCCAGGATGCGGTTGAAGGTATTCATCACCAGGGCGGCTTTGCGGTAAAACCGGGGGGGCGTATTGCGGCCGGCTTCGAGCGGGTCCCTACCCGGAGAAGCCGGGCGGGAGGAGTCGTCAAGGAGGGGCCATTCCTGGATGGTAAGTTCCACCAGTTGGGCCAGGCCGTTGGGGGAAATGCGGCCGATGGGCCGGATGTCGAGCAGGCGTTGCTGCATCAGGCCAAAGAATACCTGTTGGCGGAGCCCGCCGTCCATGACGGAGCTGAGCTGTTCGCGGGTGATCCACTTATTTTCCTCATCCGGCGACCGCAGGCAGAAGAAGAGCTGGGCCAGGATGTCGGTGGTCTGCAGTATGGGTTCGGCATTATCGCGGGCCCGGGCTGCTGCGCCGCCCCGGAGGCGGTCCAGCGTTTTGAACTGCCGGTCCAGCAGTTGCAACTGTTCCGAGAGGGTATCGATCATGGCCAGGATGCCGGTAAAAGGCTCGGAAGGTTGCTGAGAGGCCAGGTACCCTCTCATGGGGTTGGCTTGCCTGACGTTGTCCGTTTGCCCTCTTTCCAGCCGTTCATTCAGGATGAACAGTCGTTCTTCAACTCTTGTCAGCTCCTTCCGGGCCATGGCCAGCGAATCGGCCAGGGTGGAGCGTCGGCGGAAAGGGTAGAAATTGCCGGGCTCGGCCACGATGGTATCCAGCAGGCGGAGAGCCAGCAGCTGGTCCGGGCTGGCGAGGCTATCCTTCCCCCAGAAGCTCTGCATGGCGGGCAGCAGGGTTTGGCCCAGGTATACCCTTTTTTGTTCGGCCCGTTGGAGGTCCGCCCGCCTGGCGCCTTCCGGGTCTGTTTCCAGTATCCATTGCCGGACGTTTTTCGCATAGTCCGCCAGGGCTTTCCGGCGGCTTCGCAGCAGGTCGGGAATGGTGTATCCTTTGCGCCAGGAACCGTTCAGGTTGCGGGCCAGGGACAGGCCCGCCGAACGCCACTGGTTGGGAGAATACTCCCGGGCGAAGAATTTGTCGTAGTATTCGAGGGTATTGGCGCGCATGACGTTTTCGGGGTTCAGCCTGCCGCGCAGCATGTCGGGCAGCCACAGCAAGCCGAGGCCGAGGCTGTCCTGCGGGTCGGACATCAGGGCGGAGTAGTTCAGGTCGGGGTTTTCGAGGGCATCGTCTGCCAGGAGTTGGAGGCTGGCCGTTTCTCCGAACCGCAATTTGTAGGCCCGGATCGTGTCCCGGAGCGCTGTCTCTTCGTTGACCAGCCGGCTATGAATAGCTTTCATCTGAGCGATGATCGTGTCGGTGCTGCCGATGATGGCCTGATATTCCGGCGTATTGGCCTGGCTGACGAGGTCCTGGTCCACTTTTTTCCGGGCTTCCTCGTAGGTGTCGTACAGGTAGCGGTGGGTGATGGGCAGGAAGGAATCCAGCGCCATGCCCTTCTGGGCCAGCCCGGCGGTGTAAAAAGCAACCAGCAGGTTGTAGGCTACAGGATCTTCCTTTAGCGGGAGGAAGTAGTCGTTTTCCCAGATGAGTTCCGGCAGCCGCACCGGCAACAGTTGCATGTCTTCGTAGAAGGATGTCCGCAGGCGTTCGATAAAAGACGTTGAGTAGGTGAAATTGTGCCCCTTGAAGGTGCGCGAAACGGTGGGGAAGAGCGTTGGCATAAGCTGTACGTCCTCGCTGAGCAGGCGCTCCAGGAAGGAGATGGCTACTTCTTCCTGGGCTTTGGACAATACGAAGTTGAAGAGCCCTTCGATAATTGCCGGGGCGCTGACCAGGCCGTCGGCGACGTTCCTGTTGCTTTGCCCGGCGGCCTTCCGCAGGGCCACCTGGCCTTCGAGGGCCGGCCGGCTGTGGTTTTGCAGCGACCTGGAGACGGACAGGTACGCGCTCGGCGTGACGGCCTCTTCGGTTTGCAGGAAGGACATCATCTTCTGGCGCGGGCTGCTCTGCAGTTGCGTCAGTTTTTCCCTGAAACTCCGGGCGAAGACAGTGTCGACCAGCTGTGTGTAGGGAAGAAGCTCCTCGTCGCCCAGGAACCTTCTGATCATCGGGTTGCCGGCGTACCGGCGGGTAATGGACTGAAACTGGGGCAGGGTGGTCGGGGTTTCCTTGGTTGGGGTGTCGTAATAATATAAAATGGCCATAGCCTGGGCCGCCCGTTCCACCGGCGAGAGAGGAGGCACCGGGGCGCCCCACACAGTATCCCGGGCCAGGCTGTCGCCCTCCGGTGTTTCGAAAAGGGTTACGATTACGGTATCTATAACCGGTGCGGGCAGGCTTTCTTCGCCGGCTGTTGCCGGGGATTTCAGGCTCTGCAGGGCTGCCACCAGCGCTTCAGTATCTTCGATCAGGCTCTGGCCCCGGGCCGGGCCGGCAAGCAGGCAACTCAGGAACAACAACGCGGAGAGTCGGAAGGTACGCATAATGAACATAGAAAGGTTAGGGTTCAACAATCAGGGCATTCGGGCCGGAGCCGTGGGCGATATTCCACTTCCGGTTACGGCGTCGGCAGCGGGCACTGGTGCTGGAGTTCGTCGTTGTAATCCTGGCAGTCGAGGATGAAATCTTCCACGGGCGTTTCGGCGGTGACCTCCTGGAAGAATCCGTTCCAGTCTTTGATCCGCTTGACCTGCAGGGCGGTGGCCTGGTGGTCGCCGGACTGTAGCTCCTCCAGATAGTGGCTGACCAGCGCGCCCTGCCGGGATGCGGTTTCGGCGTACTCTTCGATCTGGTGCAGGTTTTGGCCGTTTTCGAGGTAGAGGGCCTCGATGCCGTCGACGGTCCGGCGGTTGTTCAGCAGGGCCTCCTCCATCAGCCCGTTGAAAGGGCTGCCCAGGGCTGAGCGGGCCCGGGCCGGCGGAGCGGCCAGTTGCCGGAGCGCTCCGACAAGGACTGCCAGGCTTTCCGAAAAATCCTCCAGGTCCTCTTCGTCGCTTCTCTGAAACTGGTCGATACACCTGAACAGCTCGCGGCTGTCGTATTGGATGGGGTTTATCCAGGTTTCAGGCCGGTCAAACAGGGCGAGCACTTCTTCCGCCTCCCGCGTCAGGTCAGCGGCTTCTTCTTCGCCGAGCTGCAGGTTCTCTTTGACGGCGAGGGCCTTTTGATGAAATGCCATCCGCGCATCGAGAATAATGGCTTTTAACCTCTGGTTGTGCGTGTCAGAATCAGCCATAGGCTTCAGGGGATTTTTTGTGACAATAAATGTAAGCTAAATTATTAACTATTTACCACACAGGCACATCAGATAGTTCACACAGCCTGCAATAGCCGCCGCCTATGTGTTCTGCTGTGAAAACAAACAGCCGGAACAGGCACCTGAATTTTCCAATTACCTATAGTGCGGGTTTCCTTCTTCAGGACGGGAAAGCACCATTTATACGGACAAACGGGCCCGGAGTTGCGCCCGCCGGCCCGGTTTCCGCCTTCTTTTGAAAATCCGTTTTGCGGGCATTTGGAGGCTGGCCGCTCCGGACGGAGCATTAATGCAAAATATTGCTTATATTTATGCCGCTAAAAACCTGAAAGCAACTTTTCCTACTTTATCCAATCCGATAACATCCACCGCCTTAGAGCATGTTTGGCAGATACCCTTTTTGCCCCTCTCCGGCCTACCGGTTTTCCGGTACGCCCGGATGGCCGATTCCGGTAAAGGAATGCCGTTAAATGTATTCATTTTTGCAGGTAATAAAATGTTATCCAAAATAAACGCTATGAAAAGCAGGGACACATTTCTTTTATATGCGCCATATCTCTATCTGTCCTGCCAGGAAGGCCGGGCAGGTTATCGCCTGTTTGTGGCGATCCGCAAGCGGGCAGGCGAGGAAGTAACTCCGGAGCTGGCCGCAGGAGGGCAGCCGGCCGTTTACGAAGCGGGCATGACAGCCATTCGTTTTTCCGTATCGGCTTTGCAGGACGCTTCTGAGGAGGAAGCGTGCGATTTTTTCCTGATGGATTTTGACCTGGAACCCGAAGTCCGACATCCTTCAGGCTTCGATCCCGGTTCCTGGGAGGTGAAAGTTGAAGTGGAGGTGAAGGGGCCGGGCGGCGAAGCAGAACCCCTGGCCTATTCGAATATGATGCCGTACATAGATGCGGATAACCGCCCGGCGCCGGAAAGGCAGCCGGGTTTTGCGCCTGCCTACAATTGCCCTTACGTCTACCTGGCGCAGCAAGCGCCAGGCACAGATACAGGTGCCTCCTCTCTTTTTCATCCCTACGTCCTGCTGGCGCCGAAGGGCTACCGGCTTTCCGATCAACAGGACCGGCTCATTGCCACCAGCCCGGGAAACGGGGTTTTCGAATCCATCCTGGTGCTTTCCAGAGGGGACGACACCCTGGAGGACGACAGTTTCGCTCCTTTTATCAACCCTGCCCGGCTGAAAGTCAACACGGAAACCTATTCCGACAGCGGGCAGGTAGAAGGCAATTTTGCGGTGACGGTGGTATTCATGGAGAATGAAAAGGAGGCGGAAGCTTTCCGCAACCAGGAGCTGCCGGCCCTGTCCCGGGGCTTGCTGGATATGGAACAGGCTGGTGCCGGGAATACCTCTTCCGGGAACGGAGCGCCGGAACCTGCCAATACCGTTCGCAAAGCCAAGACCCGGAACATGAGTTCCCGCCGGAACCGCCCGCGGTCCATTGATTCCCGGTTTACGGTATAAGAAGGCGGCATCAACCTGAAACGATGAGATACCTCCTGGCGGCATATTTCCTTTTCTTCCCGTGGTTTCCGCAAGCGGAGGCCCAGTCCCCCGACAGCATTCAACAGCTGCTCGACGCCGCCTGGCGCGCCTATGACGGGCAGGATTATCCGGCCATGCGGTCGCTGGCCGCTCAGGCCCTGGAACTGGCCGGACGATATGAGCAGGAAGGCAGGACGGCCGACAGCTACCAGGCTATGGGCAGGGCAGAAGAAGGGATGCGAAACTGGGCTGCCGCCCTGCGCCATTACCAACTGGCCCTTGCCATCCAGGAACAGCGGGGGGGCCGGCGGGAAGCGGCAGGGCTGTATCAGGACATTGCCATCCTGAAAGATGCCGAAGGCAATTACGAAACGGCCCGCCGGTTTGCCGAAAGGGCGGTGGCCCTGTTCGAAGTACTGAAGGATTCTTTTGCCCTGGCCAATGCGCTGGTCGATCTGGCCAACCCGAACAAAAGCCTGGGGGATTTTCGACAGGCGCTCGGATATTTCCAACGTGCCGACACGCTTTTCCGGGCCCTGGGAGATTCCGTCGGGATGGCGATCAGCGGCTATGGCGCCGGCGACTTGTTCTATCAGCTGAAAGAATATAAAGAGGCCCGGCCTTATATCGAGGCGGCCATTCCCGCTTTCGAAAGGGAGGAGGAGTACGCAAAAATGGCTATGGCCTATAACGTGCTGGCCGGCATCGACGAGGCCGAAGGCCAGAGGGCAAAGGCAAGGGAGAACTACGGCAACAGCATATCGTGGGCAGAAAAAGCCGGCGATTCCCTCTCCATCTTCGACGCCAGCCTCAACCTGGCGGAAATGGCAGCTGCCGACGGCAATCCGGAACAGGCCCGCGCCCTGCTCGCTACTGCCCGCCAGGCCCTTGGCGGCAGGGTCAGCGCGCTCGACCAGGCCTCCCTCGACAAGGTGGCCGCCTCGGTCAGCGCCCTGGAGCATCAGATCGAAAATAAACGCCTCTACATGTGGCTGTCGGTTTTCCTGGTCTTCCTGTCCGGGTTCGGCGCCCTGGCGTTCTGGCAGTACCGGAAGCGCAAGGCCAATGCGCTGGCGCTGCAGCTTCAGATGATCGAGCACCAGCGCAGGGTCAATGCGCTGCTGGACGACATCCAGCTCTCCAATGAAAGCGCCAGGCTGGAAGGGGAGAAACGCGAGCGGAAGAAGATCACCAAAACCCTCCACGATACGGTGGGCAGCCAGCTGGCCGCCACCCGCTGGTTGCAGGAAGCCAACATCGAGGCGCTGCGGAACGGCACGCTCAGCCAGGAGGATATGCAGAACGTGCTGAAAATGATGGGCGAGGCCTACAAAAACGCCCGCAATGTAGAGCGCCTGCTGGATAAAGACTCTATTGACTGGCTGGACGAAGTAGGGGGATTCTTTCACGCCCTTTCCGAAAGAAGCCAGCTGGAGGTGAAATACGTGGTCCGGGGGCTGGAAGAAAAACCGGATTGGGAAATGGGGCTGGCCATCTACAAGATCGTGCTTACCCTGGCGGCTAATGTGTTGCTCCATGCAGAAGCCCGCCGCCTCAGCGCCCTGATCACCCGGGCCGAAGGAGGGTTATCGATCCACATTGAGGACAATGGGGTCGGCTTTGACAAAAACAGCGTACAATATGGGAACGGGCTGAAAAACGTGGAAGAGTACGTCCGGCAATACAAGGGCAGCATCAGTGTCGAACCCCGGCAGGGCGAGGGCACCGCCATTGACATTTTTTTGCCGGAGAACAAATAAATCAACCTATGGGAGAACAGAATATCCGGGTCTTCATCGCCGATGATCACGTCTTCGTCGTCGACGTGCTGAGAAACCAGTTCAATCGGGATCAGGATTTTGAGTTTTCGGGACGTGCTTCTACCCTGGAGGAACTCTTTGGGCGGCTGAACGGACGGACGGACGTCCTGCTGCTGGATAAGATGGCGGAATCCCCGGAGATGCTGGCCGCCATCAGCAAGGTGCAGGCGCAGTTCCCCCCGGTTAAAGTGGTGTTGTTTACCGGGCAGGAAGACCTCGCCTTTGCCAAGCAGGCCCTCGAAACCGGTGCCCGGGGCTACCTGTCCAAGTCGCTCAGCATGGAAGAGATTTGCCAGGATTTGAAAAAGATACACACCGGCGGCGTGGTCATCGACCTGGGAAAGGCCAGCCCTCCGGCAGAGGATGATTGCATGGAGGCCAAAAAACTGATCACCCCGACCGAAAAACAGGTCATTGCCCTGCTGTGCAAAGGCTTCCGCACCCGCGAGATCGCCGAAATGCTCACCCGGATCAACAACCGGAATATGGAGCCGGCCACTGTAGAAGTGCATAAACGCCGGATCAGAGAAAAACTGAAAGACTACGGCGTCGCCAACGACGCCAGCCTGGGCTACTGGGCCTGCCAGTGCCAGTTGCTGGACGGCAATGAACTGTCTTCCCATCCGGAAGCGTAAAGCAAAACCCCAAAAAACTTCACTACGCCTATGAATAGATCAGAAATCAGCGTCTATCTGGTGGACGACCACCAGGTGGTCCTGGACGGATTGCAACTACTGCTGAAAGGCCATCCGCAAATCCAGGTGACAGGCACCGCCCACAATGGGCACGAACTGCTGGAATACCTGGAACGGCGACAGGGCGCCCTGCCTGACGTTATCCTGATGGATATCAACATGCCCGGCATGGACGGGCTGGAGGCCACCCAACGGGCCAAGGCCGGGTATCCCGGCGTCCGGGTCCTCATGCTTACCATGAGAGACGACAAGCGGGACCTCGACCTGGCCCTGGCGCGGGGCGCCGACGGATTTCTCTCCAAAAGCAAAGGCAAAAAGGAGATCGTCGACGCCATCATCCGGGTGAGCCGGGGGGAGTTTGTTGTATTCGCCGATTTTGAGAAGTGAATGGCTACTGTTCTGCCCCTAGTTCAGGACACAGAGCATGATCCGTATCTATGCGCCCTATGCGAAACAACCTATGTGTCCTATGTGATAAAAACAGCAATGAGTCCCCCGAAAACCGGTACCCCAATACCTGTTTTCCGGTACAAAAAAGGGAAAGGGATCACCGAAATTTGCTTCAGAGATACATTGATAATGCTCTTTTCCCAAGGGCAGGGCTTCCCGGACCTCGGCGTGAGACTTCGGCGTGAGCTCGGTCGAACGTTCGGTCGAACGTTCGGTCGAACGCTGATGAGGCCGGGGGCCTGCCTTTTGAGGGAATGAAGGAATGAAGGAATGATTCTCCGGGAAAAACTCCTGAAACCCATATTGACATATAACCCCAAGAGGCCGCTGTGGGATGTGCCGCTGGCCGGCCGCCCACAGCCTTTTTTCCCCTTTGCCAGATTTGACGGTAACTCGATCATCAACGACTTGTCAATCTCCACAGCATGAACTCTATGATTATAGAGCTGGATCAATTCAGTGAAATTTGCTTTTATGCTAGAATTATCAAAACCACTGATCTCTTCAATATTCTGGGAAACAAAGGACTCCAGTGATTCGACTGCGATCTGGTTCCTGCTGAATTCGTCGGCCAGTTGCGGGCTGCCGCCAATTTCCCGTCAGGTTCTAAAAGAAAAGCCTTGAGTCCGTCATTCAAATTTTCCTTACGTTTTGCGAAGACGCTTTGCATAGGAGACATGGTTACATGGAATATGGTGTCTCCAACTCTAAAGTCTCCTTGATGTTGAGTTTGATGGCCCGCTGTAGAATAGGGTTGAGATAATTATCAGCAATCCAGGTAATAACCGGCACGCACACCGCGTCGCCAAAACCAAAAAGGGCTTCCGTTGTAGAACCCGTAATTTTAAAATCATCCGCTCCCATCAGCCGGGCGCATTCGGTGGGCGAAACAAACCGGATTTTTACTTTTCCACGCCCGACTTTGAGCAGAATCTGGCGGGCGCTTCCGCCTTTGGGCGTCCGGAGGCAGCCGGCAATCCCGTCCGACCTGATCTCCGCCATTGACCTTCCGTTCCTGACGCGCCGGAAAGCGGTTAAATAAGAATAATGAGATTTATTTTTCAGGGCTTCGATGACCTGGAGGTGTTTTTCGCTGGTTTGGTTGATCAGATAATCGACCCGCTCCTGGCTCCACCATTCGCTGGCATCCTCGGGTGTCTCGTCTACGATAGTGGGGAGCAGGCGTTCGTTCCTGGGAAGTTTGGGCAACGTTCTGATCGCCCAGTTTATATCCTGATGGCTGAAAATGAAATCCGCAAGTTTTTCTGGCCTTAGTTCTCCTTCATAAAACAAAGACAATTGATCATCGGAAACTGCCGGCAATTTTGCCGGCATCAGGCTTTCCAACTGCCCTATTATGAACAGCCGCACCCGGCTTTGAGGAACGAAGCGGACAGCGTCAATGATAAAGGAATCCACCCTGTATCCAAGGCTGTTCAGTGCCTTAAGGGCTTCTTCGAAGTCTTTTCCTTTGTGTGAAGTTAAGAAGCCGGTCACGTTTTCCAGAAGCACGATCGGCGGCCGCCTGTCGCCCATGCCTTCCAGGACCCGGATAAACCCCCAGAATGCGGAAGATTGTTCTCCGGACAGCCCCTCCCGCTTCCCGGCAAGGGACAGGTCGGTACAGGGGAAAGAGGCGGTCGCCAGAGTGACCGTCGGAATCCGCTCTTCTTCGATTTGGTGAATGTCGCCCAGCATAAAATGCGGGAACTCGTCCTGAAAATGGGCGTTGTACAACCGCTCTTTCATAGGGTCGATATCATTGGCAAATTCTATTTGCCACCCTGCCCGTTCCAGCCCCATCCGCATCAGGCCAATTCCGGCAAAAAACTCTGCAAAAGTCTTTGGGTATTCATCTTTCCTTGTATAAACCATCTGGAGGCCGATTTTTTTTCAGGAGTGAAGATAAGAAAACCGATAAAAACAATATGGTTTTAAAATAAGAAATCTTATGTTTTGGCTTTAAGGGCTTGTTTGGAGGCCATTCAACCATTCAACCATCCAACCATTCACCAATTTATCCTCCCCCTAATACACCGCCTCGGCAATCTTCCTTATCGTCTCCGAATCCCCCATCGTATAATAATGCAGGCAGGGCGCGCCGGCCTTTTTCAGCTCTTTGGACTGCTGGATGCACCACTCGATGCCGGCCTGGGTGCGCGTTTCGGCGGTTTTGGCCGACTGAACGGCGCGGACGAGTTCGTCGGGCAGGTCGATGTGGAAGATTCGGGGGATGGAGTTGAGCTGATACAGCTTGGTCAGCGGCTTCAGGCCAGGCACGATGGGCACGGTGATGCCGGCGGCCCGGCAGCGGTCCACGAAGTCGAAGTACTTTTTGTTGTCGAAGAACATCTGGGTGACGATGTAATCGGCGCCGGCGTCAATTTTGGCCCTGGTCTGCTGGAGGTCGAAGTCGATGTTGGGCGATTCGAAGTGTTTTTCCGGGTAGCCGGCCACGCCGATGCAGAAGTCCGTCCGCAGGCCGTTTTCGATATCTTCGTGCAGGTATTTACCCTTATTCATGTCCACCACCTGTTTGACCAGGTCGATGGCGAAGGTATGCCCGTCCTCTTCCGGCACGAATTTCCCGTCGAACATGCGCGCGTCGCCGCGGATGGCCAGCACGTTGTTGATGTTGAGGAAGTTGAGGTCGATCAGGGCGTTTTCGGTATCTTCCCGGGTGAAGCCGCCGCAGATGAGGTGGGGCACCGCATCCACGCCGTAGCGGTGCATGATGGCGGCGCAGATGCCCACGGTGCCCGGCCGCTTCCGGATGGCCACCTTCTCGTAGTACCCGCTGGCGCGCTTCTTATAAATGAACTCCTCGCGGTGGTAGGTCACGTCGATAAACGGCGGCTTGAACTCCATCAACGGATCGAGGGTATCGAAAATGGCCTGCATGCTTCCGCCTTTGAGCGGGGGCAGCACTTCAAATGATATGAGGGTCTGGCCTTTGGCCTTTTCAAAATATTCTGTGACTTTCATGTTGTATTTTGCTTCGGCAGCTCTTTTGTGAGGGGCAAAAGTACGGAATAGTGGGGTTTAATGCCAGTGGGAAAATCTGTTGCCGTTAAGTATAGCTATACCTATACGCCAAACGATCACTATATAGTTTCAGCCTTACCGGAAAATGCCCATTGCAAGTATTGCTCTATTTTCCCGGCAAGGTAATACGGCAGGCTGAGTAAGGTGTACGCTTTGCCGGCAAGCGTTCGGACGGCCTCTTTTTTCAGGTTCCCTGCGTACAGCCGTACCGCCATCTGGTGCGGGGCGCGATCCATAAACAAGTGCAACGACCGCAAGCGGCCTGTATGGCCTGACTTAACTTCTACCGGGATTATATTTCCTTCAAAGAGGTAGATAAAATCAACTTCTGCGGTCGAGTCCTTTTTTTCCCTGACCCAAAAATGGAGTTCGTTCAGCACGTTAAATTTTGCCGCGAGCAGTTCCTGTCCAACAATCTGTTCGGTTATTTTTCCCTGATACAAGCTATTGAGTTCCTGAACGTTGAGCAAACCTTTTTGCAGCCCGGCTACATAATTCATCAGTCCGGTGTCTAATAGATGCAGCCTTGGCGATTTTCGTTTATTGCCCAGAACAGGCGGCGAAACGTTCGTGCATGGGTAAACAAGGTGGAGCAACATAGCCTTTTCCATTATGCGCATAGCTTCCCCGACTTCTCTGGAGCCGTAGTTAGATTGGCCAAAATTTTGGAACTTAATGCGGTTGCCGGCTTCAAAAGGCATAACGCTCATTACATGGCGTATCACATTGACCAGGGTGTTGTTGCGGGCATATTTTTCCACATCGTCCATAAAAGACACCTGCAAAGACTCGTAAATGGGCAACAGGGCGGTCAAGTTTCGATTCTTGGCATAATGCTGCACAATTTCCGGCATGCCGCCGATCAGTACATAGCGGTGAAACAAACGCAACAGCTTCTCATTGGCAAAATCCCGTGTGGGTACGGTGTTGTATTGTTCCAAAGCGGCTCGTTCACCCGTGGCAATCAGAAATTCGTCGAAGGAAACCGGGCGCAACACTTTGTACTCCACCCGGCCCACCGGCACAGTAACCTCTTCTTTCATGATGGTTTCTAATAAAGACCCTGCTGCAATGACGTGTAGCCAAGGGTAATCTTCGTAAAAATACCGAAGCAGGTTAATCGCCGCCGGTACTGCCTGTATCTCATCGATAAATAACAAAGTGTTTGGTTCCTGGATACTCTTGTCTTTGATGAAAAAAATGGCTTCGACCAATGTCGGGAATGGCTTTTGTCCTTTAAATAGTTCCGCATCCTCTTTTTTTTCCAGATTGAGGTAGATATATTGCTTGTACTGGCTGGAAAGCAGGTTGACCGCAGTCGTTTTGCCAACCTGTCGCGCACCGCGCAGGATCAGTGGTTTTCGATTTGCCGAGGCTTTCCAATTCTCAAGTTCCGGTAGGATGTTGCGAAAATACATGGTAGCGCATGCACGTTTATAAGGTAAAAATAATATTTTTTTGTAACAAAGATAGGGTATTTTTTTAAATTTTCTGTATTAAAGCAAGGCATAAACTTTTTGTGAAAGCCGTAAGTAAATTGGTTTCCTTTTTCCCTCCTTCATCGGCCCCATCCCCCCTTTCGTCGTGTTTTCTCAAAAAAATGACTGCTGCACTTGATAAATAAATTCATTGCCTTTAATTTTGACTAACCGTTCGGTCAACTATAAATGATTATGTCGCCACGCACCAAGAAACAGTTTGAAGAGATTCGCCAGAGGAGCATGGAGGCGATCAAAAAAGCAGCTATGGAGTTGTTTGCCCACAATGGCTACCACAGTACCTCCATCAGCCAGATCGCAAAAGAGGCGGGAATCTCCAAGGGCCTGTTGTACAATTATTTTGACAGCAAAGAGGATTTGCTGCACGACATCATTATGGAGGCGGTAGACATGGGCGAGCAAATAATGGGGGATGTGCTTTCCTCCCCGGAGGAGGCTGCGCAGCAACTGCGGTCGATGACCGAAGTAACCTTCGAGGTCGTCCGGAAAGACCTGCACTACTGGAAACTGATGACGTCACTGGCCTTCCAGACCGACGTGCTGACCAACCTGATGCCGGAACTCCGGAAAAAACAGGGGGAAGCAGTTGCTGCCATCGCCGACATTTTCCGCCGCCTGGGTTCGGGAGAGCCGGAAAAGGAAGCCCTTTACTATGGCGCTGTACTTGACGGCATCATGCTGCACTACATGCAAATGGAAGAAACTTATCCGATCGAAGAGATGAAAGCCTATGTGCTGAGCCGTTTTCTTCCGGAACGGTATACTGAATGGCAATAGGTTTTGTGCATTTACGGGTGGTTTTCCCCTTTAGGGGATTAAGGGGCGGGGAGGGCAAATGCACAAAACCTATTGCGGCGGAGTATAAATTGATTAACCAAAAAAGCAAACCATAATGAAACGATTGATCCTGGCTGTACTGGCGTTCACCCTGATGATGAGTACAGCCGCCTATGCTCAAAACCTCACCGCCAAAGAAATCATCGAAAAGGCCGATCAGAAGGCGCGGGGCGAGACCAGCATCGGCGAGCTCAAAATGACCATTGTCCGGCCCACCTGGAAGCGGGAAATGCAGATGAAGAGCTGGTCGAAAGGCACCGAATACATGCTCATCCTGGTGACGGCACCCGCCCGCGACAAAGGAACCGCCTTCCTGAAAAGGGAGAACGAGATATGGAACTGGCAGCCCACCATCGACCGGACCATCAAACTGCCTCCTTCCATGATGATGCAGTCGTGGATGGGATCCGACTTCACCAATGACGACCTGGTTCGCGAGTCCTCCATCGTCAAGGATTATACCCACGAGCTGCTGGGCCGGGAAACCATAGATGGCCGGGAGTGCTACAAAATCCAACTGACGCCAAAGGAGAACGCCCCGGTGGTCTGGGGCAAGGTCATCTCCTGGATCGACACCAAAGAGTTCATGCAACTGAAGACCGAGATGTACGACGAGGACGGCTACCTGGTGAATACCATGTACGGGAAGAACGTCAGGGATATGGACGGGCGCATGTTGCCTTCCGTCCTGGAAGTTATCCCGGCTGATGAAGAAGGGCATAAAACCATTGTGGAGTACCTGTCTCTGGAATTTAACGAGCCGGTCAAGGAGGCTTTCTTTTCGGTTCAGAATATGAAGCGGGTGCGGTAGGTTTTGGGGTTTAGGTTTTGGGGTTTAGGTTTTGGGTTTTGGGTTTTGGGTTTTGGGGTTTAGGTTTTAGGTTTTGGGTTTTGGGGTTTGGGGAGGTGGAACGGTTTTTTGAAAATATATAAACCAAAGACATGCTATTTCGTCTTGCCTGGCGCAACATCTGGCGCAATAAGCGGCGCACGGCCATTACGGCGGCTTCCATCCTGTTCGCGGTATTGTTCGCCACCTTTATGGAATCCATCCAGAAGGGGGCCTGGGACCACATGATCAACAGCGTGGTCAACTATTACTACGGCTACGTGCAGGTGCATCAGAAGGGATATTGGGAGGAGCAGACGATTGACAAGGCCTTTCCCCTGGCAGACTCCCTGAAGCAATTGGAAGAGAAAGTACCCGGTGTGCGCCGGGTGCTGCCGCGTATTGAGTCCTTTGCCCTGGCGTCTACCGGAGAGCATACTTCCGGCGTGATGGTGGTGGGTATAAGCCCCGAAGTAGAAAATGACATGACCCACCTGCGGGACAGGATTTCCGAGGGGGCGTATTTTGAAGATGACGAAGAAGCGGCGCTGGTTGCGGAAGGCGTAGCCGAAAACCTGGGCCTGAGCCTGGGCGATACCATTGTTCTGATCAGCCAGGGGTACCACGGCGTCAATGCCGCCGGCAAGTATCCGATCAAGGGGATGGCCAATTTCGGCTCGCCGGAACTGAACAAACAGATGGTGTACCTGCCCCTGCCCGTAGCGCAGTACT
>JAGFJD010000585.1 GCA_024102975.1 Phaeodactylibacter sp. | reverse complement strand
AAAAAAAAACGGCGCCCCACCTATGTGGCCTACTGTGAAAACGCCTATGTGCCCTATGTGATAAAACCCCTCCCGCCCCCCACCTATGTGCCCTATGTGTTAAAAAAAACCGTATGCCCCCACCTATGTGCCCTATGTGTTAAAAAGGCCCCGGCACCCGGACGGTACTCCGGGATATTTCCCAGGCAGGATTCGTTATAAAAATAATCGTTACTTTTATAATCATTACTTTTGTAACGAAACAGCGGCCCACTCAAGCCCTGCTACGGTTTCATGGCCACGAAAACACCAATGCACCAATGCACCAATGCACAATTACTCAATTCCCCTTATCTTGCGCTCCAAAAAATCCAATGACAATGAAAGCTGTTTTTTCTTTTATCCTGTTCGCCGCTCTCTCCGGCCTGCCCCTCTCCGCCCAGGATCTCCTGGACAAGCTGGCGGATGAATCCTGCGACTGCATTTCCAAACAGGACGTCGACAACATGAGCAAGGAACAGATGCAAATGCAACTGAGCCTTTGCATGATGGAAGCCGTGGGCAAATACCCGGAGGCGTTTCAGAAAGAATTCGGCAACCTCAACCCCTCCGACCAGGCCGCGATGAACAAGTTCGCCGAACAGATCGGCATGAAGATGGCCTTCAAATGCCCGGCGGTGCTCATGAAGGTGGCCGACGTGCAAACGCAGGCACAGGCAGCCCCGGCAGCTACCCTTCAGGTGCTCACCGGGACCATCAAAGCGATCGACGGGGAAGAGTTTGCCACGGTAACCCTCACCGACGAGCAGGGGCGCGCTCATAAGCTGCTCTGGCTCCGGTACTTCAAGGGGTCGGAACGCTTCGTCAGCGAGCCTTCGAAGGTAATCGGCAGCAAGGTGCAGGTGAAGGTGGAAAGCGTAGAGTATTACTCGCCGAAAGCAAAAGATTACTACGGCAGGAAGGAGATCCGGGAGGTGGCGTTTTTGAAGTGACCTGTCCAAAGGGGGTAAACGTGAAAACAAATGCGGCCAGTTGCAGGCCCCTGCCTGATCACCTGATCAATTGGTGTCAGTGGGGCAGGAATTATTGTTTTATAGGGCTGCACTGGTCTTTATCGTACCGACAAGGTGAGAGATGTCCAAAGCAGAATATAGGGCATTTAGAGGGTATGAATTCGAATTCTCGCTGGTAAAAAACCGAATAAAAATTAAAAATATTTCACAAAATGAATTTTTATGAGTATTTTCATCTGAATAACCAAAAATTTTCAAAATGAACTATCGCGTTACCTCCCCCCCCCCTATGTAAAAATATTGTTATATTAACAGTTATGTTTTTTTTAAAGCTCCCCGCACACGCCCAAGTCATCGTAAACGAAAGCTGGTCTTCTGCTTTTGGCAGCCCGTCGGAGGTTGGCTGGAGCAGCAGCGAGGTTGGAGAAAACGGGAACATTTATACCGTTGGGCACGAGCAAGCGGGAAACCGCATACAGTTACTGCTCGCCAGCCACGACAGCGAGGGAAACCTGCTGTGGGCTTCGGGCCTGGAAACGAGCAGCCTGTCCGTCAGTTTCGGCACGGCTATAGTATTGGACGGGCAGGGCAATATCTATTGTGCCGGAGCGGCAGCAGGCCCAGGCACGAACGGCCACGACCTTTTGCTGGCGAAATTTGACACATCCGGCGACGAGTCCTGGCATATCCTCGTCGACGGGCCGGAAGAGCTCGACGATTATGGCGTGGCGCTTCTGTCCATCGACGCTGAAAACCTGGTGGTTGCAGGCCTGTCCTCCTCTTCTGAAGACGGGCGAGACATCCTGGCTGTCATGGCCAGCGACGAAGGCGACGTCGTTTGGCAAGCGTACTACGACTATGCTCAGAAAGACGACGCTCCTATCGGCATTGAGGTTTATGACGAATCCAATGTAGAAATACTGGGCGCCAGCCAGGATGCAAATGGGGATTGGGATATCCTCTCCTGGCGCCTGCCCATTGACGACGGAGAGCCGGGAAGCGATTACCACTATCCTTTCCCCAACCTGGATTATGAAAAGGGGTTGTACTGCGAAAAAGACAGCCAGGGCAACTACTACTTCAGCGGCGCCAAAACTTCTGAAGCTGGCGGGCTGGATATTCAGGCGATAAAGCTCGATGCCAGCTTCCAGATGGAATGGGCAAAAGAAATAGACGGCGGTTTTGGAGACGATGCCGTTTTCAGCATGGCCTATGCCCCTGAGCAAGCGGCGGTCTACCTCGGCGGCTACAGCGCCAACCGCCAGGGCGGGCAGGACATGTACGTGGCTTCTTTTTCTTCTGCCGGCGACTTATCGCTAGAGTACAGGAGGGTGAACAACCAGCCGGCCGCCAAAGCCGCCGCCCGCGCCATCCGGCTTGCCGCCGACGGGGATGTGTATGCGGCAGGCGAGGCACAGGCAGGAGGCGAAAAAGGACTCGTGCTTACCCGCTTCGACAAAGAAGCCGGGCAGTTGTGGGAAATAAACGCCGGGC
>JAGFJD010000572.1 GCA_024102975.1 Phaeodactylibacter sp. | reverse complement strand
CTCCCTTTAGGGATGGGGCAAATTTCAGTGGTTTTCAACCTTTCGACCGGATTTGGTAGAATCAACAGGATCAAAAGTTGTGGGAACCAATTCCTCGTAAGCGGCTTGTTAATGAACAGCCTAGGTGACATCTTTTTGCCCCTTGCTACTGCCGACAAGAGCTATTCCTGCCAATAGAGGGGCAAAAAGGTGTTATCTCAATGCGACGGCAGTCCTCCCTCCCACCAGATGACACCTTTTCGCCCTAAATTGTAAGGAAGTAATTTGAAATTCAGATAATGGGCGAAAAGATGTCACCTGGGTTGGCGCTAAACACATACGCGGCTCCTCCCGAAAGCCAGTTGTTGCCGTTTTTTATTTTCAAAAATACTTCCTCCTCCCCTGTTGACCTTCTGTGCCTCTTGGGTATTTCCTCGTAGAACCGTCCGGATGGATGCTGGGGAAGGGATGCAAGACAACTTATTCACCTAAAAATTCCTAGCCATGAGAAACTTGTTCTTCGCTACGCTGGCACTTTTCCTGTTTTCCTCATCGGCCCTGTTTGGGCAACAGCAAATCGACGTCGTTTACCTGAAAAACGGCTCTGTCGTGAAAGGCGCCGTCATTGAAAACAAAATGAACGAGCACGTAAAACTAAGAACCGCTGACGGTTCCGTCTTCCTGTACCGGTACGACGAGATCGACAAGCTGGCCGTGGAGGAACAGGAAAAAGTAACCTCCGGGGCTATCCGCCCCTCCGAGATGCAAGACAAGACCGGCCAGGTGGGACTGGGAGTGCTGCTCAGCTCAGCGGGCAGCGGGGCGGCCGTGCATTACAACCTGAACCCCACCACTGCCCTGGAAATCAATGCCCTGTCCAAGGGGATGGTGCTCAATTGCGGCGAATGCTTTGACGAAACGCAAATCGTATCTGCCTTCATGCTGGCCGGCTCGGTTAACCATTTCCTCAACGAGTTTTACAAGCAGCACAAGGAAAAGACGAAGCGGAACGGCGTCTCCGTCAAAGCCGGGCACTCCTTCGGAAACAACAAAGAGTCCTTCCTGGCGGTGAGCTGGATACAGGAGAACATCAAAGACCGCAGCCCTAAACATTCTTTCTTCTTCGAGCTGGGGGGCGGCGTTATCAAGCTGCACGGCTTCGACGATTCCTGGACTTACCCCAACGGGAATACGGTCAATTTCATGCTCAACATCAAAGTGCATTGGAACTGGTATGTCAATTAAGTTTTCTCCAATTCCAACGCCATTTCCTAACCAATGGGCGGGTGTCCTATACCCGTTCGTCAAAACCACTAATCATGAGGCCATCATTATTGTTTGTTTTCATTTTTTGCAGCATGGTTCCGGCAATTGTTTCTGCCCAGGAACAATTCATAGAAGGTTTCAAAAAACTTGCCCACATGGATCCCATTTACGGCGAGGAGGGCGTGGCTGGGTATTTTTGTTTGTTCGAAACAGGCAAAGCTGGCAATGGGAAGGTAGCTTTCCGGCTGGACCTCTTCGACGAAAACCTTTCTTTAATGGCTTCCAAGCCCTTTGTCCATGATAAAAACCTCAGCCTGGCGCAGAGTGCCAGTACGGGCAATTCCCTGTTACTGTTGTTTGCTGACGCCATGAAAAACCTCAATTCTTACCTGGCATTCGACTACAACGGCGAACAACAGGCCCATCAATTATACCTTAGGGGCACGCGCTTCGACAAATACAACCGCCGCCCCTTCGTTGGCCTGAATGGCAGGGGGTTCCTGAATTATTCAGCTGATCCGGGCATTTGTGCCCTTAAGTTAATACCCGGCTGGCAAAACGCCTCCGAGGGCTGGCAGGCAGAGAAAAAAGTTGGCGCCGAATTATATAACATCGAGTACCTGGCATCAAATGAGGCTATCCTCCTGAGTTCCCTGGTGAAGTTTTCAGGAGGCGCCGCGAATTATTCCATCCTTGGCACAAACCTCGACACGGGAGAGGAATTGTTCGAGACGGGATTCCAGGACAGCGGCTACGCCATCCAAATCTCCAATGGCTGGTTCACGGGGCAGGGCATTTCCCTATTTGGGCTCTATTACGATATATGACGGAAAGGAAATGAATTGCTTTAAGCCTGATTTAGCAGCCCTGAAGGGGTTGGTGACCGTATTGCCCGGTAAGCCTGGCTATATGCTGGTATGCCAGCACCGACCCTCGAAAGACGAGCTTTTTTTGAAGTTAGAGCGGTTGGATGGGGAAAAATAGGCAAAATGAATGCAAATAGGCCATGCAAGATTGCAGGACGCTCGTGTTATGGCCGTCCTTAAAGAAAAAAGGCAAAGGAGAAATCCCCAACCTCTTCGAAGTGTTTTATCCGGGCCTCACCTTTTCGATTAGCAGCCCAGTTTGTATTCCTGAAAAAGGCTTGGCCATTAATTTGGACGGCTCGGAAGGACAAGGCATCATGCAGATAGGCACATTTGGAAGGAAGGATAGCAACAGCCCTTATGCCGACCAGATCATTGACCCTACTGTGGGGTATATTGAAAATGTCCAGGAAGGCGTTAAAGTATTTATGTTTGAACCTAGTGCTTGTTTGGAGGTAGTGCTTTGGTAGCGAAAAAGGCTGATTTTGGGTTCTCACGAAGCTCATTTTTTGGCGCGTAGCCGAGCTACGGACCAAAAAATAGCTGAAGTGAGGTTCCAAAAGCTGGCTTTTGCAGCCCAAATGACTACCTCCAAACAAGCACTAAGTCCGAGAAAATGACATTTAAAATCTCCAGGGAAGGGTTTAGGCATATCTCTGGAGTTGGAACGGTAACGACACCAAACAGCAAGGTGTATTCTTTCCCGATCGAGTAGTAAGTTTCGGCTTTGGATTTCTCTAACTTGAAACTCAAGATGGAGATGGGCCACCTGGCTGCAATTGTTTATGCTGGGTTTTCCGAGGACGGCAGCCTCATTGTCACTGCTTCTGATAAGGGGAGGTTCAAATTTTGGGATGCCCAAACTGGCAGGTGTGTCCGGACGGAGTGGATATAAGCGGCAAGAATAATAGTTGCTTCCTGGAAATACTCATCCCGCCTGCTGCCCTGCCCATTGAAGTAATTGGCGGAGCAGCGCCGCATTCTCGTTTCGGAGCTTATCATTCTCCGCTGCTGCCTCCTGCTACTGGTTATTTTAGCCAGTTGCGCCAAGGCGCCAAACCTTCACCTTTCAATAATTATTATTGTATCAGCGCTAATTTCTACATAGCACTTCTCCGCCTCGAACTTTTCCTTCAACAGCTCCAGGTTATTTCCGAGGATGCCTGTCAGCCTCCGAGTCGAAATATTCCCCAGGCTAATCATCAATAAACGCTTGGGAGAAGCTTTCAAGAGATGGCTGTTCTTAAAGTCTTTGTCTTTCGACATGACTGTGTAACCCTTATTGTCGGCGTAATTGGCAATCTTGTTGTCTTTGGTATGCCAACTGTCCAGGATGTCGTTGACGTGAACGGCTTCAATCCCTTCGCCTTGAAAAAACCGGACGACTTTCCTGGCAATATGCACGTCACAGAGTACTTTCATCAGGCCGCCGGTTTTATGGCCTGCCCGGACACAAGCAGCTTGGCGTAATTCAGGGAGGCTATGATGTCTTCTTTTTCCAGTTCGGGATGGTCCTCCAGGATTTCCTCAATCGTCATTTCCGAGCCTAACAAGTCTAAGATGACTTCAACCGGCCAGCGCATGCCCCGGATACAGGGCTTGCCGTGGCAGATTTCCGGGTCGATCGTGATGCGTTCCAGATGTTCCATGTCGCTACGGTGGTTTTATATCCTGAAAATAGGGATTTTATGATAAAACGAAAGAAATGGGAAGGAGTTTCTTCTTTCGGGCATGTTATTGGCCCTATCTATGCTGCCTGCCGCTTTACTGCCTTGCCGAACTGCCGCCAAATATTCCGTCACGGTTCAACCAGATGTTTGCTGAGATAAAGGCCTAATCCCGTCCCCCTTTCCCCTACTCCAGCCGGGGGACAAAATCGCAATTCTGTCTCCCCCCCGTACCCCCCGCTTACCAAAAACTTTTTTCCCGAAAATCCCGCTTTGTTGACTTTTACCCTGTCACGATTGTATATTGGCTTGCTCACAGATGGGTAGCCTTTAAATACCATTGCGAGGTTTGGAGCGGAAAACTGGCCCGGGGATTACTCAGTTCCTGGTGTTTTCTGAAAAATGCCCCTTGATTTTCAGGGGCGAACAGCGTCCGTCGGCTACCCGTCTGACGTTGGACAGCCGGGTGGACCCCGTACATCGCACACCACCCAGGACTGCCGTTGGTCCCGTACAACGTACACAACCCCGGCAACTTTTGTCCAATGTTAGACGGATACTCTGTGGCCCTCTGCGATCCCTGCGGTTAGAAAAATGCGGGTTGGCACAGTTTTTTGAACACTCCCAAATGGCCCTTGATTTTCAGGGGCGAACAGCGAATCGCGTCCGTCTATTTAGCCGGATAAAAATCGCGAACAGCGCCAAAAGCAGTAAGCCCTCCTTCCTTAACCTCAGCCTTAGCCTCAACCTCACCCCATGGCCACCGACATCCCCCTCCCCACCCGCCAGCAACTCAACCTCCTCCTCTCCCGCGCCAACGCCAAATACCAGCTGGTCGCCCTGCTGATGATGGACGCCGGGCTGCGGGTCACCGAAGCAGTTCGCCTGCAGGTGAAGCATGTCCGGCCTATGGAGCAGCAACTGGTGGTCTTCAGCCTGAAGAAACGACAGCATTCCAGGGACAAGTTTCGCCAAATCCCTATTACAAGCCGGATCATCGAGGCGTATGCGAATTACCGCCGGAAGGCAAAGGGGGTGGACTGGAACGACCCGGAGGCTTACCTTTTCCCGCCTTCGGATCAAAGCGGACAGCTTCACCTTTCCCGCAAGTCGGTTTACCGGCGGATTATGAAGTACACGAATAATGGGGTTACGCCCCACATGTTGCGGCATTATTATGCGACGCGCATGGCGAATAATGGGGAGGATATCCGTGTGGTGCAGAAGCTGCGTTCGACTGGGCTCACGCCGAAGTCTGGGGCATAGCAGCCAGCAAACGACGGAACGCTACCTGCATGTGGATCAGCAACGGCTGCGGCAGGCGGTGCGAGGTATCGAACGGGAGCGCAACTTATTGCGGCGCGCATGGCAAAAGCTCCGCCGGCAACAGCCGGTCCTGGTGTTCCCGGCACAGCGGGGCATGACCAGCTTCCACGTGGGCAGGAAGGGGGAGATGGAAAAGCTGCACGGCCTGGTCGAGAAGCATGTGAACGTGCTGCTGCTGGGGCCGCAGGGCATCGGCAAGTCGCACTTGCTGGACAACTATGCTGACGTCCGGC
>JAGFJD010000557.1 GCA_024102975.1 Phaeodactylibacter sp. | reverse complement strand
GGTGGCGGCACCCAGCCCGAAGATATTGATACCCGAAAACAACTTGTGCTTCCAGAGGTTGCGCAGGGCAACCTTCAAATAATTCCTCAGCATCGGATGTTTTTTTTGTGAGGGGGCTAAGAGCATGTTTGGAGGTAGTCATTTTGGCTGCAAAACCCAGCTTTTGAAACCTCTCTTTGCCATTTTTCCGCCCCGTAGCGCTGCTATGGGGCGGAAAAAT
This sequence comes from Phaeodactylibacter sp., assembly GCA_024102975.1. Classification (GTDB taxonomy): domain Bacteria; phylum Bacteroidota; class Bacteroidia; order Chitinophagales; family Saprospiraceae; genus JACJXW01. Next base: position 5,885 of record JAGFJD010000557.1, on the reverse strand, counting down.
GCCTTCGAGAGAACCCAAAATCTGGGTTTTTCGCTTCAAAAGCACCACCTCCAAACATACTCTGACACCGAAGAGGGCACAATTTAGGGTCACGCCCTCCGTCGCTCACCCCGCCCGCCTGTACTGCCAGTCCCGCCAGAACGCCGCCAACCCAATCACCGTCAAAATAGCTGCGGAATAGTAAACAAAAGGCGGAACCGGCACCGGGTCGCCGGCAGCGTAGGAATGCAGGCCGGAAAGGTAATAATTGACGCCGAAGTAGGTCATCAGCACTGAAGCCCATCCAAACAACGAGGCCACGTTGAAGGCATAAGCTCCCCGGAAGCCGGGAATGAACCGCATGTGCAGGATAAACGCGTAGACCAGAATGGTGACCAGCGCCCAGGTCTCCTTCGCGTCCCACCCCCAGTAGCGGCCCCAGGATTCGTTGGCCCAGACGCCGCCCAGGTAGGTGCCGATGCTGATCATGAACAAGCCGCCGATGAGCGTCATCTCGCTGATCTGAGTCATTTCCTTAATGATCCGGTTGACGTTGGGCGCATTCTTCTGGTTGCGGAAGATCATGAAGATCAGGTTCAACACCCCAATGAGCGCGCCCAGCATCAGGAAGCCGTAACTGCCGGCCTCCAGAGAGACGTGGATGGTGAGCCAGTAGGACTTCAGGACCGGCACCAGGGGCGTAATCTCGGGATCGAGCCAGCTCAGCCCCGCCACCATCAGGATGGTGGAGGCCAACACGCAGGTGGCAGCCATGCTGCCCAGCGATTTCCTGGCGAAGATCAACCCCGCCAGCACTGTGGTAAAGGCGATATAAATCATCGACTCGTAACCGTTGCTCCAGGGCGCCCGGCCGGAAACATACCAGCGCAGGCCCAGGCCGAAAGTATGCAGGGCAAAGCCAAGGGCGAAAAGGCCAAGCGCGATCTTCCCCGGCGCCTTCAGGTTGACGCCCGGCTTGAAGACGGAAGTGAACAACAACCCCAGGAAAAAAAGCCCCAGCAAAGCGTACATTTTTCCCAGCCGGCTGAACACGTCGAGCCGGTTGAGCAGCAATTCCGCTTTCAGTTTGGTTTCCGACGGCATGACTTCCCCTCCGTTCTGCTTTTGAAAAACCGCCAGCTCGCCGACCAGCCGGTTGGCAAAACCCCAGTCATTCTCGTGGAGGGCAGTTTGAAGGGCCGGGATATATGCAGCGTAGAATTTCTGGGCAAAAGAGCTTTCCTGATGGCCGTGGTGCTGGTGCTGGCCGTCCGCCGGCGATTCCCAGTGGTGGTTCTCGTCGCCGGGAATGGGAAAGGCTTTCATGAAGCCGCCGGAAAATACCATATTGCAGATGTTCACTTTCTCGTCCAGCTTCATCATCTCCTTTTCGAAGACGCCCTGATCCTTTTTCGGGGTATTATAAGCTTCCCGGACGTGATCCCGAAGCTTGTACCGACCCTGTTCGTCGAAGAAATCGCTGTAGGAAGCCAGGCTGCCTTCCACCGGGATCAGCTTCCTGGTTTTTTCGTGCTTGCCCATCTTGATGAGCGGCGTGTGGTACCAGTCCCTGGGATGAGCCGCCATGCCCAAAATGACCTGCTCTGCCGTTAGCCCATAGATGGACTCTTTCCGGGATAACTTGCGCAGGATTTCGCTCGCATAGGTATTCATCGGTTTCATCCTGCCCCGGTGGTCCTGCATCACGAGGTGGCCGAATTTTTCGGCATGCTCCTCGCTGACGGCGTTTGCCCCGTAAACCGGAACGCCCTTGCCAAAGGAAGGAACCGAACACAACAGGAAAACGCCGGTCATGGCGGCGGCCATGGCTTCCCTGGCCTGACGCTGCTTCTGCAGGCTCTTCGCCAGTTGCCGGAAACGGCTTTTTTCGCTGAAGAAGGTAAGGATCATGCCCAGGGTCAGGATCGCATAGCCCAGATAGGAGATCCAGGTGCCCCACCAGTCGTGGTTGACGCTCAGGTAGGTGCCCAGTTCGTCCTTGTCGAACGACGACTGAAAAAAGCGGTATCCGCCGTAATTCAGGATGTTGTTCATGTATATCCGCCGGTTGCTGCTCAGGCCGGACCGGGGGTCCATCAGGGTGACTTCGCTGGCGTAGGAAGAGGCGCTGTTGGTGCCCGGATATTTTTCCATGATGAAATCTCTCAGTTTCAGGGCAAAGGGGAGTTCCACCCGTTTGGCGCCGTAAGATATGTTTAGTTTTAAATCTCCCGCCGCAAACGTCCGGGGGCGCCCCTCCACTCCGGCGGCGCCGTAGATGTAGTTCTCCTGTACATCGCCCCCGCTGCTCACGCGCACTTTCAGGCCGGCGGTGCTGGTGCTCTCCATCTTACGGCCGGCAGAGACGATCTCGACCCGGGCCTTGCGGGAGAAATCGCCAAAAACGAAACTTTGCTGGCCGCCGGCATACAGGCTTCTCATCATCAGCGGGTGGTACTGCCCCGGAAACAGGGTGTCTTTTTGCTGAGTGGCCATCTGCGTTTGGGTAAAGGCAACAGGAGCTTTAAAGAGCAATTTCCCATCCTCGTATTTGATATTGAATGCCTGCGGGTCTTCCGGGGTGCTGAAATTGAACAAGGTGCCCCGGATCATGCTGCGGTTGCCCTGCGGCAGATAATACTCTTCCCGCCCGTCTGCGCCCCCGATCACGATTTTTATAACGGCAACGCCATTATCGTCCTGCACCATCGTTTCCTGCGGGTTAGGCAAAAAATCCAGCACTTCCACCGTCACTTCCTGCCCTCCCAGGAGGTAAGGCCGCTTCCAGTAGTTGTTGCCCAGCGAGGCAAAGAGCACCGGCTCGTCAAAACGGAACTTCTTCCCCTGGTGCATCGCCTCAAAAACGAGATAAGTCTCCGACGACAAAAAGGAATCGGACGTGCTGCCCTCCCGGATGTGCATCATGCCTTCAAAGCCGGAATAGCGCGTGACGGCCGCTCCCAGCAAAATGACCAGGATAGACGCATGGAATGCAAAGATCGCCCACTTTTTCTGCCGGATCAGCTGGAAGCGGAATATGTTGACCAGGATGGATACGCCGAACAGGAAGAGCAGCACTTCCATCCAGCGGGCCCGGAAAATCACTTTCCGGGCAGCGCTCGTGCCAAAGTCGTTTTCTATGAACGTCGCGGCGCCAATCGCTATAGCAAACAGGATCATGTACAGGCCTGCCGCCGTAGTAGAAAAGAGTTTGTCAAAGATATTTTTTAAAACCTTCATTTTGAGAATGCTTTTGCCGGACAACAATTACTGCAGAACCGCTCCTTCCAGTATCACGTCATACCGGTACCCCGCCCCGAAGTCTTTATCCAGTGCGATCGTTCCTTCGAGGGTGACTACCGCGCCAAGCGGAATCCTTTCCATGGTCGTCACCGTCAGGTCCAGCCCGTCTCCGGATCCGTCCTGGATGTGAACCCAGTTGCGGTTCATAATCATGGGGTTGACCTTGACGCACTTGCCGGTTACCTTGACCGCCTTGTTGTTGTATTTTTCCTTGTTGGCATACAATTCAGACAACCGGACCGCTCCCGGCGCCGGCTCGATATTGCCGACTTCCAGGTTGGGCGTCGCCCCTCCCTCCATGCCGGCGTGAGGATCTCCTGCCGCCAGCCCGCTGCCGTCGGGTTGTTTCCAGAATTCGGACACCAGGTATACGGTTTCAAAGACCCGGTTGAACTCCGGGCTGAAAAAGTTTTTCTTCAATAATCCACCCCGGTAATAATAAGTTTCTCCCACCTTGACCTCCCTCCTGGAAATGGCAATCCAGAATTTCTCGCCGTTCTCCGTTACCTCCAGGTAGGTGTATTTATCGGCGTTCAGGACCTCTTCCACCACCACCTTGTGTTGTTCGGGGCTGGCATCCGCGACCAGCGGCCCCTCTTCCAGGGCGGGAATGCTGCCGGCATCCGCCTGTCCGGCAGCAGCAGGCTCGCTCTCGATAACCCGTGGTTTGGAATTGCAGGAAATGGCGGTTAACGCTATTAAAATCAGTAAATACTGTGGTTTCATAATCGACCTCCTTGTTGTGATCATTTCTGCTAAACTAAGGTTATTTTGGTTATTTTTTTGAAATCAATCCTTTTCTCCCGTTGGATGGCAGGCATAACAGGCGTTGCTCTGGTATACATAGCCCGGTGCGTCGTCATGCTTATCTGCCAGTTCTACCGGGTCGTCATGTTCATGGCAATCTATGCAACTGAATGCTGAAAAATTGCCTGCAATCGTATGGCAATCTGTGCAGTTGTTCCATTCGCCTTCGTGCCTCCCGCTGTAAATGGGGAAGTACATGCCGTCGTGGTTGAAGGTGGCCGGCTGCCAGGCCGTTTGGCTGTGGCAACTCTGGCAGTCGGTCGGGAACTGCGCTGCGGCGTGGTTCGGGTTGTTCGTTTGGTTGTAATCTCCGGCGTGGCAGCCGTAGCAGGTATTGGGCGTATTGTTGTAGTTGCCGTTGTGGCAGGCGTTGCAGTTATTGGCAACCGCTACATGAGCGCCGACAATGGGGTAAATGCTGTTGTGGTCAAAAGTGGCCGGAATCCAGGCTGTTTCCGAATGGCACTCCTGGCAATCGGTCGGGAACTGCGCCGCAGCGTGGTTCGGGTTCGACGTTTGGTTGTACGCAGCGACATGACAGCCAAAGCATGTATTGGGGGTATTGTTATAATCTCCATTGTGGCAGGCCGCGCAATCATTGGCGATGATGGCGTGGGCGCCGTTCAGCACGTAATAATTGTTGTGAATGTCAAAATCAGCCGGCATCCAGTCCGGCGTTGTGGTATGGCAGCTTTCGCAGGCAGTCGGGAAGCCCAGCGCCTGGTGGTTCGGGTTCGCGCTCTGGTTGTAGTCGGGCGTATGGCAGCCCGCGCAGGTATTGGGCGTGTTGGTATAATTCCCGTTATGGCAGGCCGCGCAGTCATTGGCCACAGCAATATGGGCTCCGGTAAACGGATAGATGCTGTTGTGGTCAAAACTGGAAGGCGACCAGGCTGTTTCCGTGTGGCAGTCCTGGCAGTCGGTCGGAAACTGCGCCGTGGCATGGTTCGGGTTCGTCGTCTGGTTATAATCGCTGATATGGCATCCGGCACAGGTATTCGGCGTATTGGCGTAATCCCCGTTGTGGCAGGATGCGCAGTCGTCGGCAATAGCCGCGTGCGCGCCGTTCAGCACATAATAATTATTGTGAATGTCAAAGTCCGCCGGCATCCACCCTGGCGCTGTAGTATGGCAGCTCTCGCAGGCAGTTGGAAAGCCCAGCGCCTGGTGGTTCGGATTCACGCTCTGGTTGTAATCCGGCGTGTGGCAGCCCGCACAGGTGTTCGGCGTGTTGGCGTAATCTCCGTTGTGGCAGCCGGCGCAATCGTCGGCGACGGCAGCGTGCGCGCCCGTCAGCGGATAGAAGCTGTTGTGGTCGAACGTCGACGGCGCCCAGGCTACGTCCGTGTGGCAATCCTGGCAGTCCACCGGAAACTGCGCCGCGGCGTGGTTCGGGGCCGTCGTCTGGTTGTAGTCGTCGATATGGCAGCCGTCGCAGGTGTTCGGCGTGCTGGCATAGTTGCCGTTGTGGCAGGCCGCGCAGTCGTTCGCTACTGCCACGTGCGCCCCGGTGATCGGATAAAAGCTGTTGTGGTCGAACGTCGACGGCGTCCAGGCTGTCTCCGTGTGGCAATCCTGGCAATCCGTCGGGAACTGCGCTGCGGCGTGGTTCGGAGTTGTCGTCTGGTTGTAATCCCCGGCGTGGCAGCCGAAGCAGGTATTGGGGGTGTTGTTGTAGTCGCCGTTGTGGCAGGCGGCGCAGTCGTCGGCGGCCACCGCGTGCGCACCGTTCAGCGGGTAGTAATTGTCGTGGATGGCGAAGGTGGCCGGCATCCAGTCCGGGGCGGTCGTATGGC
>JAGFJD010000549.1 GCA_024102975.1 Phaeodactylibacter sp. | reverse complement strand
TCAGTATCTTATCCAACCAGCTTTTCCCACCCCAGCCCTCTCGGTTGGTGAAGGTCTCATAGCTCAAATTTGGAAGGTAATCCCATTGTTCTCCCGTTTTCTGTTCATAGGCTTCTCCTGCCAGGTAGAGTAAGGCTTCGAATGTAAATTCTTTCGGCATTTTCGATGGATCGCTCAGTACTGCTTCATAGAAAGCTTTGCCATTGGCCACTACACAGGCGCGGGCATACAGAAAGGTATCAACCGAGAAATTATGCGGGCCGTTATACCGGTATTCCCCGATCTGCTCAGCAAATACCTGCCGGTCCAACTGATATAATTTCTCCGCCAGGATGTCCTGGAAACGGCGGATATCGCCGACGGAATACTGCTGCAGCCTTTCCCTGGCGGGCGCCAGTATCGCATCGTCGTCTTCTCCTTTATTCCAATCCAGCAAGGCGACGATGGCCCAAAAGGCCTCTTCCGTCATTTTTTCGACAACCGGCGCTTCGTGTATATGGATCTCCAGCGTAGCCTCTTTATATGCCTGTTTCATCTTATCCAGCCAGTCTGGCGTCAGGTCATTGACTTCTATGATGAGCTTGGTTGGAACCATCCCTGTTTGTTTTTATCGAAAGATACTCAATTCTTTAGGGAGAAACAAGATGGAGGAAATATCCTCTTACTTCACTATCCCAACCTCTTCCTGAATAGCCCGGTGCAAATCCCGCTTTAAGCGTTCAAAATCAAAACCGGGCGCCTTATCCTTCACTTCGTCCAATACCTGGATGATGACATCTTCGTAAATGACTACCGTTTCAAGGAAATCACTTCCTATCACCTTCTCCAAATCGACTTTTACCTTTGCCTCCACCGTCTTGCTCTTCGGCGAGTACCGGACATAAGGGCGGTGAAACTTGCTGTCATGATCCTTGTGTACGGCAATTACCGAAATTGTGTGGATGGAAGAACCATACCGGCTCGGTTGATTGACTGCCTTGCAGGCCTGATACATCGCATACATGGCATCCATATTTTGCTCTGACAGGCTATGAGCCTCCAGGTCTACTGTCGAAGCGAAAAAGAATTCCGTCTTGCTCATCACTTTAGTTTTTGGTACGATTTTGGGGATTAGGTTTTAGGTTCAGGACAATTTGAGGATTTCTTTTCTTATAGTTTCTTTCATTGCCGCCCAACTGGTGGAATCAATATTTTGGCTTCTCCGAACGCTTTGACTGCTTCAGTAAATTCAATTTCTTCGATTTCAGATTGCCCGAAAAGATCGATATCGACAGACTGCCGGTGCCCAATTTGGAGAGCCAGCGCCGTGCCTCCTGCCAAGTAGAAGTTTTTGAACAAATCTACCTCCATCAACGCCTTTATCAGTCCCAAAAGCTTTGGCCCGACTGTCTGAGTCTGTAACATCTGAAATCCTGAGGTTTGAGGTCAAAAATAAGGCACAGAAAAGACAACGTTACGTCATCCAATGAGCGCAGATGCACTACTTTCTCTGCTATATAACCAGTGCCATATACTGCTTTTATGATTTCCCAATCCTGCCATAGACCGTACTCCAGCACCCTTTCAATAATGAATAAGTCGTCTTTTTGCCAATTTATCTTTGTTTTATCCACATCCCAGAAGAGGTGAGGGGATAGGCTCTCCAGGTTTTTCGTTTCTCCTATTAGCGATCTGTACATAAAAATAATTTTGCATGTAAGGTAAGAACATTTCAGCGATCCCACAGGTTCCTGGTGTAGCCGGGAACAAGGAGCGGAGTGTAGCGCAAAACACTTATATGATAACGCCCTAATCCAAGATCCCAACCTCTTCCTGGATCGCCCGGTGCAGGTCCCGCTTCAACCGTTCAAAATCAAAACCGGGCGCTTTATCCTTCACTTCGTCCAATACCTGGATGATGACATCTTCGTAAATGGCCGACGTTTCGAGGAAATCACTTCCTAAAACCTGCTCCAGGTCGACTTTCACCTTTGCCTCCACCGTCTTGCTCTTCGGCGAGTACCGGACATAAGGGCGGTGAAACTTGCTGGCGTAATCCTTGAATACAGCAATTACCATAATGATGTGGATTGATGAGCCATACCGGCTCGGTTGATTGACTGCCTTGCAGGCCTGATACATCGCATACATGGCATCCATATTTTGCTCTGACAGGCTGTGATGCGCCAGGTCTACTGTTGCCCCAAAAAAGAATTCCGTCTTGCTCATCATATTAATCTTATCGGCACGATTTTTAGGGGTAGGTTGTAGGAGGCTCTATGGGTTATATATGGTCAGCCCACGGGAGCCCCCTAAAGCCTAAAACCTACAGCCTAACCCAAGTTCGATATGTAGCCTCCAACTTTCCCATTGCCCGGAGTTCGGCATTCGGAGTTCGGTATTTGGCAGGCTGCCCCCGAGCAACCGAAAACCGGAATTGGGGGCTACTATTCGAACTAGGGCTAAAACCTACACCCCAAAACCTAAAACCTAAACCCCAAAACCCCAAAACCTACACCCCTCACGCCGCCAGCGCCTCCACATACCCTTCGCTCACCCGCTCCGCATACTTCGAATAGATTTGCGCAAAGTAGGCTGGGTAGGAATGTCGCTGATAGAACTCATCCCGCAGGGCCGCCGCCTCAAAGGCCTCCTCCGTAAACACCTTGATGAACGCCTCCGCTTCGGGGATGCTGAGCGCCACCGGCTGTGTCGTTTCGTCGTCCATGCTGCCGGACAGGGCGGAGAGCTTTTGGTAGACCGCGTCGAGGTTTCCCAGGAGTTCCATGGTTTCGGGGGTGATGCTGCCGGCCTTTTTGCCGGTGACGAAGTTTTTCAGGACGATGAGCAGGTGGATGGCTATTGTCTCGGCGTGAAGCGGGGATATATCGAATCTAATTTCTTTCATATTATTGGTCTTTAGCGTTACCCGGGGGGCGTTTCAGAAAGATGCCGTACAGCTTCATTCGTTGTTGCGCTTCCGGCAGAAGCGGGTAGGAGATGATCAACTTTTTCTCCAGTTGTTCTGCCGTTAAAATGTCGGTTACTGTTATCATTTTGTAATCCAGGTTATTGGAAACATAGAACGACTCCGGATAACGGCTCCTTCCTTTTCGGCTTATCCCGTACTTCCAGGTTTCGCCGGCATTGAGTTTGACCATTTTGATGCCAGGGCATCGCAGGCAAGGGTATAAGCCCGTCTTGGCGGCGACCAACCGGTATACTTCAACTCGTTCTGAGCTTTCCGGTTTTTCGTTGTAATCCTTTGATCGCTCTTCGGACAAGATATAGTTGCCTTCCTCATCTAAATCGATAAACGGCGGCAACCCAAAATACAACATCAGCCCGGTAATGGCAACCGCAAGCAGCCAGATTGTCGCATTCACCGTGCCGGTTCTTTCCTTTGGCGGGGGCGGGGAGTGGTGGTTGACCATAACTGCTTATCTTTTTCAGGCACTGTTTGAATTCGGCTTCAGGTTCCCGGTAAAGATAAGTTTATTCCGATAAAAAAGTTGAATTAATGTTTATTTTTTGGATAAAAGCCGTTTTTCGGACAGGATAAACAGGATGGACAGGATTTGGCCGCCCCAAACCCCCAGGCTTCATGCGAACAGCGCCCGTCCTCGTGCCTCGGCCGGGTAAAAACCGCGGACAGGATAAACAGGATGGACAGGATGAACAGGATTTGGCTGCCCCAACCTAAACCCCCAAACCCCATGCGAACAGCGAACAGCGAATCGCGCCCGTCCTCGTGCCTCGGCCGGGTAAAAACCGCGGACAGGATGGACAGGATTTGGCTGCCCTTAACCCCTCAGACCCCATGCGAACAGCGAACAGCGAATAGCGCCCGTCCTCGTGCCTCGGCCGGGTAAAAACCGCAGACAGGAGGCTACCCGGTTGAGGTAGACAGGATGAACAGGATGAACAGGATTTGGCTGCCCCGCCCCAACCCCCAAAATTTACCCGGCCGGATGGATGGGTCCCAAACCTAAACCCTAAAATTTACCCGGCCGGATGGACGGGCCTAAACCCCAAACCCCAAACCCCAAACCCTAAAACCCAAACCCTAAAACCTAAAACCCAAAACCTAAAACCCAAAACCTAAAACCTTAACCCCCAACCCCCAAAATTTACCCGGCCGGATGGACGGGCCTAAAACCCAAAACCTAATACGACCTCACCGGAAACCTACTCTCCACCTGCCACTTGCCCGCCACGTACAGCGCCACGAGCAACAGGTAAATCAGAATGACATAAGGCCAGGCAAAAACCTCCGCCCGCCACAACAGCAGGGCGGCAATATTGACCATCAGTTGCAAAAAACCATAAAGGGAAGAAACCCGAAGGTGGGGCCACCCCCATTCGTTGCTGAGGTTCTGGTAGAGGTGGTGGCGGTGGGCGCGGAAGATATTTTCGCCCTTCAGCAGGCGGTAGAGGATGGTCAGCACGCTGTCGACGGCGTAGACGGCGACGGGCAGCAGCCAGAGGGGGGAGGGGAACTCCCGCAGCAGCACCAGCAGATAGTAGCCGAGCCAGAGAGCGAGCGGGATGGCGCCCACGTCGCCGGCAAAGCAGCGGGCCTTGGCGCGGAAGTTGAAAAAGTTGAAAATGAACAGGGAAATGAGGAGGACGGCCAGGGGAGCGTACCAGGCAGGGTAGGGGAGGAGGGCGGCGGCGGCGAGCAGGAACAAGGCGATCAGCAGGCTGTACAGCCCGGTGATGCCGTTGATGCCGTCCATGAAGTTGAAGGCGTTGAGGAAGCCGGCCAGCAGGATGAAGGCGGGCAGCCAGGCGTACCACGGCAGGCCAAAGTACCCGGCCTCCAGCAGGATGAGGGCGGCAGAGAGGAAATGGAGAGGCAGGCGGATGCGGAAGCCCAGCCCGCGGAGGTCGTCGGCGAAGCTGACGGCGGCTGCCAGCAGCACGCCCGTTACCAGGCAGGGATGGGTAAAACCGCTAAGGATCCCCCAGCCCAGCATGGCCAGGGGGAAGACGATGCCCCCGCCGCGGATGGTCGGCCGCCGGTGGGAGCTGCGCCGGTTGGGCACGTCGACGATGCCAAAGCGGGCGGCGAGGCGGAAGTAGAAGAGCTCGGCGGCGAGCAGCAGAGTGCCGAGGATGAGGAAGTGCCAGATACTCATACGGGGTAGGGGGGATTTGTCGTTTCCTGGTTGAAAAACTTCATGGGGATTGTTTTGAGGGGAGTATGCTGTCTGGTTTTAGGGGTGGCCGCGCTAAACTTTGATCTTACCTCAAATGTTCTTACCTTTAACCTTTAACCAAAGTCAATTGGATGGAAAAATTTATCATCGAACTGAAAGACCTTTCCAGGCGTACTTTCCTGCTTGAGCTCCTGGCCCAACTGGACTTCATTGATATACACATCAGGGAGGAGGAGGAAATTGGAGGTCTTGCTGTGGAAAAAGATTACGACTTTTTCCAGTCCGCCGGCTTGTTTGCCGCCAGAGATATGGATGCTGACCAATTAAGAAAAGAGGCGTGGCGGATTCCGAATTGATCCTTTGCGACACCAATATTCTTATCGAGTTTTACAAAAATAATACATAAAAGTCGCCCCAATGCTTCTTTTTGTTGTTCTGTATAGCCTTTGATGCGCAGGGCTGTATCCCTTACGGTACGTCGAGTAATTTTTCAAGTGTATCCAGGCGAATCGTTTTTACTTTTGGGAAGGGAATGTCAGCTAAGATGTTGAAGTGTTTATCGTGAGTTACCAGGAAATCAGCCTGCCCGGCCACGG
>JAGFJD010000542.1 GCA_024102975.1 Phaeodactylibacter sp. | reverse complement strand
CCTAGAAAACTGTCCAGTATGGCGCCGATGGTAAATTCGGGCGGGGGGCTCAACATCCTACGCGGTGTCCAAGCACCAACTGCGACTCGGCCTCACCCGCCCGCTGCTCTTTTGTAAAAGTATCTTTTTTATCGCTGTTTTTCGATTTTGCTAAGTTACGACTGCGACGTCTCTCATGATTTCTTTTTTTTTGCGTTTAAGATTGTAGGAGAGCCATCCAGATTAAGGTAGGACTGCGACCCTCGATTTTTCATAGAACTATAGATTTAGTTGTGTAGAAGAGCTATCCAGATTAAGGTAGGACTGCGCCCCTCGACTTCGCTCGGGGCGCTTGGCTGCCTATTGATAACAATAAAAAGGGCGGGCCTGTGCGCCTTACGGGAAAAGGCCCCGCGTGCGCTACGTGAAAGCAGCCTATGCGTTCTATGCAATAAAAAAGCGTGCGCCCTCCCGCTGCGCCGGGTTCGCCGGAACCACCCAGTCTCCCCTGTGCCTATGCGCCCTATGTGAAAACCCCTATGTGGCCTATGTGATAAAAAAAACGCCCGCCCCCAAAAGCAACTATGCGCCCAATGTGTTAAAAAACGTCCGCCCCCATCCCAATAGGTTGAACACTTCGCCCGAAATCCCGCCATTTTTCCGATCTTGGCCACATCCCTTTCATTCCAGCCAAAACCAACCGCCCATGCCCTACGCCATCCGCATCCACGAGCCCGGCGGGCCGGAAGCCCTGCAGTACGAATCCATTGAGCTGCCCGATCCCGGGCCAGGAGAGGCGCTCATCCGCCACACGGCCGTTGGCCTTAATTTTGTCGACACCTATTTCCGGTCCGGCCTGTACGCCTGGCCGCATAAAGGGCCGCTGATCGTCGGCGCGGAAGGGGCCGGCGAGGTCCTGAAAACCGGGGCGGGCGTGGAAGGGCTGGCTGCCGGCGACCGGGTGGCCTACACCCTGCCCACCGGCGCCTACGCCCAGCAGCGCATCGTGCCGGCCCACCGGCTGGTCAAAATCCCGGCCGGCGTTTCCGACGAGGTGGCGGCGGCCTCCATGGTGAAGGGGCTGACCGCCCACTACCTGCTGCACCGCACTTTCCGGGTGCAGGCGGGGCAGGCCATCCTCTTCCACGCCGCAGCCGGCGGGGTAGGCTCTATTGCCGGCCAGTGGGCGGCCGCCCTGGGCGCCACGGTGATCGGCACTGCCGGATCCGACGAAAAAGCAGCCCTGGCCAAAGCCAACGGCTACCACCACGTGATCAATTACCGCACGGAGGATTTTGTGGAGCGCGTCAAAGAAATCACCGGCGGCCGGGGCGTCGATGTCGTCTACGACTCGGTCGGGCAGGATACCTATCCCGGCTCGCTGGACTGCCTGCGTCGCCTGGGCATGTGGGTGTGCTTCGGGCAGTCGTCGGGCGTGATCAGAAACTTCGAGCTCAGCCACCTGGCACAGAAGGGGTCCCTCTTCGCCACCCGCCCGACGCTCTACAGCTATATCGCCACGCGGGAGGAACTGGAAGAGGGCGCCGGGGCGCTGTTCGGCGCCATACAGGACGGCACGGTGGAAGTGCCGGTCAACCAGCGGTTTCCCCTGAAGGAGGCCGCCGAGGCCCACCGGATGTTGGAGGGGCGGCAGACGACGGGGTCTTCGGTGTTGATTCCGTGAGGCCATATAAAAGGCCACTAATCCCGAATTCACGTTATACTCAACTTACGCTGCGCAAAAAATCGAGCCATGCTGAGAAATTATCTGAAAACTGCATTCCGGAACCTTTGGAAGAACAAGCTCTTCTCTTCAGTGAATATCTTTGGGCTGGCCCTCGGCATGCTGGCCTGCCTGCTCATACTGCAGTACGTGGCCCGGGAGAAGAGCTATGACCAGTTTCATAAAAACAAAGCGCGCATCTTCCGGATCGCGATGGAGAAGCAGGAACCGGGAGAAGCCAAACAGGACTTCGCCTTTACCTTCCCGGCGGTGGCGCCCCACCTGCTGCGGGAATTTCCGGAGGTGGAAAAAGCAGTGCGCCTCCGGCGGACGGGCGGTTTGGTAGCCTATAAGGATCAGCGCTACGGCGAGCAGGGCATCGTGTATGCCGATTCCTCCCTTTTCGACATCTTTTCCTTTGAAGTGGCCAGGGGAAATATAAAGGCCGCCCTCAGCGAGCCGGGCAAGGGGGCTGTCTCCGAGTCGATGGCTGTAAAGTATTTCGGCGCGGAAAACCCCATCGGGAAAACCATCGAGGTGGGCACTGCCGGCACGCCCTTCGAAGTGGCCGCCGTATTTAAAGACATTCCGGAAAACTCCCACCTGGATTTCGACTTTGCCTTTTCCTACGCGGCCTATATCGGCCTGATGGCCGCCCGGGGCGGCGACGCCGAAGGCAGCTGGACGTGGTCGGATTTTTACACCTATGTGCTGCTGCAGCCGGATGCCGGTATCGCTTCCCTGGAAGCGCAACTGCCTGCCTTCACTGAGCGCCATATAGGCAAACAGATGGAGGACGGCAATTTCAAAATCCGCTTTTTCCCGCAGCCGCTGGAAGACATTTACCTGCATTCAAAACTGGGTTACGAGTTCCGGCCGACGGGCAATGCCCGCTACGTGTATGCCATGATGGCCATTGCCCTGTTCGTTATCGTCATCGCCTGGTTCAATTACATCAACCTCTCCACGGCCCGCTCGCTGGACCGGGCGCGGGAGGTGGGCGTGCGCAAGGTCGTGGGCGCCCGGCGGGGGCAGTTGATGCGGCAGTTCCTGCTGGAATCGGCCCTGGTCAATTTTGCGGCTTTGGCTCTGGCCCTGCTGGCGGCCAACAGCCTGATGCCTGCCTTCGGGCAGCTGGTGGGCAAGGAAATAACCTTTTCTCTGTTGCAGGAACCCTGGTTCTGGGGCTTTGTGGCGGTGCTTTTTGCCGCTGGCGCCCTGTTGGCCGGCCTGTATCCTGCCGTCGTCCTCTCCGCCCACCGCCCGATCAGGGTGCTGAAGAGCAACCAGCCTGCCGCTGCGGGCTCGGGCGGCAACTTGCGCAGGGGGCTGGTCGGGCTGCAGTTTGTAGCCACCATCGCCCTCATTGCGGGTTCGCTGGCCATCTACCGGCAGGTCAGCTATATGCGGCAGAAGGACCTGGGTATCGACATTGAACAAACGCTGGTGCTGCAGGACATGACGTACAAGGACAGCAGCTATACCGAACGTATCCGGTCTTTCCGGGAAGAACTGCTCCGCCATCCGGACGTGCGCAGCGTGGCGGCTTCCGGGGATATTCCCGGCAAGGAAGTCGGCAACTCCTGGGGCCTGCGGTGGGCCAACTCGCCCAGCGACGGTTTCAAGCGGTTCCGCACCTTTCTGGTCGATCGCTCGTTTTTCCGGTTATACGGGGCAGAACTGGTCGCCGGGCGCGAGTTCAACGAGCCTTTCGAGACGGACCGCCAGGCCATCGTGCTCAACCGGACCGCGGTTCGGGTGTTCGGCTTCGAAAACCCGGAGGCGGCCCTGGGCGAGGAGATCGTCGCCGGCAACGGGCAAAGCCTGGGGCGCGTGGTGGGGGTGATCAGGGATTATCATCAGGAATCGCTGCAGTTCGATTATAAGCCGATCTGTTACTGGTACCAGCCTTATGGTTATTCCTACTATTCCCTGAAAGCGGAGGCAGGCAACCCGCAGGAGCTTCGGCGTTTTGCCGAAGGGCAGTGGAAGGCCCATTTTCCGGAGTCGCCGGTGAGCGTTTTCTTCCTGGATGAATTCTACGAAGCCCAATACCAGGCTGACCTGCGGTTCGGTTACGCCTTCGGGCTGTTCACCCTGCTGGCCGTCCTGGTGGCCTGCCTGGGGTTGTTCGGGCTGTCGTCGTTCAGCATAACCCGGCGCACCCGGGAGATCGGCATCCGCAGAGTGCTGGGCGCCAGCATATCGCAGATTCTGATGCTGTTGTCGCAGGAATATGTGCGGCTGATCCTGGCAGCCTCTGTGCTGGCCCTGCCGGCCGCCTATTATTTCCTGGGCCGGTGGCTGGACAACTATGCCTACGCCATCACCCTGAGCTGGTGGTTCTTCCTGCTGCCCATCGTCCTGGCTTTGGCTATCGCCGCGATTACGGTGAGCTGGCAGGCGGTGCGGGCGGCGGTGCGGAACCCGGCGGAGGCGCTGAGGTACGAATAATGGGTATGTATTACTGCGCAATCAATAAGAAATGAAAAACTCGGCCAGCATATTATCTATAGTTTCCCTTCTGAGTTTTGGTTGTAAAAGCCAGCGCTTCAACGCTGTTGCCTACCAGTCGGAAAGCCTGAGGATTGAACGGCTGACTGCGAGGGTTTACATCCACGTTTCGCATCTGGATATTCCGGGCTACGGCAAATTTCCGTGCAACGGATTGGTTTATGCGGACAGGAAAGAAGCGATTGTTTTTGATACCCCAACCAGCGACGCCGTTTCGACGGAACTCATCCAGTGGATAGAAAATGAGCTGAAATGCAGCGTAAAAGCTGTCGTGGTTAACCACTTCCACAACGATTGCCTGGGCGGCCTGGCGGCATTTCACCAAAAGGATATTCCGTCCTACGCCGGCAACCTGACCATAGCGCTGGCTAAAAAAGATGGCGCCGAAGCCCCGCTATTTGGCATTGATGAATCCATTGAAATTGCTGTGGGAAATAAAAAGGTTATCAACCGGTTTTTCGGGCAGGGGCATAGCGCCGACAATATCGTCAGTTATTTGCCGAAAGAAAAAATCCTCTTCGGCGGATGCCTCATCAAGGAAGCCGGAGCCGGAAAGGGAAACCTGAAAGACGCGAATGTCGACGAGTGGGCAAATACCGTGAGGGCAGTGAAAAAAGCCTATCCGGGCCTGAGGTTTGTCATCCCCGGCCATGGGAAGGCGGGCGGGGTAGAATTATTGGATTATACGATTGGAATGTTCTCCGGCTAGTGCAGCCAGAACGAAGTCCCGGGA
>JAGFJD010000519.1 GCA_024102975.1 Phaeodactylibacter sp. | reverse complement strand
ATGTGACCAAATGTCGGTTACCAGCCTCCCATCCGGCATCCACCCCCCTTCCGCCTGCGGCGCTCAGGACGGCGGCTTCAGCTTCCGCCAGGGCGTTTCCGCCACCGGAGGCACGCCGCCATACAACTTTATCCCCACGGAGTATAATGGGAACACCCTGCCGATAGAAGACTAGGGAGGGTGGGAAAACCTGGGAGCGGGACATTACCGCCTTGCCATTATCGACAACAACGGCTGCCGGGGGGAAGTGCCGTTCACCATCGAAGGCGAGGACGTGGAAATCAGCTACGGCACTTCTCCGGAATGCGAGCATCGCAGCAACGGAACCATCTGGCTTCAGGCTTATGTCCCGGCCCCGGGCATAACGGCGACTCTTTCCACTATGAGTGGAGCACCGGCGACGAATTCGACTCCAGCGAAGGCATCCTGCTCGAAGGCCTGGCCGCCGGCCAATACACAGTGACCGTCACAGGCGAGGATGGCAACTGCTCTTACACAGAAACCATAGAGGTGGAGGGCTTTGCATCAGAAGCGCCCCTGTCGGTGGAAGCAGAGGTCGTCAACACCTGCCCGCAGTACCCTTCCGGGCGCATCGAGCTGCACATAACCGGAGGAGTGCCCTACCCTAATGTCATCGGTTTCCCACATATCCCATATATGGTGCGCTGGCAAGGAAACCACAGCTCACACTTCGAATTGGCGTATAACCTGGGAGCGGGAGATTATCCCGTAACCGTGACGGATTTTTGCGGCAATACCGTCACGGGAACCTTTACCGTAGGTGCTTTTCCCGACTATGCGATAGAATTGGAAAGTATTGACCACCTCTGCCCGGGCGAGACAAGCGGAGCGGTTGACATCAGCCTGGCCGGAGGCGACGGGCCCTTCGCCGTGTATTGGTACAATGAGGGGGAAATTTACTATCCAATTTCAACAGGGGAAGATTTGGCCGGCGTGCCGGGAGGCGCATACCGGGTAAAAACTTATGACAGCCATGGGTGTAAACGGGAAAAGCCGTTTGCCATTTTAGCTTCCAGCCTGGATCAGATACAGAGTACAGTCAAGGGATCTTGCGAGGAATTATCGCCCGGGATCGGAAGCATCTCTTTGTCCGTTAATACGCCTTTTCCGGTTACCAGTATTTTATGGGATCATGAAAACCAGACGAGCTCTTCTATTTCAGAATTAGATCCAGGATTTTATCAGGTAACCATAACTGACACGGAATGTACTTATGAACTGGAGTATGAAGTCACCCAATACACCTATAGCGAAAGCCCGGATCCTCCGGGTTCGTGCTGGGATAGAATAACCTGCGGCCCGGAGCTGAACCAACGAATCTGGACGGGCATCCTAAGCACCGAGTTCAAAAGTGAGGCAGGGGCCTGTTATGTACGAGCACTATGCGGAAATGGAGAAAGCTGGAATCCTCCTAACTCATCAGATTTGTATTGGGACAATCATGATGGGAGGGTAGAAAATGACATTGCCGACATCATAGAATGCTGGAAGGATCAAATCTGTGAAATTGATTGGACGTACACAGATGAATTTGGAATTACTTATTACGTATTTAATCCCCCGGAGATCGTTAGAAGCCGCGTATCGTTTGGGGTGACAAGGAAAGAAATAGGCCGTTGGCAGCCGGAATGCAACGGTTCGAATATATTGGTCGAATGGTGGTGTGGCCCGGAGCTTGTAGATACCGATTGTTTAGATGCTCCCGAGCCTATGTTGCCCTTGCCTCCTAGCATGGAGCATGATCAAGGAATTGTTTTTCTTACAGCTTTCCCGAATCCATCAAAGGAACATTTAAATATCGCCTTTCATCTTAAAAAAGATGGATTTGCCCGGTTCGTCCTGTACAATTCAACGGCAGAAAAGCTTTTTATTCAGGAGCAATACTTCCAAAATGGACTAAATACTTATTCTTTGCAGAATTGGGGCGATAAACCAGGCGGCGTATACATCCTGGAGCTATCTGACGGAGAGCAAATACTTGGCAGAAAGAAAATAATAAAATATTAGTTGCCTTATGTACAAATTCATTTTTTCATTTTTACTCCTTTCATCTACCCTTTATAGCCAAGGGGTTGGCCTGATAGGAAGGCCCGGCTTTAATTTCTCGAAAATGAACAGCGCGAATATACCGTTCAAAGAAAACGCGTCATTCAAACCGGGATATAGTTTCGGGGCAGGAACTCTGGTGCCCATCAAAAGCCGGCATGAAATTCAAGCTAACCTGTATTATGAAAACAAGGGGAGGAAAATGGAATTCCCGTATGACAAGGTTAGGTCGAACTTCAACTTTTTGGTTTTCTCCTCTACCTTTAACTATAAGGCAAAACAGAACCTTCCTTTGTTCATCAAGCTTGGGTTGTACTCCGGGTACTTGCTGAAACAAAAATCAAAGATCATCGGGGAGCGTATTGATATCGTTGATGATACTCACCTTTTTACAAAAATCGACTATGGCCCGCTAACAGGCATAAACTGGAGATTCGGGCTTTGGAAAAATATCCAGTTAGGGATCGAAGAAAGCTTTGCATTCAGCCTGCAAAACACATTCAAAAGGCCAGAAGATGAACGGCGATACGATTTCAGGACATACAAACATTTTGTTTTTGCAACGACCATTGAATTGATAGTCTTTTTACAATAAGGCATGAAAAAAACTTTTTTTCAACTGGCATTAGCGACTGGCCTGCTCCTTGGCGCCTGCTCCAAACAAAAAACAATAAACCCCTGCGCCGAAACCATTGAGATCGGCAGGTTTGGGCTGTTGGAAGCGTCTAAGGGGTTCCTGCCGTTTGAAGGCGTGAACAAGATTGTGTTTAAAAGCGAAACCGGAGATTCTCTTGTATTGGAAACGAAATCCTTCTTCACACATTTTGTGCCAACCACTAAAGAACTGGACTGTCCGGAAGATGATTCTTTCCCCGCTTATTACAAATATATTTCCGAGTATAAGGACATAACCCTCCTCATCAGCGCCGGCAACTTAAAAATGGAGATAGAACTAATAACAAAGCCCTATTTCCCCGAAATCGAGGAGGCTATCAGGATTGCCGACGTTCTAACTGTTGATATCGAGAGCCCGGTCCGGGAACGTGTTTATTATCGGTTGTTGTCCTTTTATGCGGCACAAAGGGATCATCCCAACCCCGCTATTTTGGGAGAACAATTCCTGGAAACCGTGGAATTGAATGGGCAGCCTTTCGATTCCGTTTATTTTGAAGAAAAGTTTTTTGAGGTGGATGGCGTTAGGACGAACTTTCAAACGTATTATAACAAGCAGTTCGGCCTCGTCGCCTTCAAGGATTACGGCGGCACCCTATGGGTGTTCGACCGGTTCGAATGA
>JAGFJD010000481.1 GCA_024102975.1 Phaeodactylibacter sp. | reverse complement strand
GCCTTTCGGGTTCAGATGTTAAAACCGGCCATCTTCCTTTACCACAAAAAGTTCCACAGATTATCCGAACGGGGAAATGATAAAGGTCAGTATTTTCAAAAAAATTGAACCTGCCCGTTTTCCCTTACATACCTTCCAGCAGGATCTTCCCGATATCCGGATCTTCCAGGATGGGCAGCAGGTTGGCGCTGTTGGGCTTTCCGGGGTCGGCCAGGTCCTGGGCCAGGGTAAGGCGGATGTCGTTGGGCAGGAAATCCAGTTTGACGAAGGCGATGACATTTTGCAGCTGCCGCCCGGCCAGCGGGCGTTCGGCCAGGGTAAGGTAATTGGCCAGGCGGGTGCAGATGGTGGCCAGGATGTCGACCCGCAGGGATTGTTTCTGGACGGCGGCGCGCAGGGGCGCTTCGACATCCTGGCCGAAATCCCTGGCATCGCAGATTTCCTGGGGTTTGAGCAGGGCGCGCAGTTCCTGGTTGACGAAAGCGATGAAGGTGGCGGCGGTGTTCTGGTCGAGGCAGGAATCCGCCAGGGTGCGCACCAGGCCCAGGTTGGCGGCCAGGTTGCCGATTTCGGCGATGGTTTCGAAGAACTGCACCAGGGTGCGCGGGGTAGTGCGCAAGCCGGTGACCACCTCCGGGTAGGTGAGCACGAAGTCGATGCCGCGGGAGTCGATACCGTTTTGTTCGGCCCATTTGGCCCACTCTTTGGGGTCGAACTCCAGGGTGATGTGCATCATGCGGGTGACCATGGCGTCGTCCATCGGCGTCACCGAGTAGTCGCCGCCGTCGGGGTTGGCAGTGAGCACGATCTGCCATTTGGGCGGCAGTTTCCAGCTGACCAGCTCGAAATTCTGCAGCAGCTGCATGATGCCGCGCAGGATGCGGTCGTCGGCCCGGTTGACGTCATCGATGAGCAGGATGCCGGGGCCTTCTCCGACGGGCACCCATTCCGGCGAGCGGAAGACGGTGCGCCCCTGCTCAATGGAGGGCATGCCCACCAGGTCGCCCATCTCTTCGAACTGGGCCGGCGCGATGTAGCGGAACTGGTAGCCCAGGCCGTGGGCCAGCGTTTGAACGATCTCCGTCTTGCCGATGCCGTGCTTGCCCCAGATGCAGATGGGCGTTTTGCGCTGACCGCGTGCCTCTGCCCGCATGTTGGCCTGCAGGACGTGCTTCACGAAGGCGATCACTTCCCCTGCTTTGGCGCGTGTGCCGTAGTATATGTAGTCGTAGTGTGCCTGCTTTGCCATTTACTTTCTGCTTTGCGGCCCTAAGTTAGGGCTTTCTCATCAGAAGTGGCGGCAATTCCTTCATTCCTTCTTACTGCGGAGGCACCTCCTCTTCGGCATAGCCCGAAAGCAGCCGGTGCGGCACGTCCTTCTCCGCCTCGGATATGGCGTCCATCAGGTCGTCCACTGTTGCTACGTGGCCCTCCAGGAACTCTCTGCGCAGCCGTTCCAGCCGCTGGATAGCGTGTTTCAGCCTCATGTGCGCGTCGCCCTCCAGGCCTTTTCCTTCATCGTCGGAGTCACAGACATCGATCCGTTTTTGATCAACCTTTTCCAGGGCAAACAGTCCATTGCCGAGCATCTGGCGGTGATGGCTACCATACAGGCCACCATCAGCAACAATTTCCTGAAGGCGGTTTACGGCCTCACGCTGGGGGCCCCGGCCATGCGGCGCTATCTCTGGCTGGGCTTCGGCGGGGTTATTGTGGCGAGCTTTGTAATCCTGCTGTTCGTTTGATTATTCTGCCCCCTCACACAACTATGCTTCAGGTTGGCCTTGTTTTTATAATAGTGCGCCGGGAACGAAGTTCCGGGGCAGTTATTTACTGCCGGCTGCAATAGTCGCCCGGCCCTAACCAAATACCACCAACTATGGCCAAACCAACTGCAACCATGGCCAGGGGTACCTCTTCCGGGGTAAAGAACAGCGGCAGGATACTCTCCGTACGCGGCAGCGTTGTCGATATCCGGTTTGAGGGCCACTTACCTTCCATATATACGATCCTGAAGGCGGGAGAAGAGGAGCAGGCCACCATTGAGGTGCAGTCTCAGCTCAACCAGCACTGCGTGCGGGGCATTGCCCTGACGCCCACCCAGGGCCTGGCGCGGGGCATGGCTGTTTTGGATACCGGCGCGCCGCTGAAGGTGCCGGTGGGCAAGGGCATCCTCTCGCGGATGTTTAACGTCTTCGGCCAGCCCATCGACCACCAGGCACCGCCGGAAAAGGCGGAGTGGCGCTCGGTACACCAGCCGCCGCCGCCGCTGGGGCGGAGGTCCACCAAATCCGAAATATTTGAGACCGGCATCAAGCTCATCGACGTGCTGGTGCCGCTGGAACGGGGCGGCAAGGCAGGCCTGTTCGGCGGGGCCGGCGTTGGCAAGACCGTCCTGCTCACCGAGATGATCCACAATATGGTGGGCCAGCACCAGGGGGTGAGCATCTTCTGCGGCATCGGAGAACGCTGCCGGGAGGGCGAGGAGCTCTACAGCGGCATGAAGGCCGCCGGGGTGCTGCCCAATATGGCCATGATCTTCGGCCAGATGAACGAACCGCCGGGCAGCCGCTTCCGCGTCGGCCATACTGCCCTGACCATGGCTGAATACTTCCGCGACGACGAGCAGCGCGACGTGTTGCTGCTGATCGACAACATCTTCCGCTTCATACAGGCCGGCATGGAAGTGTCGGGCCTGATGGGGCAGATGCCCTCCCGGTTGGGCTACCAGCCCACAATGAGCACCGAGCTGGCGGAACTCGAAGAGCGGATTTCGAATACCGACACCGGCGCCATCACCTCCATTCAGGCGGTCTACGTGCCCGCCGACGACCTGACCGACCCGGCGGCGGTACATACCTTCTCCCACCTGTCGGCCTCCATCGTGCTGTCCCGAAAGCGGGCCAGCGAGGGGCTGTTCCCCGCCATCGACCCGCTGCAGTCCAACTCAAAAATGGCCGGCCCGGCCATCGTCGGCGAACGGCACTATTCGGTGGCGCAGGAAATCCGGAGGACGCTGGCGCAGTATGAAGAACTCAAGGACATTATCGCCATGCTCGGCCTTGAGCAGCTCTCGGTGGAAGACCGCCGGGTGGTGAGGCGCGCCCGGCAACTGGAACGCTTCCTGACCCAGCCGTTTTTCACTACCGAGCAGTTCAGCGGCCTGAAGGGCAGACTGGTCAGCGTGGATGAAGCCCTCCATGGCTGTGAACGCATCCTCCAAGATGAGTTTAAGGATTATCCCGAACGGGCATTTTATATGATCGGCAGCATTGAAGAAGTGACAAAATAATGGCTTTTGAATTTCGAAGCCCCATGAAACCATGAAACAATGAAACCATGAAACCATGAACCCCGGACTCATGCACCTCAAAATACTGCTCCCGTTCAAAGTATTTGCCGAAGTGGAGGGGGTGAAGCGCATTGTGCTGGAAACCGCGCAGGGGGCTTACGGCCTGCTGCCCCACCGGCTGGATTGCACGGCGGCGCTGGTTCCGGGCATCCTGTGTTATGAAACGGAGGCGGGGGAAGAGTTTTTCCTGGCCGTCGACGAAGGAGTGGTGGCCAAGGCGGGGATGGAGGTGCTCGTTTCGGTACGCCACGCCATTGGAGGGGGGGAGTTGGGGCAGTTGAAGGAGGCGGTAGAAGAGGAATTTCTCCGGCTGGGCGAACAGGAACAAGCCCTGCGCACCACGCTGGCCAAACTGGAGAGCGATTTCATGCGCCGGCTGGTGGAATTTCACAAGCAGAGATGATAAATGACATTGCTTTTCTGCCTGCATTCAGGGCATATTGAAACGATGGAACCGAGAGACACAAAACAGACATCAAAGCTCGGGCGGGAGGTTGGCGCCCGGGAAAACAGGAAGCTGAAGGCCCGCCGCCAGGGCCGGCGCAGCATCTGGTTCGGCATCGGCATGTTCGGCCTGGTGGGCTGGTCGATCGCCATTCCCACGCTGCTGGGCGCGGCTCTGGGAATATGGCTGGACGGCCACTACCCGCAACGCTTCTCCTGGACGCTGACGCTGCTGATCACGGGCGTGGCTGCCGGCTGCCTCAACGCCTGGTTCTGGGTGGACCGCGAAAGCCGCGAAATACAAAAAGACCTGGAAGAAAATGATGATTGATATACTAATATGGATACTGGCCTTGCTGGCAGGTGCCGCCCTGGGGGCCATTTTTTTCGGCGGCCTGTGGTGGACGGTGCGGAAGGGGCTGACGGCACGCCGCCCGGGGCTGCTGTTCCTGGCCAGCATGCTGGCGAGGAGCGCCATAGTAATAATCGGTTTCTATTTGATTGCCGGCGACAGCTGGATAAAACTGCTGGCGGCCCTGTTGGGCTTCATCGGTATGCGGGCAGTCATTACGCGGCTGGCACGGCATTCCGGGTATTTTGAACCGCAGGGAGCGCAAAGGGCCGCAGAATAACGCCGGCCGAAATACCAAAACACCATACAGCAAAGAACCACTATGAGCCTTAGCACCGATGATATCATCTTCTGGGAATACGGCTTCGCCAGGCTCAACGCCACCATCGTTTTCACCTGGGGCATCATGGCCGTGATGGTGGTGGGCGCCCGGCTCATTACCCGTCGCCTGTCGAGCGGCACACACATCTCGCGCTGGCAAAACATGCTGGAGGCCATCGTTTCCGGCATTCTACAGCAGATAAAAGAAATAGGGGTTCAAAAGCCGGAAAAATACATCAGCTTCATCGGGACCCTCTTCCTGTTCATTGCTTTTGCTGCCTTGTGCACCATCATTCCCGGCTATGAGCCGCCGACCGGCTCCCTGTCAACCACCGCAGCCCTGGCCCTCAGCGTTTTTGTGGCCGTCCCCCTTTTTGGCATCGGGGAAAAAGGGCTCGGAGGTTATCTGAAGTCTTATCTGGAGCCGACTTTCATCATGCTGCCCTTCAACATCATCAGCGAAATTACCCGGACGCTCGCCCTGGCCATCCGCCTGTTCGGCAACATGATGAGCGGCGCCATGATCCTCAGCATCCTGCTGGTGATCTCGCCCTTCATCTTTCCGGTGCTCATGGTCCTGCTGGGGTTGCTGGTGGGCATGGTGCAGGCTTATATTTTCGGGATCCTGGCAACGGTTTTTATTGCGGCGGCGACGCAGGGGGGGAGGCATTGAGAGGGAAGGAAGGAATTATGGTTTGCACAGACTGTTAAAAAGTGGCCATTCAGGCATTATGGTGTTACGGTATTTTGGTTTTACGGGCGGCTTAATGCAGGCCCTGAGTTCACGCCGATGGCTTACTGAGGAGGCATGGCCGCAATACCAGAACACCATAAAACCAGCATACCTGAACAGTTGCGTCAAAAACCGAAATTATGGATAAAGTAACCATCATTGCCATAGCATCGATCATCACGGCGGGGGTGACGACCAGCCTGGGCTGCATCGGGCCGGCGCTGGCCGAGGGGCGGGCTGTGGCCAACGCCATGACCTCGCTGGCCCAGCAGCCCGACGCCTCGTCGACCATCTCGCGGACGTTGTTCGTCGGCCTGGCTATGATCGAATCCATCGCGATTTACTGCTTTGTGATCTCGATGATCCTGATCTTTGCGAACCCGTTCTGGAACCTGGTCACGACGCAGTAAAATTTTTTGACATGCTAATCGACTGGTTCACCGTCATCGCGCAGCTCATCAACTTCCTCATCCTGGTATGGTTGCTGAAGCGGTTCCTTTACCAGCCCATTCTGCGGGCGATGGACGAACGGCAAAAGCACATTACCGAACAACTGGAGCAGGCGGAGGCGCAAAAAGCCCGGGCGGAGGAGGAAGAAAGCCATTTTCAACAGATGAGCAGCGAACTGGCAGAACAACGGGAAACACTCCTGCAAAAGGCCAGGGCAGAGGCAGAGGCAGAGCGCCGCCGGCTGATGGAGGACGCCCGCAAGGACCACCGCCAGCTGCGCCTGCGGCTGCGCCAAACCCTGGAGAGCGAACGCGCCAACCTGAGCCAGGACATCATCCGCCGCTTCCAGGAAGAAGCCTTCGGGCTGGCCCGGAAAGTGCTGGCCGACCTGGCCGACAGCACGCTGGAAAAACAAATGGCCGCCATTTTTGTCCGCCGGCTGGAAGGCCTCCCTGACGCGGAACGCGAACGGCTGGCGGCAGCCCTCCGGGAGTCCGACCATTCCCTGTTGGTGCGCAGCAGTTTCCCCCTTTCTCCCGAGCAACAAAAAGATATTGAAACTGCCGTAAAAAGAGTACTGGCCCCGGGCGGGCGGGTAGCCTTCAAAACCATACCGGAATCGGCAGAGGGCGGGCGGCCCGGCGGCATCGAACTCACTGCCGGCGGCTACAAACTGGCCTGGTCGGCAACGGATTATCTGGATACCCTGGAAAAGCGGGTGGCCGCGATACTGGAAGAGGAGATAGAAAAAGAGCCACAAACCGAACAGGATGGACAGGATGCCGCCGCCCCCGGGGTTGTGCAATAAGTGTGTACAGACAGGATGGACAGGAATATAGGAAAGCGGTATTCCCTTGAGGAAATTTCATGAATAAAGCCAATTGAAAATGATGGGGCCTGACAACTTACAAAACCTGTTCGGCGAAGCTTTCGAAACCCTGCGCCGGGCAAGTGAAGGATTTCAACCACCGCTGGAGGTGCGGGAGACAGGCGTGGTCACCACCGTCCTCAACGGCATCGCCCGGGTTTCGGGACTGCCCAACGCCGGGTACGAGGAGCTGTTGAAGTTTCCCGGCGAAGTGTATGGCATCGCCTTCAACCTCGACGAGGCCGAGATCGGAGTCGTCCTGCTGGGCAGCCACTGGCACCTGCGGGCCGGCGACGAAGCAGAGCGCACGGGTCGGGTGATGGACGTTCCCGTAGGCGAAGAGTTGATCGGGCGGGTGGTCGATCCCCTGGGCCGCCCTTTAGACGGCAAGGGGCGGATCGCCTTTCGCCGCCGCCTGCCCATTGAGCGCAGCGCCCCGGCGATCATGGACCGGGCGCCGGTCAATGCCCCCCTGCAAACGGGCGTGAAGGTCATCGACGCCCTCATCCCGATAGGGCGGGGCCAGCGGGAGCTGATCCTGGGGGACCGGCAGACCGGCAAGACGGCCATCGCCATCGACACCATCATCAACCAGCGGGATAAAGACGTCCTGTGTATCTACTGCGCCATTGGCCAGCGCGCCGCCGCCGTAGCCAAGGTGGTGGCCGAGCTGGAGGAAAACGGGGCTATGGGTTACACCATCGCCGTGGTGTCGGAAGGCAACGACCCGCCCGGCCACAACTACATCGCGCCCTACGCCGCCACCAGCATTGGCGAGTACTTCATGGAAGCGGGGCGCGACGTGCTCATCGTTTACGACGACCTCACCCAGCACGCCCGCGCCTACCGGGAGCTGTCCCTGCTCCTGCGGCGCCCTCCGGGCCGGGAGGCCTTCCCGGGCGACATTTTCTACATCCACTCCCGCCTGCTGGAGCGTGCCACTCACCTGCGGGAGGATAAGGGCGGCGGGTCGCTCACCGCTCTGCCCATCGTCGAGACTGAAGCTCAGAATATCGCCGCTTACATCCCCACCAACCTGATCTCGATCACAGACGGGCAAATCTACCTCTCCCCTACCCTTTTCGAGCTGGGCGTGCTGCCGGCCATCGACATCGGCAAATCCGTCTCCCGGGTGGGCGACAAGGCGCAGCTGCCGGTCTACCGGTCGGCCACCGGCAACCTCAAGCTGGACTACGCCCAGTTCGAGGAACTGGAATCGTTCTCCCGGTTTGGCACCCGCCTCGACGAGCGCAGCCGGCAGATCCTGGACCACGGCCGGCGCATCCGCGCCGTGCTCCGGCAGCCCGAACTGGCGCCGGTGCCCGTGCCCGGGCAGATTTTCGTCCTGCTGGCCCTGGGCAAAGGCCTGTTCGGCCCCATACCCCTGGACAAAATGAAAAATGCGGAGCAGGCCGTGCGGAATGCCGTAAAAGAACTGGATCCGGAAATACTGGGCCAGTTGTGTTCGACGGAAGGGCTGAGCGAGGCGGGCCTTGCTTCCGTTGTGGGGCTGTGTGAAAAAGCCCTGGAACCTTTTAAAGAAAAGCCCCATGAATGATACGCTGGAAAGCCTGCGGCACAAGATCGAAGGCGCCCACAAACTGGAGTCGGTAGTGCGGACGATGAAGGCGCTGTCAGCCGCCAATATCAGCCAGTACGAGCGGGCGGTAATGGCGCTGGAGAATTATTACCGCACTGTTCAGCTGGGCCTGCTGGCGTGCTTCCGGCAGGAGAACGGGTTACCGGTCCCGCTTCAGCGGCAGGAAAAGCCGGAAGGCATCGTCGCCATCGTTTTCGGCGCCGGCCAGGGGCTCGTCGGGCCGTTCAATGACGGGATCGTCAATTTCACCGCTGCGGCCTTGCGGAAGTTGCCGACACCCCGGGCCGTCTGGGCGGTTGGAGAATCCATACATCCCCGCCTGGAGGATGCGGGGCTGCTCCCGGCCGGGCTTTTTGCCGTCCCCAATTCCGTCCACTCTATTACGCCCCTGGTCGGGGAAATTCTCGGCAGGATCGAGCAAACGCTGGAAGCCCGGCCAGGCACCCAGTTTTACCTTTTTCACAACCGCCCGGGAGAAGGAGCGGCCTATGGCCCGGTGAGCCGGGCGTTCATCCCGTTGGATGAGGCCTGGCGCCGGGAATTTACCTCTTTGGAGTGGCCGTCGAAGAACGTACCGCAGGCCATGGGAGAAAAAGAACCCACATTGACAGCCCTCATCCGGGAGTACCTGTTCGTTTCGCTGTTCAAGGCCTGCGCCGAATCGCTGGCCAGCGAGAACGCCTGCCGCCTGGCGGCGATGCAGCGGGCGGAGAAAAACATCCGGGAGCTGTCGCAGGATCTCAGCCTGGCCTTCCACCGCCTGCGCCAGGAGTCGATCGACGAGGAGTTGTTCGACCTGATTGCGGGGGCGGAGGCGTTGGAAAAAGAATAGCCTTCAACTTCCTCAATTGCATCTCTGATATGCTGAAGTCTGGCTTCATCACGCGGCTTGTCTTTCATATATCAGGATTTTTTCCTCTGTGTTAAGAGACAAACAGCTACGATATGCGTATAGACACCAAAAAATTCAGAGTGCCGCCGAAGCAGGCCATTTCGCTAAATGATTACGACCCCGGTGCCAGGGATGGCCTCAAAAACAAGAAGGCGGCCAAGGCACAGCTTCGGGAAGACATTGAGCAGATGTCCAAACTGCAATACCGCCTGTACGCCGAAAACCGGCAGGCGCTGCTCATCATTTTCCAGGCCATGGACGCCGCCGGGAAAGACAGTGCCATCCGGCACGTCCTGTCCGGGATCAACCCGCAGGGCTGTGACGTGAACAGCTTCAAACACCCATCTGCCCAGGAGCTGGACCACAACTACCTCTGGCGGCATTACGCCAGGCTGCCCGACCGGGGCAGGATCGGCATTTTCAACCGTTCGCACTACGAAAATGTGCTGATCACCAAAGTTCACCCCGAGTTTTTGCTGGCGGAGAACCTGCCAGGCATCCATTCGGTAAAGGATGTGACGGAAACGTTCTGGAAAAACCGCTACCGGCAGATCAACAACTTTGAGCGGACCATCTCGGAAAACGGCACCACCATCATCAAGTTTTTCCTCCACCTGTCGAAGAAAGAACAAAAAAAGCGTTTCCTGGAACGCATCGAAACGCCCGAAAAGAACTGGAAATTCTCTGCCGCCGATATCGAAGAGCGCGCTTACTGGGACGATTACCAGCAGGCCTACGAGATGGCCATCAGCAGGACATCAACGGATCATGCTCCCTGGTACATCATTCCCGCCGACCGTAAGTGGTTCAGCCGGGTAGCCATCGGCAACATCATCGTAGAGACGCTGAGAAAGATGAACATCCAGATGCCGGTAATCTCTGAAAAAGAAAAAATCTTGTTGCAACAGGCCAAGGAAAAACTGGAGCAGGAATAAGGCACTGCCTATAAAAAGTACTGTTATGAAAGAAAAGATTTTCGGCTACTCCAGGCACCAGGAAAAACACCTCCAATCCTCTGACCTGG
>JAGFJD010000459.1 GCA_024102975.1 Phaeodactylibacter sp. | reverse complement strand
GCCTTTCTTGTCCGCCGGGATCTTTTCGCCGTATTCCTTCAGCTGCTTCTCCGTCTGGAAGGCCAGCGTATCGGCGGCGTTGAGCTTTTCGACGCGTTCGCGGGCCTGCTTGTCGGCTTCGGCATTGACCTGGGCTTCCGCCTTCATGCGTTCGACTTCTTCCTTGGAGAGGCCGGTCGAGGCTTCGATGCGGATAGATTGCTCCTTGCCGGTGCCTTTATCCTTGGCGTGGACGTGCAGGATGCCGTTGGCGTCGATGTCGAAAGAGACTTCGATCTGCGGGACGCCGCGCGGGGCCGGCGGGATACCGTCGAGGATGAACCGGCCGACGGTGCGGTTGTCCCGGGCCATCGGGCGTTCCCCTTGCAGGACGTGAATCTCCACTGAGGGCTGGTTGTCGGCAGCCGTGGAGTACACCTTGGACTTTTTGGTCGGAATGGTGGAGTTGGCTTCGATGATCACGTCGTAAACCCCGCCCATGGTCTCAATGCCGAGGGACAGCGGGGTGACGTCGAGCAGCAGCACATCCTGCACGTCGCCGCTCAGCACGCCGCCCTGGATGGCGGCGCCGACGGCCACCACTTCATCCGGGTTAACCCCTTTGTTGGGCTTTTTGCCGAAGAATTCTTCGACCGCCTGCTGGATGCGCGGGATGCGGGTGGAGCCGCCGACGAGGATCACCTCGTCGATGTCGTCATTCGTCATATTGGCATCCTTCAGGGCCTTGCGGCAAGGCTCGAGCGTACGGGCCACCAGGTTGTCGGCCAGTTGTTCAAATTTGGCGCGGGACAGTTTAAGGACCAGGTGTTTGGGCACGCCATCCACTGCGGTGATATACGGCAGGTTGATCTCTGTCTCGGAAGAGGCGGACAGTTCGATCTTGGCCTTTTCGGCGGCATCTTTGAGGCGCTGGAGGGCCATGGGGTCCTTGCGCAGGTCGATACCTTCCTGTTGCTTGAAGTTTTCGGCCAGGTGGTCGATGATCACGCGGTCGAAGTCGTCGCCGCCCAGGTGCGTATCCCCGTTGGTGGATTTCACTTCGAAAACGCCTTCGCCCAGTTCGAGGATGGAGATATCGAAGGTGCCGCCGCCGAGGTCGTACACGGCGATGGTCATATCCTTATTGCGCTTGTCCAGGCCGTAGGCCAGGGCGGCAGCTGTCGGTTCGTTGATGATCCGGCGGATTTTCAGGCCGGCGATCTCGCCCGCTTCCTTGGTTGCCTGGCGCTGCGAGTCGTTAAAATAAGCAGGCACGGTGACTACTGCTTCCGGGATATCGGAGCCGAGAAAGTCCTCCGCCACTTTTTTCATCTTCTGCAAAACCATAGCAGAGATTTCCTGCGGCGTGTAGGTGCGCCCGTCGATATCGACGCGAATGGTGTCGTTATCCCCCTTGACCACTTTGAAAGAGGACCGTTCCACTTCGGTTTTTATTTCACTGAAACGCTGGCCCATAAAGCGCTTGATCGAAGAGATCGTGCGTTGCGGGTTCGTAATGGCCTGGCGTTTTGCCGGGTCCCCGATCTTTCGCTCTCCGTTGTCCATAAAGGCAACGACGGAAGGCGTCGTTCTGCGTCCTTCATCATTCGGGATAACCACGGGTTCGTTACCCTCCATTACGGCTACACAGGAGTTTGTTGTACCTAAGTCAATCCCAATAATTTTACCCATGTTATGTGATTTTAGATTTTGTTCCAAATAATTCCACCCTTTACCCTATCAATGGGTATGCCAAGCCTGAATGGAGGCCCAGGTTATGACAAAACTACTCTGAAAAGGCAGGATTGGCTGACAACAGGCGGCAGGAAGGACAGGCGCCGGGTGACAAAACGGCAGGGAGTGTCAGGTCTGGCCGGAGCAATGTATTTCCTTATTTATATGTATATCTGATTATTTCTGTCCGGCTGCCGGCACACATTCGCACACCTTTCCCTCTCTGCGTGGCTCTATTCAAAACCGAGGTTTCTGGTATAGATTCCGGTTTGGAGAGAATCGAGCGCTTCCTCGGCAAATACGATGCCTTGCCGCATAGCGGTATACCGCGAAGTCACGATTCCAAGCCCTCCCTCCACGTTGGAATAGGAGGGTATGCTTTGCGCGCTGGTAATCCCGGTATTGGCGCGGCTGACCCGGACGAACTGATAGAGCGCTTCGCCGGCGCCGGTAACCACCAGGTCCATACTGCCTACAACGCGCTCTGCACCTTCAATTACCGGAATTTGAGTAGCCAGTGCCTGGTAAAAACTCTCCCATCCGGCATCAAAGGTTATTACATCTCCGTTGTTGTCAGGAGCTGTGACATTGCGGCTGACAACCCATATCGCCGACTTTGGAGTGAAGTTGGTTTCGCCGGGCAGCCGTTCCTGGTAGTGAAAAACAAACCGGAGATCAAAAATCCTGGCGTGTTCATCAGGCGTCCAGGCAATTGGGAGCGTACTGCCGAAGCGAGTGCGGGTGATCCGTTCGGGCGGGCTGAAACGGTTTGTCCTTATTTCACCAAGTATAGCCAGTTCGGCCGTTGCAGGCTCAACTTCATCTCCCCGGTTCAGGACCAGCCGGATGCTGTCCCCCTCTCCGAACGGGACTTCGCTGGCGCGCAATTTATACAATACGTTCGGCTCATTGGCAAATATGCCTTCATCTTTGGGATAGCCTTCGCCACCTCCGTCAACCCGCTCCATGACGAAGGTTTGATTGGTGGTGAGGTTCTCCAGTTCTACGGTGAGGTTCTGGTAGTAAATGGAATCGGCAACCTGGGCAATTTCCAGCGCATTGCCGCCGGGTTCCAGGAAAGCCTTTTCTACCCGCACGTAGTGGGCGGTGTCCTGGACGGATAGGAAGCTGTATACAATGGGGATGTCTTTCCATTCGGCCTCCAGCTCGAAATCAGTGGAACAGGCGCTTAAGATAAAAATTGTGGACAGCAGGGTGAAAATGAGGTTCTTGTTCATTATTGTCTTTTTAGCGCCCCAAAGGTAAAATTTTTGCCTTAATAAATCCAACTCCATGCTTTGAGGCAGTGACGTTTAAGAGACCAAGGCCCAGATTAGCCGGAGTAATAAAAATAATTATCTTGCAGCCACAAAATCCAAGGCTCATGTCTGTTAACAAAGATATCAAACGGGTAACCACCCACGTTCTGCAGGAGATGAAATCCAGGGGCGAGAGGATCACGATGCTGACCGCCTACGATTTTTCCATGGCGCGCATCCTCGACGAGGCAGGTGTCGACATATTGCTGGTGGGAGATTCGGCTTCCAATGTTATGGCAGGCCATGAAACGACGCTGCCCATCACGCTGGATCAGATGATCTACCACGGCGCTTCCGTAGTGCGTGCGGTCAGGCGGGCGCTTATTGTGGTCGACCTGCCGTTCGGATCCTATCAGGGCAACTCGCGAACAGCCCTTGATTCCACCATCCGCATTATGAAAGAGGCCGGCGCCCATGCTGTCAAACTGGAAGGCGGCGCCGAAGTGCAGGAATCCATCAAACGCATACTCTCTGCCGGCGTGCCCGTCATGGGCCACCTGGGCCTCACTCCGCAATCCATCTACAAATTCGGCACCTATACCGTACGGGCAAAAGAAGAGGCCGAAGCCCAAAAATTGCTGGAAGATGCCGAACTGCTGCAGGAATTGGGTTGTTTTGCCATTGTGCTGGAAAAAATACCGGCAAAACTGGCAAAGAAGGTGGCGGAAAAACTCTGGATACCGGTCATCGGCATTGGCGCCGGAGGCGGCGTCGACGGGCAGGTGCTGGTCACTCACGACATGCTGGGCATCACCAAGGATTTCCAGCCGCGGTTCCTGCGCCGCTACCTGGACCTGTTCGACGCCATAAAGGGCGCCGTGAACCAGTATATAGAAGACGTGCGCTCCCGGGATTTCCCGAGCAGCAAGGAGCAGTATTGAGCTATTGCTTTCGTGAGGGCAAGCGTTTTCTTCCTGTCCATATATAAAATTCCTTTGCGGAGGCGTTAGGACATAAAGCGAATCACAGCAATCCGCGTCATGAGTATGAAAACCATTCACATCATTACCGGGGTATCGGCCCTGGTTTTGCTTCTAAGCGGCGCCTTTATTTATTTCAAATTCGTAGGCGCTCCGGCAGTGCCGCCCGGGCTGAAGGATTACTATGTCCAGATTCCGACAAATTCTTCCTACGAAGAGGTGCTAAGCATATTAGAAGGCAAAGGTGTATTGAAGGACCGCCAGGCATTCACTTTGCTGGCGGAGCGCATGAAATACAAACGCAACCCCATGCGGGCGGGGCGGTACGAGCTGCAGCCAGGCTGGAGCCTCATCCAGCTTATCCGCCACCTGCGGGGCGGCCGGCAGGCACCGGTCGACGTCGTATTGACCAACGAGCGGCTGCCGGAGAACGTAGCTGCCAAGGCGGCCCGGTTCATCGAGCCTGATTCGACGGACATCCAGGCTCTTTTTCAGGATGAGGATTACCTGGCCTCCATCGGCTATACGCCCGAGACCGTGATGAGCCTGTTCATCCCCAACACCTACGAGTTTTTCTGGAACACCAGCCCCAAAGGTTTTGTCGAACGCATGGCCAAAGAACACGATGCCTTCTGGGAGAAAGATAACCGCCTCCAAAAAGCCGGGGCTCTGGGCATGACGCCCCAGGAAGTTTACACGCTGGCGTCTATCGTCGAAAAGGAGACCCTTGTCAACAAGGAAAAGCCGCGCATGGCGGGCGTTTACCTCAACCGCCTGCGCACCGGCATGCGCCTGCAGGCCGACCCCACTGCCGTTTTTGCCCGCCGCGATTTCGATACGCCCCGGGTAACCCACTACCACACCAAGTTCGACTCCCCTTACAATACTTATCTTTACGCCGGCCTGCCGCCGGGCCCTATCAGCATGGCTTCTATCTCCAGCATCGATGCGGTGCTCAACGCGGAAGAACACGACTATATCTTCTTCTGCGCCAAAGGGGACGGCTCGGGCCTGCACGCCTTTGCCAGGACGCTGCCGGGGCATAACGACAACGTGGCGGAGTATAAAAGGAATCTGCAGCGGCGGGGGCTGAGGTGAGACAGGATGGACAGGATTTGTTTCAGGGAGGTGGCTTTTCCCTGGACAGGATTTACAGGATGAACAGGATTTTGAAGCCCTGATCCTACCACCTGGTGTTTCGATTTCAAATTGTGCGCACTACACGTGTCAATGCCCCTCCGGGTGAATAACAATCCTATCGTCCAGCAAATCCACCTTCATGCGGTTGGCGTTGGAGAGCCAGTCGAGGAAGTAGGCGCCGAGCATTTCCTGGCGCCAGCCGCCGGCCAGCAGTTCCAGGGCGTCGTCTTCGTCGGCGCGGATTTTTTTGAGTTCGCCTCGGGGCACCACCATGTTGATGGAGATGTCCTCTTCCAGGCACTTGTATTTGATCACCTGATAGAGCATTTCCATGATGATCTGTTCCTTGGGGTCGTCGTCGTGGTCGGAGGGGATGCGTTTCAGGATAGCCTTTTCCTCATCGGTGACCGGGCGGTTGTAGAGCTCTTCGAAGATGGGGCCGTAACGTTCTGCCGTTTTGGCGGGGATGCGGCGGTTGTGTTTCAAGGCTTCTCTGCCGGAAGATATGCTGCGTACGATCTGGCTGATATATTTGGCCGGCAGCACCATCTCTTTGGAGTGGTCGCGCTTTTCTGCCAGCTCGCGGCGCCAGGCAAACAGGCGGATCAGGAATGCCCGTTCCCTGTTTTTAAGCGAGCGCATCAGGTTGCTCTTGATGGCCTCGTCGTGCGGGTCTTTGTAATAGTACTCCGCCTTTTCCAGGAGGGCCATTTCTTCCTCTGCCCAATGCGCGCGGTTTTGTTTGCGAAGCTTTTTCTGAAGGCCCTGCCAGAGGTCCGGAAGGAAGAGGACGTCGTTCAGGGCGTACCGCAACTGCTTCGATTGAAACGGGCGGCTCTCCCAGTCGGCTACGGCGTACCCCTTTTTCAGGTGGACGTCCAGCTCGCCTTCTGCCAGTTTGCGGAAAGAGACCGGGTAGCTATACCCCACGAATCCCGCTGCAATCTGTGTATCGAACACATTGGCCGGCACGATGCCATGAAGGTTGTTCAGCAGGCGGTAGTCGTTGTCGCCCGCATGCGTGATCTTGGTGATGCCAGGATCGGTGACCAGGTCCAGGAAAGGGTCCAGGTTTTTCAGCCGGATGGGGTCGATCAGGAATAGCCCCTTTTCCGACTTCACCTGGATCAGGCAAAGCAAGGTATGGAAGCGCTTCTCCCCGACAAATTCGGTATCAAAGGCCATCCAGGGAAGGTTGCGGTGTTCCCGATAGAAGGCGTCAAGCGCCTGCGGCTGCTCGATGAGGTTGTATTCAAGGGCGCGGTCTGGCATTTTTTCTTGTGTTTAGGGGTTGGATGGTTGTGTAAACGTGTAAGCGCGTAAATGTGTAAACGTGGTCCGTGCGGCGGGGTTGCCTAATGGCTGTTCCCAGGCTGCCTTCATTTACACCTTTACACTTTTACACCTTTACACAGATTGGTAGATATGCTCCTGAACTATAAACTTTGTTTTTTGAGCAAATTTTTACAAAAAGGTAATACATTTACGCGTTTCCTGTCACAGCGGAATATTCCCATGTTTTTTCTTCGGCAGTTTCTTCGCCTTATTTTCCAGCATAGCGAAAGCTTTGATGAGCTTGCGCCGGGTATCTTTAGGGTCGATCACCTCATCGATGAAGCCGCGGCCGGCGGCCCGGTAGGGATGGGCGAACTTTTCCTGATAGTCCTTTTCTTTCTCGGCGAGCATGGCCTCGGGGTCGCCGGCTTCACTGATTTCCCGGCGGAAGATGATCTCGGAGGCCCCTTTTGCCCCCATTACGGCGATCTCTGCCGACGGCCAGGCGAAGTTCATGTCCGCGCCGATGTGCTTGGAGTTCATCACGTCATAAGCCCCGCCATAAGCTTTTCGGGTGATGAGCGTTACCCGGGGAACGGTAGCTTCGCTGAAGGCATAGAGCAGCTTCGCCCCGTTGACGATGATGCCGTTCCATTCCTGGTCGGTACCCGGCAGGAAGCCCGGTACGTCCACGAGGACGAGCAGCGGGATATTAAAACAATCGCAGAAGCGGACAAAACGGGCGCCTTTCTTCGAGCTGTCCACATCGAGCACGCCGGCCAGGTTGATGGGCTGGTTGCCAACAATGC
The DNA here is from genome assembly GCA_024102975.1 of Phaeodactylibacter sp. GTDB lineage: Bacteria > Bacteroidota > Bacteroidia > Chitinophagales > Saprospiraceae > JACJXW01. Next base: position 14,989 of record JAGFJD010000459.1, on the reverse strand, counting down.
CGATGCTGCGCCCCCCGATCCGGGCAAACCCCACGATCAGGTTTTCGGCATAATTGGCATGGATTTCCATAAAGGAATCTTTATCGACAATGCCTTCCACCACATCCCTCATGTCATAGGGCTGGTTAGCGGTATCCGGAACGATGTCGCGCAGTTGCATCCTGATCTCATCCCCGAGTTCGGAAGGCAATTTGGCGGGCTGGCCCTCGCAGTTTTGGGGCATATAGCTCAGCAAGCGCCGGACCTTGGCCAGGCAATCGAGGTCGTTATCCGCAGTGAGGTGGGTCACCCCCGATTTGGTGGAATGGGCGCTGGCGCCGCCCAGCTCTTCGGCCGTCACTTCTTCGTTGGTCACCGTTTTGACCACATTCGGCCCGGTGACGAACATATAAGATGTATGCTCTACCATGATGGTGAAGTCGGTCATGGCCGGAGAATACACCGCACCGCCCGCGCAGGGGCCCATGATGGCAGAAATCTGCGGGATGACGCCGGAGGCCATCACATTGCGGTAAAAGATGTCGGCATATCCTCCCAGGGAGCTGACCCCTTCCTGGATTCGTGCCCCTCCCGAGTCGTTGAGCCCAATCACGGGAGCGCCGTTTTCCATGGCGAGGTCCATTATCTTGCAGATCTTTTCGGCGTGGGTCTCCGAAAGGGATCCGCCGAAGACGGTGAAATCCTGCGCAAAGACATAGACCAGCCGCCCGTCGATCGTCCCGTAACCGGTCACTACGCCATCGCCGGGGATGCGCTGTTTTTCCATCCCGAAGTCGCTGCTGCGGTGGGTGACCAGCATGCCGATTTCTTCAAAAGAACCGCTATCGAGCAGGAAGTGGACGCGTTCCCGGGCGGTGAGCTTCCCTTTTTCGTGCTGCTTCTCGATCTTGTCGGCCCCGCCCCCCATCCTGGCTGCGGCAGCCTTATCCTGTAGTTTTTGCAATTTTTCTTTCATAAGAAAGCCGGTTTATCTTTTTTTCTCGATGATGAAGCCTTTTCCGACGGAGCTGGCGGCGCGGCGGAACAAAGCGTCATCAACTTTGATGATCAAATCGGTGAGCACTGTCAGGAAAGGCCCTTTTGTGGACGGCCGGAGGGCCAGTTTTTTTTCTTTCCGATCGGAAAGGTTGGTCGCGTTAGCCTTAAAAATGCTTTGGATGATCCCCGTCCAGTACATCTCCAGCAGCCCAACGAGGTAACCGCTCAGGTTCCGCTCCTGAACTACCCGGAAATGTTTTTTTTCCGCCCAGGCCCGGAAGTCCTTTTGGGAAACGAGGTAGTCGTGGCCGAAGGCGTAAGCGCCCTGGGAAATCTTCTTATCGGTAAAGTAACTGAGTAGCCGGTTGATGGGGTCGTAGGTGAAGGGGAAATCCAGGGAGGGAAAAGTAATAAGCGCCAGGCCGTCCGGTTTCAGTACGCGTTGGATTTCTTCGACCATCCGTTCGGGCCGGCCGACGTGCTCGATCACTTCCACGGAGATGACCAGGTCAAAAGTATTGTCCTCAAAGCTCAGGTTGAGCGCATCCTCCACCCGGTATTCCAGGTTGGGCACCTTCGCGTTGAGCGCCCGCGCGTAGCCGACGTCCTGCTCATTGATGTCGCAGGATACCAGTTGGCCGCAATACCCGGCGATCATGCTGTCGTAGTCGCCTTCGCCGGCGCCCAGGTTCAGGGCCCGCCCGAAGGAGCGCTCGCGGGCGAGCTGCCCGAGGTTTCGCTGGATGAAGAGGTAGCGGTTGCGATAAGTAGGGAACAGCAGTTTATAGTTCATTGATCTATCTCTGATATTGGGCCACAAACTTAAAGCTTTTGCGCGGCTTCCCGGTAACGGGCGGCATTTTGATTGTCGCCCAGTGCCTGCAAAACCCGGGCAGCCAGTTCATAAGCCTGTTTAAATGCCGGGTTGGCCTCGATGGCTTTCTGGGCATTATCGAAGGCGGCCCGGTAGTTCTGAGTGGATTCATAGACCAGCCCGATATAGTAATAAGCGGCGTAGTATTCTTCATTCACCCGGACGAGGCGTTCGAAGGAGCCCAGTGCCTCCTGCGGCCTGCCCAGGTTGAGATAGGCCAGCCCCTCGTAAAGCAGGGCGTTTTCCACATCCGGCGCTGCCGCCAGGGCTTGCTGAGCCGCTTCCAGGGCCTGTTGATACTGTCCCAGGCTAATGTACAGGCTGGACAGGGCTCCCCAGGCCACCTCGTTGTCCGGATGGGCCTGCACCTCTGCCTGCAGCAGGGCGATGGCCTCCTGCGGGTTGCCCGCCGCCATAGCCTGTTGCCCCCGGTAGGCATATTTATCTTCATCCTTTTCGATGGCCAGCAGAGGCACTCCATTGGCCCTGACGGTGTGTATGGTTTTGCTGTTGGGCCAGTTGCCGGATCGCAGGTGCGCCCCGCGGATATAGCGGGACGGGAAAATCCCGTAATCCCAGGGCTCGCTGTAACGGGTATTGAAGCGGACGTATTTCACCTTCACCTTGCCGTTGAACCGGTTGCGGGTAAGGCGGCTGGTATTGTAGAAAAAGGTGGTGCCCAGGGTCACTGTATCCTGCATCTGCGGGCTGAGGATGCCTTCCTTTTCCATCCAGTCAATGGCCTGCCGGACGGAAACGCCCCAGTAGTCCGTTTCGTAATAGCCATAGGCGCCCTTTATGCCGCCTCCGGCCGGGTTGAAATAAACGTAGGGGTACTGAGGGTTCCGGACGATAAAAAGCACGGCGTCCGCAGCCAGCAACCCTATTACGCCCCACAATACATAACGTCCGGTTTTGTTGTTCTGGAAAAAGCTCTCCAGCACCACCCAGAAAACAGCTGCGATCACCACCATGCTCGGGTAGATGAACATCAGGTGCCTCCAGCCGTCGTGCAGGATAGAATCCTTGTAAATGATATAAGCTACCGGAAAGAGGGTAGCGAAATACGCCAGCAGCACGGCTGTTGTATTATAGCGCTTTAAGATCGTGGGCAGGACAAAAATGCTGCCGATAAAGCCGGCCAGCGTGAACAGCGGCACGGTTTTGATGACCCAAAGGACAGAATAATACCAGGCGGTATCGTCCGACAGCAGGTTTTCTCCGGAAAACAATACGCGGATTTTTACCCCGAGCTTGGAGAATTCCGTCAGCGCTGCCAGGGGGTGCCCGACAGGGTCGGCCAGCGCCGCCGGCCAGGTGATGATGGCCAGCAGGTAACCCGCGGCAGCAATGCCCAGCCCGTAAGCAAGATAGGCCAGCAAAACCTTGCTTTCCCGGGCAATGCCTTTCAGGCCATATTTCAGCAAAAAGTCAATGGCGGCAAAAAGCCCGAGGTAGCCAAACAAAAGCAGACCGCCGGCGCGGGTGGCCAGCGCCAGGGCTATGCCCAGGGCGGCGCCCAGGGCCGTCCTCCATCCGGGTTTCGGCATATTTTTAAACAACACCACCATATAGTAAGTGGCTATGGCAAAACCGGCGGCAAAAGGAATGTCCTTGGGGTTCATCAGCGAATGCCCCAGGAAACGGGGCGAAAGGAAGATGAACCACAGCGCGAGAATGCCGGCGCGCCAGCCGGCGATCTCTTTGGCCAGCAAACCGACAAAAAGCATAGCCAGCACTCCGATGATGGCATTGAAAACGTGGCGGACGTGGTGATAGCCCATATCTACGCTCTCGAAACCCAGCGCCCGGTTGGCCAGGCCGGTAACCAGGTCGAAAAAGCCCCCGTAGTAATGCATATTGCCCTTTTCGATATAGAGCGCTGCCGTATCGGCGCCGAAGGACAGGTAGTAGTCTACCAGTTTTTCAGAGTAGTCATTCTGGAATTCATCATCGCCATTGATCCCGCTGAACAGAGACAAAACAACGGTTATGAGCAATATCCCCAAAGCCGAGAACTTAAAAACCTTTTTGTATTGTGCCAGTTGTTCAGGGCTGGCTGTTTCCGTTTTCGGGATTGCTTTTGTGGGGCGCTCCGCCGCTGTCTCCTTCCGCCGGCTTTTGCCTGCCGGGGCTTTTCTCTTTTTGCTCATGAATCACTTAGTTTTCGGCGTCGAATATAGAAAAATTTGGTTACTGAATACAGATGGTTGGCAAAAAGCCTACTTTTGCAGGCACAGATTTTTCACCAAACAAGAAGAGGACATGCCTACGGTTAGCATTCAACACCTTTCACAGCGGATACAGCAGATGGAAGAATCTGCTACCATCAAAATGGCCCAGATGGCCCGCGACCTGGCCGCCCAGGGCAACGACGTGATCAGCCTCAGCCTGGGAGAACCCGATTTTGACACCCCTGCCCATATCAAGGAGGCTGCCAAGAAAGCATTGGACGAAGGATACACTAAATACACCCCGGTGCCCGGCCTGGTGGAACTGCGCCAGGCGATCCAAACCAAGTTCAAGCGGGACAACGGCCTGGATTTCGGGCTAAACCAGATCGTCGTTTCCAACGGCGCCAAACAATCCATCGCCAACATTTGCCTTTCCCTGCTCGACGAAGGCGATGAAGTGATCATCCTGGCGCCTTACTGGGTTTCCTACTCGGAAATCGTGAAGCTGGCGGGAGGCGTCCCCGTGCTGGTTAGCGCCGACATTGACCGGGACTACAAGGCCTCTGCCGGACAGGTGGCGGCGGCCATCACCCCCCGGACCAGGATGTTGCTCTTCTCTTCTCCCTGCAACCCGACCGGCTCGGTCTACCTGTACGAAGAACTGAAGGCCATCGCGGAGGTCATCGCCGCCCACGAAGGCATTTATATTGTCTCCGACGAAATTTATGAGTACATCAATTTCACCGGCCAGCACGCCAGTATCGGCGCTTTCGAAGAGGTAAAGGACCGGACGGTCACCGTCAACGGCTTCTCCAAAGGGTTTGCCATGACCGGCTGGCGCCTCGGGTACATCGGCGCCCCGGCATGGATTGCCGACGCCTGCTCTAAAGTCCAGGGGCAATTCACTTCCGGGGCGACTTCCTTCGGGCAAAAGGCCGCCGCTCATGCTTTGCTGTCGGACATGACGCCCACGCACGAAATGCGGGAAGCCTTCCGCCAGCGCCGGGATATGGTAATCGGCCTGCTGGATGAAATCCCGGGCATGAAGGTCAACCGGCCACAGGGCGCTTTTTATATTTTCCCGGATATCAGCAGTTATTTCGGGAAACGGTCCGGCCGTACGGTGATCAGCAATGCCGATGATTTCTGCGAATACATCCTGCACAGCGCCCACGTTGCCGTAGTGACCGGTTCCGCATTCGGCGCCGACAACTGCTTCCGCATTTCCTACGCCGCATCGGAGACAGAGCTGCGGGAGGCCATCCGGCGGATCGGGGAGGCAGTAAAGAAGCTGGAAGGTTAAAGTGCCGGGGCGCTTATCAGCATATTTTAGCCGCCATTCTTGAGTTAGTGTAAATTTTACACTACCTTTGGCCATCAATCCATCACCCAATTAAATCATGATTGTAATTGTCGACAGCGGGTCAACCAAAGCGGACTGGAAGATGGTCAACAGCACCGGGACGCGAACCATCAGCACTATGGGGTTTAACCCGGTATTCCATTCGGAGAACAAAATCTACCAGGAGCTTCAGGAAGTTTTTGGCGACGATGTAACCCCCAATAAGGCGGTCAAGGTATACTATTATGGTGCCGGCTGTTGGGACGAGAAGCTCAAGGGGGTCGTCAGCAATGCGCTGACCAGGATATTCTATAACGCCGACATCGAAGTCCAGCACGACCTGCTTGGCGCTGCCCGGGCTACCTGCGGCAGGAAGCCCGGCATTGCCTGCATACTCGGAACGGGGTCGAATTCCTGCCTCTACAACGGCGTCAGCGTGACGGATAATGTTACCAACCTGGGTTACCTGCTGGGCGACGAGGGCAGCGGCACCCACCTGGGCAAGAGCCTCATACGCGCCTACTTTTACCGGGAATTGCCCCGGAGCCTGCGGAGCGAGATGGACAAAGCCATTCCGGGAGGGAAGGAAGAAATCCTGAAACACATTTACGGGAAAGAAACCCCGAACGTGTATCTGGCGTCATTTACAAAATTCATGAGCCAGAACATCGGTCATCCTTTCATCCAAAGGTTGCTTTACAACTCTTTTGCCGAGTTTATCGACCGCCACGTGAGGAAATACGACAACCACTTGTCATTGCCGATCCATTTCATTGGTTCCGTTGCCTATTATTTTCAGGATGTCATCCGGATCGTGCTGGAGGAGCGCGCGATGACGCCGGGCACCTTCATTCAAAAGCCAATAGATAACCTGGTGTCTTTCCATACCCACAACTGAGGCCTTATGGCAGACAGCCGCCGGGAAAACCTAAATTACTGATGACCAAGGAGATCAAACGCATAGCAGTCTTCACTTCCGGAGGAGATGCTCCGGGCATGAACGCCGCCCTGCGGGCGGTAGTCAGGAACGCTTCTTTCCACGACCTGCACGTATACGGGATATTCCGCGGATATGAGGGCATGATCGACGGGGACCTGGAACGCCTCGAGCGCGGCGATGTAGGCAACATCATCCACCGGGGCGGCACCATCCTGAAAACGGCCCGCAGCGAACGGTTCCGGACCGAAGAGGGGCGCAAGGCCGCCTACGAATCCCTGCTCGCCTTCGACATCGACGCCTGTGTCGCTATCGGCGGCAACGGCACCTTCACCGGCGCCGATATTTTTGCCGAAGAATACGACATCCCGTTCATCGGCATCCCGGGCACCATCGACAACGACCTGTTTGGCACCGACTTCACCATCGGCTTCGATACAGCGGTCAATACTGCCATCGATGCGGTCGACAAGATCAGGGATACGGCAGACTCCCACAACCGCCTCTTCTTTGTCGAGGTCATGGGCCGGCATTCCGGCTATATCGCCCTGAATACAAGCATTGGCAGCGGTGCCGGAAGCGTGATCATCCCGGAGTCCAGCACTCCGATCGACGCCCTGGTCGATACCCTGAAAAAAGGCGCGCGCCGCAAGAAGCTGTTCAGCGTCATCATCGTGGCGGAAGGGAATGAGACCGGCAGCGCCCAGGATATCGCCAGGATGGTCAAAGAGCAATTCGATTTTTACGACACCAAGGTAGCCATCATCGGCCACCTTCAGCGGGGCGGCTCCCCGACGGCCATGGACCGGGTGCTGGCCAGCCGGCTTGGCTTCCACGCCGTAGAAGGCCTGCTGGAAGGCAGGGAGAACGTCATGGTCGGGTTGGTCAACAACAAAGTGAAGTTCACCCCCCTGAAAGAAGCCATCGTCAAACCCAAAAAGCCGGATAAGGAACTGATCCGGATGGCGGAAATCCTGGCTTTGTGAAGGGCAGAAAACAGGATGTGCGATGTGCGATTTTGGCTCCGCCGGGAACATCAAAATCGCACATCGCACATCGCACATCAATTGTTTCTCCCGTAGCTCCGCATCACCTCCTGGTAATTTTGCTCCCAGGTTGCCGTGTTCCGGGTAAGTTGGCGGGCCTGCCTGATGATATCCAGCCCTGAACCGAGGAGGGAGGATTCGAAATTGGCGAGGGCAAGCTCGGTGTTCGTGCCGTCGTACAAGCCTGCCGGGTCGCCGTTAACGCGGTGCCCGTTGGCAGCGATAAACTGCATATAGGAATCGGCGATCCGGACGTATTGCGCTTTTAGCTCGTCGAGCAAGGGGATATACTTTTTGAGGCAGGCAGCAGCGAATTCCCGGTGCCGGGCGGCGGTCTCTGTCCGCAGCTTTTTCTCCAGTTCGGGGTCTTTCTGGCGGCCTGCTTCGCCGGCGATGATTTCGGGCAGGTCGTTGTATTTCCGGTTAAAGTCAGCATCAATTTCAGCGTGGTTGCCGGGCTGGTTGTCTATGGCCTGGAGCCTTTCGCCGTATTCGTTCACCACAGTATACATTTCCCGGGACATTTCTGTCAGCTTTTGGTTGATCTCCATGGAGTTTGTCACTTTGTCCCTGTGGTCCATCTGTCTGCTGGCCTGCTGTGCCCGCTCCGGCGTATTGGCCACTGTAGGGTCATTGGCCATATATTTCCGCAATTCTGCCATTCGCTCCTGCTCGCTCATTTTTTCAAAGCGCCTGGCATAGGCCGGGTCGCTCATCATTTTCTGGTACAGGGCCGTCATTCCGGGGGAGTTGATGCCGTTGGCGGCGAAGGGGTCCGCTATGTATTGGTCAGCGGCCTGGGTGGCGGCTTCTTTAGCCTGTTCCCGGCTCATGCCCTGGACGGCGTCCACGCCGCCCATTCCCTTCACTATGGGGTTGCGGTTTATGTCCTGTTTCATGGCCTCCATGTCGGGGGCAGCGTTGCCATACTTTTCCTTGCAATAGTCTTCATAGCGCTGCTGTACCAGGCGGATTTTATCTTCCGCCGGCTTGTAGAAATTGTCCATCGACTGGTGGTCGGGCTGCAGGTAATCGCTGCCGTATGCCCGGAAAGAAGCTTCCTCCAGGGTGGCAGGCAGCATCGGCACCTCCTGGATGTAAGCGGGGATGTCGGTGGTTCCCAACAGAGAATTGGTTTTTGATTGCTGGGCAATAGCCGGCAAATTGGCCATTGAGGCCAGGCAAACGGTGAAAATGACGATGTTGGATTTGATGTTCTTTTTCATATTGTAAAAATTCGATGTTCAAAAACCCTGCGCGGCCCGCAGGGAAATATGGCCATTAGACAAGAAAACTGCCCCTGGCGTCGCACGCTGTTCCAGGTATGCGCGAACATCTTCGGGCAAAAACACTCTCCAAAACAGCTTTTGGCAGACAAAAAACTACCGTTCATCGAACAGTCCGGCCCAATAGTATATAACCTGCCTGAAGCAGCTTTTTTTGCCTATCTTTCTTTTTCAACAAAATTTAAGCGAGCTTATGAAAGCGACCTCCATCACCCTGCTGTTTCTTTTCCTTTTTGCCTGCCTGCTGCCCCTGGCCGCTCAGGAAACCCGCTTTTTCATGCCCCGGGAAATCCGGCAGGCCTATGATAACGGCACCCGCTCCATGGACGGCAGGCCAGGCCCCAAATACTGGCACAACACGGTAGACTACAACATCGAAGTAGAAGTCTTTCCGGAAGAAAAGAAGATCGCCGGCTCAGAAACGGCAGTATATTACAACAACAGCCCCGAGGGGCTTGACCGCATCGTCCTGCGCCTGTACCACGACGCTTTCCGCAAGGCCAATGCCCGCGCCTACCGGGTGAACCCGGACGACCTTACCGAGGGCGTCGAGATCACCCGGCTGGTTATCGATGGGCAGGAATACAGCCTCGAACGCGGCCAGGGCGTCACTAAAGACGGCACCAACATGACGGTACGCCTTAAGGAAGGCCTGGCACCCGGCGGCAAACTGACCCTGGAGATAGACTGGGCGCAGTACGTTCCTGAAACGACCATACGCACCGGCGCTTACGACAGCACTTCCTTTTTTATGGCTTACTGGTATCCGCAGATCGCTGTTTACGACGACCTGTTCGGATGGGACGAGCTGGCTTATGACTTCAGCACGGAATTCTACAACAACCTGGGCAATTACGATGTAAAAATCACCGTTCCGAAAAACTTTACTGTGCTTTCAACGGGCGTTTTGCAGAATGCCAGAGAGGTGCTGCCGCCCGAAGTTTTCCAACGCTATGAAAAGGCAAAGCGCGCTGCAGAGACCGTCTCTGTCGTTGGGCCGGAAGATTTGGAAGGCGGTTATGAAAACCGATCCGGAACCTGGCATTACAAAGCGGAGCGCGTCTCCGATTTCGCCTTTTGCCTGAGCGACCATTACTGCTGGGACGCCGCCGCGCAGGAGGTGTCCGGCAGGAACGTATTGGTCAACAGCTTTTACGCCCTGGACAACGCGCCCAATTGCCAGCAGGTGACCGCCAACCAGCAAAAGATGATGAAACACTTCTCCGAGGACGTGCCGGGCATCCCCTACCCCTACCCGGAATTTACCACCTTCATCGCGGAGGGCGGCGGCGGCATGGAATACCCCATGATGGCCAACAACGGCAACCCCGGGCTGGGCGTCACCGTCCATGAAATGTTCCATACCTACTTTCCTATGTACGTACGCACCAACGAGAAGCGCTTCGCCTGGATGGACGAGGGGTGGGCAAGTTACGTCACTGACGTAGTCATCGGGCGTTATTTCCGGGGAAGGGAAGGTTTCAACTTCGCGGACTTCGCCGCACAGGTGCAGGGCAACCTGGGCACTGTCAGCGACCTGCCCCTCATCACCTCGACCCAGTTTATGGACCGCAGCAATTACGGCTACGCCTCCTATCCCCTGCCCGCCTTCTTTTACGCCATGCTCCACCAACACCTGGGCGAGGAAACTTTCCTGAAATGCTACCGCGAATACATCCGCCGCTGGGCGGAAAAGTCGCCGACGCCTTACGATTTTTTCTATACTTTTGAAAATGTTTCCGGCCAGGACCTGGCCTGGTTGTGGAACCCCTGGTTCTTCTCCTTTGGCACTGCCGATGTTGAAGTGAAGTCATTGAAAAAAGGAAAGCTCCGGGTAATAAAAACAGGCAACCGGCCGGTACCGCTAACTGTCAGGGTGGAATACAAGGACGGTACGATCGAAAAAATGGACGCCAAAGCCTCTGTCTGGCGCGAAGGCGATACCTACGAGCTGGCCATCCCAAACGCGAAAGCCGTCAGCGCCATTACCGTTAATGCCGACATTCCCGACGAAGACCCGCTCAACAACTTCTATCCCGGCCTCAAACAGCGCTATGCGGAATTTGCCGTTCCGGAGGATATTACCGGAACATATCAGTTCAATGAATTTCCGGCCACCGCTACCATCAGCCGAAGGGACGGGATTTTGTTCATGGACGTGCCGGCAGTCAGCGCGCGGTTCTACCTGATCCCGAAAAGCGAAACGGCATTTACCAGCACAGACGGCGAAGTACAGCTACAGTTCCAAACCGAAGGCGGAAAGGTGACTGGCGTGAAGGCAGAAACGCCGGAACTGAAGCTGACGGCGGATAAGCAATAGTTTCCAAACGAAACGGCCCGCTTTCCTCCGGGCATCCGGGCCGTTTCGTTTTACGGTTCCCTGCCCACAGCTTGCCAATCCTGCAAATCCTGCCTACCTTAGGGCCCGCAAGAAACAAGCAAGCACATGGGCTATATCGTCTACTATCTCTTTATCAAACCTTTGTCGCTCGTTCCGCTAAGGGCGTCTTACCTGTTGTCGGACCTCGTATTCTTTGTGCTGTACTACATATTGCGGTACCGGCGGAAGGTCGTCTTTTCGAATTTGCGCAACGCGTTTCCCGAAAAAGGCCCGAAGGAGACAGAAGCCATTGCCCGGAAGTTTTACCGGCATATATGCGACATGTTCCTGGAGTTTGTCCGCATCTTCAGCATTTCAAAAGGGGAGCTGGTAAAGCGTTGCCGGATCCGCAACCCGGAGTTGGTGGAGCAGTTCTACCGGCAGGGAAAAAGCATCATCATTGCCGCCGGGCACTACAGCAACTGGGAACTGGCAGCGGTGGCCTTCGACGCGCAGGCATCCCACCAGGCGGTAGGCATCTACAAGCCGCTCGGCAATGCATTTCTCGACCAGAAGCTGCGGCAATCCCGTGCCCAATTCGGCCTGGAGCTGGTCCCAAAGTCGGAAACCAAGGCTTTTTTCGCCGAAAACACCCACCGGCTGACCGCTCCCCTGCTGGCCACCGACCAGTCGCCCTCCAACAACATCAACGTATACTGGACCCGGTTTCTCAACCAGGACACCGCCGTGCTCTTCGGCACGGAGAAATACGCCCGGGAATACAACTATCCGGTTGTCTTCGGGCACGTCCACAAGATGCGCCGGGGTTATTACGAAATGGAATTCGAAGTCGTTGAGGCACATCCGGCATCCGCCCCCTACGGCGCGATCACTGAGAAGCATACCCGAATCCTCGAAGGAGATATCCGGCGGGCACCCCAGTACTGGTTGTGGACGCACAAGAGGTGGAAGCGGAAGCGCCCGGCGGAGGCCCCGGCAACCAACAATACTGTGATGTGACGGAGGACATGAGAAAGAGGGATAATCGGTTATCCATCCAGGCCGGGTTTGTTGCTTGATGTCCGTTGCTTGATGTCAGGGAACCCGGGGCCTTCCCGGCAAATAACCGCCAACTCCGGTTTCCGGCGTTCTCTCCATACAAAAATCACATCTGGCTACAACCAGTAACCAATCTCCCCCTTCTCCTGCCCTCCCGTCAACCTTTTCCCTTCGCCTCCGATTAATTATTCTGCATGCAAACAATTTTCTTTCGTCCTGTACCCAACCAAAACCGGGAGTTATTTTTCATTTTCTGTAAGGAATAATATTTTTGCATCTCTTTGTTTAACCAAAACTTCTGATAAACCGTGAAACATTTAAACTATCTGACTACCGTCGTATTAATTTCAGGATTCTCTCTGGCGCTCAGCGCCCAGGAATCTGCCGCCAGCCTTTACAATACGGGGCTGGAGCAGATCAAGGCCAAGAATTATGCCGAAGCGCTCCCCCTGATGGAGCAAGCCATTGAGGCCGCCGACCCGGAAGCGGACGCCGAGGTGGTCAAACTGGCCAAGCGCAACGGTGCCATTGCCGCTTACTATGTGGGCAACGACCAGCGCAAATCGGACGAGTTTGAAGCCGCTCTGGCTACCTACGACAAAGGCATTGCCTTCTCTCCTGGTTTCTATGCCAATTATATCGGCCGCGCCCAGGCGTTGGAAGGCCTTGATCAGGCTGCCAAATCGGTAAGCGCCTACATTGACGCCGGGGATGTTTGCCTGAAGTCCAAAAAGGAGGACAAGGCAGAAAAGATGTACAGCAAGGCGGAAAATATTGTCGCCATAGCCTGGGGCGACAAGAAGTGGGAAGCTACCATCGAGTACGCTACGGCCTTTTTGGAAAAAAGGGAGAGCCCGGAGGCACACTACTACCTGGCACATGCGCTGAAGGAAAAAGGCAACGCGGAAAAAGCTGTGGAACACGCGGATAAGGCCATAGAGCTGGCCGGCGAAGGCGACGCCAGCAAGTACTACATGGCCAAGGCGGAGAGCCTGGAAGCCCTTGGCCAGGCTGAGGCTGCTGTAGAGGCCTACAAGATGGTCAAGGACGCGAAGTACAACGAGCGCGCCAAATACAAGATCAATGAACTGAGTGGGGGGAAATAATGTGAGGCGTGACAAGTTTCTGAACTTGTCTCGCCTTAAAACCGGTATCGCCCTCCAATATCCTTAGGATTTGCATTCTTCAGGATAGCAGGTGCAGAAGTACCTGCTATCTTTGTATGATGAAAAAACCAGCCTCTTTTTTCCGCTACCTCGGCCCGGGTTTTGTAGTGGCCGCTACCGGCGTAGGCGCCGGCGACCTGATCGCCGCCTCGGTTGCCGGGGCGCGTTACGGCGTTATCATCCTGTGGGCAGCCCTGCTGGGCGGGCTGCTCAAGTTTGTCCTCAATGAAGGCATCGCCCGGTGGCAGCTGGCCACTGAAACGACTCTGCTGGAGGGGTGGGTCCGGAAGCTGCCCCGGGCCGTCTCCCTTTATTTTTTCATTTATTTATTGCTGTGGTCCTTTGTGGTGGCCGGCGCTTTGATCTCTTTCTGCGGGCTGGCTGCCCATACCCTTTTTCCTCTTTTCCCGGAAGCGCGGCCTTCGGTAGCAGCCTGGGGCGCCATCCACAGCCTGATTGCCGCCGCCCTCGTTTTGCGGGGGCGCTATCAGGCCATCGAGAACCTGATGAAGTTCTTCATCGGGCTGATGTTCTGCGTGGTGGTAGCCAGCGCCGCCCAGGTGAGTGCCGACTGGGGAGAGGCAGCCCTTTCCCTGTTCCTGCCGAGGGTGCCGGCGCAGAGCGAGGGGGTTTTGCTGGTGCTGGGCATCATTGGCGGCGTAGGGGGCAGCGTCACGTTGCTGTGTTATTCCTACTGGCTCCAGGAAAAAAAGTGGCGGGGAACGGCTTTCCTCCGCCACACGCGCATCGACCTGGGCGCCGCATACCTGCTGACCAGCCTGTTCGGCGTGGCCATCATCATCATTGCTGCCGGAGTGCAGCCGGGACAGGTAGAAGGATACAACATGATCCTGAGCATCGCCGGCCGGCTCGCGGAAGGATCGGGCGAATTCGGACGCTGGGCGTTCATGATCGGTTTCTGGGGCGCCGTCTTTTCCTCCATGCTGGGGGTATGGGACGGAGTGCCTTACCTGTTTGCCGATTTTGTGGAAACATACCGCAACCACAGGAGTAAAACGCCCGGCAAGGCAGAGGTTGGCCCCCGTTCGACGGCCTATCGCCTGTTCCTCGCCTTCCTGGCTATCCCTCCCCTGCTGCTGGCCGTTTTTGGCCGGCCGGCCTGGGGGGGGATACTGTATGCCGTGACGGGGGCTTTCTTCATGCCTTTCCTCGCGGCGCTGCTGCTTTATATGAACAACCAGGATAAGTGGTTGAAGGAACTCAGGAACGGCTGGCTGGCCAATGCGCTGCTGGCCGCAACGCTGCTTTTGTTCCTGGTGTTGGCGCTGACGGAGTTGAGGTAAGGCGCCATACTACTGGACGTTCCGACGTCGAAGGCCGAAGGCGGAAAAGCAGGCGTTGTGCGCTCATTTAGAGCCCCATTCCGATTACAACATAAAAAAGTACGCCCCGGCAGCCGCCATCAGGAAGTAGGGCACGAGCACGGCGGCTCCGTTGTAATCCTTGGCCACCCGCTGCCCAGAAAACAGCTGGATGATGGACAGGCAGGCCAGCAGCATCCCCAGCAGGCCAATACCCGTTTGCCCGGTAAAGAGCAAGGCCACCAGCCCGGCACCGGAGAGGAAACCCGCCGCCAGCTCCGAAATGGTGATGACTGGCATCAGGAAAGGGACCGTGCCGTCGAGGATGCTGTCTTTTAAGTGGCTTTTGTAGAAATCCCGCTCCCCCTGCCAGTTGAACACCTTGTCCAGCCCGGATTGTATGAACAGGATGCTGATCATCAGGGAAAAGAGGATTTGCATTATGCTGACGGGGCTGAAGCCCTGTTGCGAAAACCAGTTGACTA
>JAGFJD010000435.1 GCA_024102975.1 Phaeodactylibacter sp. | reverse complement strand
TTTTCAGGCCAGCCGCAGTTCGTTCGACCGCGACACTGTCGGCGGTTACGCGATCAGCCTGATGAATGTCTCCCCGCACCCTCGGGAAGGACAAACCATCAAAAAGCAGGATTACCGGATCAGGCTGATGGTGGAGGAACTGCCGTGAAAAAGGGATATACAAATTATGCTAAAAACACCCAACCCGATAAACCCGGGCCAACGGCCTTCAATAAAGTCAACCTATGAAGACCTCAAAATTATTTGCATTCGTTTTCCTCGTCGCATTCAGTTTTGCCTGCGAAAAAAGCGAGAACAGGAATCCGCTTGATTTTCAGCTGGGCCAAAGCTTCGAGCTGGATTTCGATGAAACCGGACATTGCACCTGCTGCAACCTCTCGGTTCACTTTGCCGACGTGCTGGAAGATTCCCGCTGCCCCAGCGACGTGGAGTGCGTGTGGGAAGGACAGGCCCGCGTACAGTTGAACCTGGATTTAGCGGAAGGCCGCGACACCATTGAGCTGACCTGGCGGGCCGGGCACGGCGAACTGGCGAGCGACACTGTCGACAACTTCATCTTCGAACTGCTCGACGTCGCCCCCTATCCGGTGTCTACTGAAACGATCGAAAAAGAAGACTACCAGATCGAACTGAAAGTGACTGCGCTTTAAGCTGCGATTAAAAAATCCCGCTTTGAAAAGTACTCGCCGGAGCGGGATTTTTTAACCGTCACTGCCCCCCCGCAGTTCGCTGGGTTATCCGCTTATTCTTATGGTGACTCTGGGGAGAAACGGCAAATAACCAATAACAGTTCTGCTATAACCCCAGGAAGTTTCTCAATACCGCCTCTCCCGCTTTGCCCGACTTTTCCGGATGGAACTGCGTGGCGTAGAAGTTGTCCTTCCGCAGGCCGGAGCTGAAGGGCAGGATGTAATCCGTGGTAGCGGTGGTATAGGGCCCCACTTCGGCGTAATAGCTGTGGACGAAGTAAACATAATCCCCTTCCTGATCCGGCGTAAAAACCCCGTTTTTCAGGCTGCGGATGCTGTTCCAGCCTATATGGGGCACTTTTTCCCCCTTTGCCGGCCGGAAGCGCACTACCTTCTGCGGGATGATGCCCAGGCAGGGGGTGTCGTTCTCTTCGGAATGTTCGCAGAGCAGCTGCATGCCCAGGCAGATGCCCAGTACCGGCTGGGTGAGGCTGCGGATGAGCGCATCCAGGCCCCGCTCGCGCAGGTAGGCCATGGTGGTGTTGGCCTCCCCCACGCCGGGGAAGATCACCTTGTCCGCCGAGCGGATGGTTTGGTGGTCGCCGGTCAGGACAGCTTCTGCGCCCAGGCGCTCCAGGGCGAAACGGACGGATTGCACGTTGCCGGCGTTGTAATCGATGATGGCGATTGGCATGTTGGCTGATTGTCTTTTACTTCGCTGAAAGATAGAAAGCTGGCGTCGGCCAGGTTGGCCGTTGCCTGTTGAGCGTTGTTCGTTGTTGCCAATCGTTGGCAGCCAATGAATTGTGAACAACGCCCGAAAGGAGGCTATATTCAAAGATCAGCCTTCTTTTCCGGTTTTTCCAAGGCCACGTTGAGGTAAATATCTTCTACTTTAACCCGGAAACCGGCGATTTCCACCTCCTGATCCATCTGGTCCACATAGCTGTTCTCCCACCGGGTTTCGTCGATGCGGTTATAAAAATCAATGTATACGCGATCCCGGGCGACCATAAAGTATTGCTGCAGGCCGGATATTTTTCTGTAGCATTGCCATTTGTCGATCCGGCCGTCTTCTTCGGTGCTGTCGGAAAGCACTTCTATCAGAACGTAGGGGTTCAGCGATGCAAACATTTTTTTCGTATGCCGATGGAAAACCGGCTCTCCTTTCACCACCATCACATCCGGATAATAATTGAGGCGGCACTCCGGCACGTAGAGCATGCGGTCGCTGGGGTATACCCGAAAAGTAGTTTTCTTCACATGCACGCCAATTTCACGCATCAAATTGGCGACAATTGAACCGTGGCTGTCAGAGGCATAGGGCATAGGCGCAACTTTTCCGTTGTAGAAATAATGCCGGGTTTTGGCATGGTATTCCATCTTCAGGTATTCTTCCAGGGTATATCGCTTTTCTACTGCCGTTTCCATATCTGTGGTTGATGTTTTTGTACAGGCTTCACAAGTTAAGGAAAAAGGGGAGTTGCTCAAGGGGGGATTGCTGGATGGTTAAGGGCAGTTTATCCAGGTGTTTTGGGCGCGATGCTAAATTGTACCCCTCTTGGGCCGGGAGGTTTCAGGTCCGTCGGGACTGTTCAGCCTGCTGTGTTTTTTTGTTTTGAACCGCATGGGGCGCAGAGAACCTTAGAGAGCGCAAGAGGCTGTAGGTCAATGTCTTACTCTGCGGTTATCTGCCCTTCCCATACTGCTGGACATTTTCTGGACACAGAGTACGCCGAGAAGACACAGAGCCACACAGAGACTGGATTATCAACGGAAAAACTTTGCGCGCCTCTGTGTTGGAATCAGTGCGCTCTGTGTCCAAAATCATCTTGTCCAGTAGTGTGTGCCCTTCCTGCGGTTAGGGAAATTCGGGTTGATACAGTTTTTGAACGCTCCCGTCCAGTCGGCCTGGTAAAAATTGCATATAGTCCCCTCCCGCCAAGCCAACGCAACGGTATAACACTATCCCTTGCTCTCCTCAGGCTAACAATATAACCATCTAACCATTCAGTCCATCACCCCAAATGCACATAGGCACGAATGCAAACTCCCTACAGCACTCCCTTCGTACTCGGCAACTCCCCGTCTTCCACATCCCGCCGCCTGGCCATTTTGATGGCGCGGGCCAGCGCCTTGAAGATGGCTTCGATCTTGTGGTGTTCGTTCTTTCCCTCGGCTTTGATGTTGAGGTTACATTTAGCGGCGTCGCTGAAGGATTTGAAGAAGTGGAAGAACATCTCGGTCGGCATCTCGCCGATCTTTTCGCGGTTGAACTCCGCCTCCCAGACCAGCCAGGGGCGGCCTCCGAAGTCGATGGCCACCTGGGCCAGGCAGTCGTCCATAGGCAGGCAGAAGCCGTAGCGCTCCATGCCGCGCTTGTCGCCCACTGCCCGGGCAAAGGCCTCGCCGAGGGCCAGGGCGGTATCCTCGATGGTGTGGTGTTCGTCGATGTGCAGGTCGCCGGCCACTTTCACCTCCAGGTCAGCACCCGAGTGTTTGGCCAGTTGGTCGAGCATGTGGTCGAAGAAGCCCAGGCCAGTTTGGTTGTCGGAGCGCCCTGTGCCATCGAGGTTGAGGTAGATGGAAATGTCGGTCTCTTTGGTGGTGCGGCGGATGCGGGCAGTGCGATGCCCCAGCTTCAGGAAGCGGTATACCTCGCCCCAATCCGTAGTCGTCAGGACGATCACTTCCGCCAGTTCTTCTGCTTTGCCTTCCAACTCGTCCGAGCCGAGTTCAGGGTCGGTATTCAGCCAAATGGCTTTGGCGCCCAGGTTTTTGGCCAGCTCGATGTCGGTCAGCCGGTCGCCGACCACGAAGGAGTTGGCCAGGTCGTATTCCCCGTTCATATAGGGCTTCATCAGGCCGGTGCGCGGCTTGCGGTTCGGCGAATTTTCGTGTGGGAAGGAGGGGTCGATGAGGACGTCTTTGAAGATGACTCCCTCGTTTTCGAATGCTTTCATCACTTTGTTGTGAGCTGGCCAGAAGGTGTCTTCCGGGAAGGCGTCCGTCCCCAGTCCGTCCTGGTTGGTGATCATGAGCAGCCCGAAGTCCAGCTCCCGGGCGATACGGGAGAGGTACTGGAATACTTTAGGATAAAACTCCAGTTTCTCCAGGCTGTCGACCTGGTAATCTTCCGGCTCCAGGATGAGGGTACCGTCGCGGTCGAGGATGAGTAAGCGTTTCATGTTGTTCGTTGATTGGTTGATTTTGCCCCGGCTGAAGGGGGAGGTGTTGATTGATTCCTCTTTGACAAGCTTAGTTGATAGATTGCCCTCTTCGACAAACACGGGGTAATATTGATTGATCGGGGAGAAGCAAAGCGGCAAACGAAACCGTTACAAACATAATCGTTATTTAAGTAATGATTGCTTTTGTAGTCATCATGCTTGTAATGACTCCCTCTTTTTCGTTTGCTTTCCCCCTTCCGCTTTCCGCCTTCGGAACACTGCGGCTCAAAACTCCAAAAGTGCCCGGAACAGCTGCTCGTTCTCCTCCGGCGTGCCAATGGTGATGCGCAGGCAGCCTTCACAGAGCGCCACCCGCGAGCGGTCGCGCACGATGATGCCGCGTCCTGCCAGGAAGTCATAAACGCGGCGGGGATTCCTGACCTTCACCAGCAGGAAATTAGCGTCGGAGGGGTAGATGCGCTCAACGAAATCCAGCCCGCCCAGGTACTGCGCCAGCAGGGTGCGCTGCCCCAGGAGGCTCTGCACCCACTGCCGGTGCTGCCCGGGGTTGTCCAGAGCTTTGAGCACGGCCTCCTGGGTGAGCTGGTTGACGTTGTAGGGCGGCTTCACCTTATTGAACAGCCCGATGATCTCTTCGGAGGCGAAGGCCATGCCCAGGCGGATGCCGGCCAGGCCCCAGGCCTTCGAAAAGGTCTGCATCACCACCAGGCGGGGATACTGGTCCAGCAGGGTGAGGCTGCTTGGCTGAGCGGAGAAGTCGATATAGGCCTCGTCCACCACCGTGATGCCCGGAAAGGCGCCCGCCAGCCGGCCGATCGCTTCCAGAGAAAAGCTGTTGCCCGTTGGGTTGTTGGGGCTGCAGAGGAACAACAGCCGGGAATGCGTATCGGCCGCATTCAGGACGGCGTCCACATCCGGCTGAAAGCGGGCGCCCAGCGGCACTTCCCGCACCGCCACATCCGCAATGTCCGCCGATACCCGGTACATGCCATAAGTGGGGGACAGGATGATGATGTGATCTTCCTTAGGCTCGCAAAAGATGCGGATCAGCAGGTCGATCGCCTCGTCGCTGCCGTTGCCCAGGAAGATTTTTTCCGGGGCGACGCCCTTCAGCTCTGCGATCTTTTCCTTCACTTTCCATTGCAGGGGGTCCGGATAGCGGTTATAGCCCGTATCAAAAGGGTTTTCGTTCGCATCCAGAAAAATGTCGGCCCTGCCCTTGTACTCGCTGCGGGCCGAGGAGTAGGGGGTGAGGCGGCGGATGTTGGAGCGGACGAGGTGTTGTATGCTCATGTTGTTCGTTGTTCGTTGTTTGTTATTTGTTGTTCGTTGCCGGGGGGCCGGGTTGCCGAACAGACAACAAACAACGAACAACAAACAACCAATAAAAACCTATCGACCTTCTCGCAGCCGAATCTCCACCGCCCGCTTATGCCCTGCCAACTCCTCTGCTTCCGCCATGGCTTCCACCGCCGGGCCCAGGGCCTGCAATCCCTCCCGCGTCAGCCGCTGGAAGGTGATCTTTTTGACGAAGCTGTCCAGCGACACGCCGCTGTACATGCGGGCATAGCCGTTGGTCGGCAGGGTGTGGTTGGTGCCGGAGGCGTAGTCTCCGACGGATTCGGGCGTATAGTTGCCCAGAAAGATGGAGCCGGCGTTGAGTATCTGCTCGCCCATGCCTTCGGCGTCCTCTACTGAGAGAATGAGGTGTTCGGGGGCGTAGGCATTGATCAGTTCTACTGCTTCCTGCCGGTTGCGGACGATGATGGCGGAGCTGTTCTCCAGCGCTTTGGCGGCGATGGACCGGCGGGGCAGGCCGGCCAGTTGTTCCTCAAGGGCCTCCTGCACACGCCGGGCGAAGGTTTCCGAGAAGGCCACCAGCACCACCTGGCTGTCCTCCCCGTGTTCGGCCTGGGAAAGCAGGTCGGCAGCCACGAAGGTGGGATTGGCGCTGTCGTCGGCACAGACCAGCACTTCCGACGGGCCGGCCGGCATATCGATGGCGATGCCGCGGCGGCTCGCCAGCTGTTTGGCGGCGGTGACATACTGGTTGCCCGGGCCGAAAATTTTGTATACGGCAGGTACCGTTTCGGTGCCGAAAGCCATAGCCGCCACTGCCTGCGCGCCGCCGGCCTTGAAGATGCGGGTGGCGCCCACCAGGTTGGCGGTGAACAGGATGGCGGGGTGTACGCTGCCGTCTTTCCGGGGCGGCGTACAGAGGATGATCTCCCGGCAGCCCGCCAGCCTGGCCGGCACGCCCAGCATGAGTATGGTGGAAAAGAGGGGTGCCGTGCCGCCGGGGATGTAGAGGCCGACTTTTTCGATGGCCACGCTTTTGCGCCAGCAGCGCACGCCCGGCATGGTTTCCACTTCCTGCACGGGCTCTGCCTGGCGGCTGTGGAATCTTTCGATGTTGGCCTTCGCCATTTGTATCGAAGATTTGAGGGATTTGGGGAGCTGCCCCTCAGCCTTCTCCAGCTCGGCGGGGCTCACCTGTAGTTCAGTAAGTTTTACGCCGTCGAAGCGCTCGGTGTAGGCGCGCAGGGCGGCGTCGCCCCTCCGCTGCACGTCATCGAGCACAGCCTGTACGGTGGCTTCCAGGTTTTTCGCTTCCAAAACAGGCCGCTGCAGGATGGCCGGCCAGTTCGCCTTATCGGGATGGTTGTACAATTTCATGGCAGCTGTTTAAACGATCATTTTTTCGATCGGCACTACGAGGATTCCCTGAGCGCCGGCGGCTCGCAGCTGGTCGATGATGTCCCAGAAATGGCTCTCCTCAATCACGGTGTGGATAGAACTCCAGCCTTCTTCTGCCAGCGGCATCACGGTAGGGCTCTTCATCCCCGGCAGTATCCGGATGATGTCTTTAACTTTTTCCTCGGGAGCGTTCATGAGGATATACTTGTTGTTGCGCGCTTTGAGCACGGCTTCTATGCGGAATGCCAGCTTATCGAGAATGGCCCGCTTCTGCCTGCTGAGATGCGGGTGGGCGACGATGCAGGCTTCCGACTTCAGGATGACCTCTTTCTCCTCCAGGCCGTTCTTGAAGAGGGTGCTGCCGCTGCTGACCAGGTCGCAGATGGCGTCGGCCAGGCCGATATTGGGGGCGATTTCCACCGAGCCGGAGATTTCGTGGATCTCGGCTTCCAGCCGCTGTTCTTTCAGGTAGTGGCGCAGCGAGTTGGGATAGGAGGTGGCGATGCGTTTGCCGTTGAGGGATTCGGGGCCGGAGTAGGGCGTGTTTTTGGGCACAGCGATGGACAGGCGGCATTTGGAAAAGCCCAGCGGCAGGATGGTGTCGATATTCTTTTGCTTTTCAAAAGCGGTGTTCTGGCCGATGATGCCGATGTCGGCCACTCCGTCCTCTACGTACTGTGGAATATCGGAATTGCGCAGGTACAGGATATCTATGGGAAAGTTTCCGGCGGACGCCTTGAGCTGGTCCTTGCCGTTATCGACCCTGATGCCGCATTCTTTGAGCAGGCGGAGCGAGCCTTCCAGGAGCCTGCCTGATTTTTGAACTGCGACCTGAAGCCTGGTTTGCATGGGCGTTCTGATTTTTTGTTTTTAAGGCAGCCATTAGCCTTGACCTGTTGAATCCTGGTAACGGGCCACCTAAAGGCAGCCCGTCCGAAAAAAAAAAGAGGTTAACCGGCAAATGGTTAACCTCTTTTTTGCTCAATTGTTCGAGCGAACAGTGAAGTGGTGCGGGGCGGAGTCGAACCGCCGACACCAGGATTTTCAGTCCTGTGCTCTACCAACTGAGCTACCGCACCATTTTTATTTTCCAGGCGCCTGCTTTCAGGAGCCGTCTGCATTTCCTTTCAAAAGCGGATGCAAATATAAACCGATTTTCCATTCTTCACAAGGCGGGTTCGGTTTTTTTCAGATTTTTCCGGCCTTCCGCCAGAGGCATGCGCCACGTTGCGGATAACAACCATTGAGCCTGGAATTGTTCCCTCTATCTGAAAATACTTAACTTTCCGCCCGAAAAGAATGTATTTATGCCTGCACGGATTTTGTCGCTGCCTTTTGCTGTCTTTGCCCTCTTCTTTCTCTACCTCACCTGGGAAGTGGATACGGGCTACAGCGTTTACATTGTTCCTTTTGTCATCGCCCTGGCGCTGATCTATGTACTTAGCCCGCAGATCAACTGGTGGTGGTACCAGCGGCACCCGCCGGAACTCAGGCCCAAAATCCGGATGCTCATAACGCGGCACCTGCCGTACTACCAGAAGCTGGCGGAAAGCGAGCAGGGCCGGTTCCGCAAGCGGGTGGCCCTCTATATGGAGGCCAACGATTTCATGCCTCAGGGCATGGAGAGCGTGCCGGAAGACCTGCGGGCCATCGCCGCGTCCTGCGCCGTGCAGCTCACCTTTGGCCAAAAAGACTTTCTGCTGCCCAAATTCGAGCATATCATCTTTTACCCCCATCCCTTCCCCTCGCCGCAATACCCCGAAAACTTCCATGCTTCCGAGATTTACGAGGAAGACGGGGTTATCCTCTTCTCGGCTGAGCAGCTCGTGCCGGGCTTTCTGCAGCCTTTTCAATACTACAACATCGGCCTGCACGAATACGCCAAAGCCTTCGTGCGCAGCTATCCGGAAATCGATTTCCCCAAACTGCCGGACGACATCTGGCAGAAGCTCCAGCAGGTGAGCGGGTTCAGCCAGGCCGCCATCGAGCGGTGGATCAACCTGAAGCCCATTCCCGCTCAACCGGTAAGCATAACGCTGTTCTTTACTTTTCCCCGGCAGTTCCAGGCCACCCTGCCGCAGCTGTACGAGCAGTATGCGCGGATCTTCAACCAGTCGCCGGCCAGGGAGGCTACGCCGGTGCTGGAGCTTTGATTCTGAAATATGTCTCCCTCAAGGGAGGGATTTTGCGCAGCGGTGCTGTCGTTCTCTGCAGCGCCCTGCCTGCAAGGCTGCGCCCCGTGTGTTTTTTTAACCACAGGGGCCGCAGAGTGCCGCAGAGGCAAGGTGCCGATGCTTTTCCAGGGCTTTGCGCATATAACGTACTGCCCGGAGAACGGAGCGGCTGCCCCTCTCTGCTGCCCTCTGCGTTCTTCCGAAACGAGTTCGGAACAGGTCCTGCGGTTTTACAAATATATGAGGCGCAGAGTGCGCCGGGAACGGCGGACAAAATGTAAATTCAGGAATGGGCGCGGAATAATAGCTGATGCAGTAGATGTAATATATGTCCGGAAAATATCAGGTTCTGTCCAGAAAGTTATTCAACTTTCTTTGTAGCTTTAAGTGCGATTTCACAGCAATTTAAAACTGGAATCATAAATAATTCTTAACCTAAAATCAACTCAAAATGATTAAACGCTACTTTAACGTGTTGGCAATAGCTGTTGCCGTGACCGTCCTCTTCTCTTCCTGCTATTCCTACACCAGCGTAGTGGGCAAAGGCGCCCAGGGCGGCCAGCAGGTCACCGAATGGAACCATTACCTCATTGGCGGCCTGGCCCCCGTCAGCGTCTCTGATTCGAAAGCAATGGCAGGCGGCGCGACCGACTATACGATCCACACCCGGCATTCTTTCATCAACGGCCTGCTCGCCGGCCTGACTTTCGGCATCTATACGCCGACTACGACGACGGTGACGAAGTAATTTTCCAGAGCTGAGAGTCCCCAGATTTCTTGTGGCCTGTTATCTCACGAATTTGGCCTCAAAAAGGCCAAATTCGCGTATTTCAAAAACACGGGATGCCTCCTGTTTTTCCTGAATCCGCCTATGAAAAAATTCGTTTTCTACCTGTCGCTGGTATTGTCTGCCCTCCTGGCGATGAACATCGTTCAAATACTGGCAACAAGGCCAGCACCGCTTACAGAATACAGCTTAGGATACCTGGCCGGACAGGCTATCCTGTTGTTGTTATTTGTGGCGTTGGCCATTTTGTACTGGAGAAAAATGAAAACCCCAAGAGAGGACGGCATAAGGAGCTAACCCCGGCCGGCCATAGTGCTGATCGTCCCCCTGCCAAGGTTGTCCGGCCACTTTCAACCCTTCAGGCTGGCTGTAAAAACTCTACTTAACTAACCTCTAAACTTTAAAAAATGAAAAAAGCAAAGCTGTTCGTCCTGCTCATCGCCGGAATGTTCCTGCTCTCCTATTGCGCCAACGAGCCCTCTTCAGCGACGTTGGACGCTACTGCCGGCAATACTGCCCCCACGCAGGAGGAACTGGTAAAGCGGGGAGAATACCTCGTCACCCTCATGGGGTGCAACGACTGCCACTCTCCCAAGCGCATGGGCCCACAGGGGCCGGAGATTATCCCCGAGCGCATGCTGTCCGGCTATCCCGGCGACCAGCCGTTTCCGGAAGTGGATGGCGGGGCGCTGCCCGGCGGCTGGGCCATGTTCTCCCCCGACCTGACGGCCGCCGTCGGCCCCTGGGGCGTGTCCTTTGCCGCCAACATCACCTCCGACGAAACCGGCATCGGCAACTGGACCGAAGAGCAGTTCCGCAAAGCCCTGACCGAGGGGAAATCCAAGGGGATGGACGGCACGCGCCCCCTGCTGCCGCCCATGCCCTGGTTCAATTATGCCGGCATTAAAGACGAAGACCTAAAGGCTGTATTTGCTTACCTGAAGAGTACGCCCCCGGTGAAAAATGCCGTGCCGAACCCGATACCGCCGGCCCAGCCGAACTGACCGGCAGCCGCCGGCAAGCCATCCTGTCACACCACTGGACAAAATGGTTTTGGACACAGAGCGCACAGAGTCCAACACAGAGATACGCAAAGTTTTCCGGTGATAATCAAGCCTCTGTGTGGCTCTGTGTCTTCTAGGCGTACTCTGTATCCAAAAAATGTCCAGCAGTATGGCTGCGGCGGCTAATGAGGGAAGAAGGGGCTGAAGCAGGGCTGCTCGCCTGCAATGGCAGAATGGCCAAAGTGCCCTTAGCCCCTGTCCCCAAGTATGTCCAAAACCTGTTCTGCCAGTTCCGGCGAGTTGATGATGACCGTATCCCCCTCCACCCGCACCTGCCCGTGGTTGAGGTGGTTGCGGTTGAAATAAAGGTAGACGCCCTCGGCGGAGGCTTTGTAGTTGTAGAACCCCTTCATGGTATTGCGGTCGAAGCGGAACTCGTTGTCCAGCCCCACTTCTTTATCCTGGGTGAAGGGCTTGGTGGCGTCCGGGTCGCCGTACATTTCCTGCCCGAAGTGTTCCAGGTTGATGGTCTTCCGGGGGCTTTGCATGGCGAAGTTGAGCACCTTTTCGCGGAAGCGGCCCTCTTCCATCTTTTCCCCGGTGGCTTCGTCGACCGGCAGGGGCAGTTCTTCTACCATCTGCAGGAAGCTCTGGGTCAGCGTTTTGCTGCTCTCAGGGCGCTCCAGGCCGATCCAGTTGACGAAGTACTCGGAGATTTCCTTCTGGCTGCGGGCGTGTTTGATGAGTTCGACGTAGCGGCCCTGCCCTTCCTCAAATCGGTTGATGTGGATGCGGCAGGCCATGGCCAGGCGGTCGGTGTTGAGGTAAGTGACGGTATCGAGCAGGAAGGCGGCGGTGCCTTCTCCCTCCTTTCGGAAGGCCAGCCCTTCGGTATCGCGCACCAGGAAGATGCCCAGCAGGCGGGTATGATCCACTTCATAGAGCGCGTAAACCAGGTATCCGCCTTTGGCGCCGGCGAGGCCCTGCAGGTTGGCTTGCAGGGCACCCATCGTATCGCGGCTGAAGGCGATGAAGGCCTCTTCGGTGAGCTTTTCGTCCACCAGGTGCTGGAAGTAGCCGGGAAAGAGGGCGTCGCCGGGCGGGCTGAGGTAGCCGTGCAGGATGTCTTCCTTCTGGAGAAAGGTGTGGTTGAGCTTTTCCAGCAGCAGCCCGGCGCGGCCGTCAGGAGGAGTGGTGGCTTCAGCCAGGAACAGGCGGGCTTCGGGGTGTTCGGGTTCTTTTTCCAGCTCGTGGATGATGAGGTGGTAGAGGAGGATTTCGCTCATAGACGGACGGTTTTTTGTGGGGCAAAGCTAGGGAATTTTAACTTACCTTTCCGGGCCGAAAATGATCTGCAGCCACATGTTGCCCGTCTCCGAATATCCATCCCTTTTATGACGGCAGAGTAGAGAAAATCGGGAAAAGCCCTAAGAGCATGTTTGGAGGTGGTGCTTTTGAGGCGAAAATGTCAGATTTTGGGTTCTCACGAAGGCATTTTTCCGCCCCATAGCAGCGCTACGGGGCGGAAAAATGGCAAAGTGAGGTTCCAAAA
>JAGFJD010000431.1 GCA_024102975.1 Phaeodactylibacter sp. | reverse complement strand
TTTTGGAACCTCACTTTGCCATTTTTCCGCCCCGTAGCGCTGCTATGGGGCGGAAAAATGCCTTCGTGAGAACCCAAAATCTGACATTTTCGCCTCAAAAGCACCACCTCCAAACATGCTCTTAGGGGCGTCGCATTGTTTGCACATGACGCACTGTCCACAGGATTTGTCAAAGAAGGATAATTTTTAGATTTTAGCCCGCAAAGGTAAATAACTTTTATATTTTGCGCTTGAATTTTTTTTGAACGGATTTATAAATGCCGCGACTGCCGGGGAGCGCTGCGGCGGCATTTGTAAATCCGTTCGCCAGCTTACCCGAGAACTCATGGCGAAAGAAAAGAAGGACAAGAACTTCATCAAAAAGCCGGTCTACGAAGGCGGCCCCCGGGCCCTGAAGGCTTTTATCGGGCAGAACCTGCGCTACCCGGAAGAGGCTTTGAAGGCGAAGGTGGAAGGCACGGTGGTGCTCAAATATTCCATCGACCACAGGGGAAATGTGGTGGACACAAAGGTCATTTCCGGGCTGGGCTATGGGTGCGACGAGGAGGCCGGGCGGCTCGCCCGGTTGCTGAAATTCGAAGTGCCCAAAACCCGGGGCGTGAAAGTCCTCTTCCACAAGGATATCAAGATCCATTTCCGGCTGCCGAAACAGAAGGCCTCCTCCGGTAAGGAGACGGCGCCGGCGGTGGCCTATTCCTATTCGTATATCGAAAAGAAAAAAGAAGGTTCCGGAGGCAAACCGGGTTCCGGCAAAGGACAAGGGTATACCTACACCATCAATCTTTGAGGTGGGCAAAGCGCTGCTTCCAACTATCCTTCATGCCTTAAAAAGAGAGCAATTCCACTATTTTAACAACCGCAGATACATCTGTATCGTATTCTGCAGCCCGTAATAAAGCGCGTCGCAGATGAGGGCATGCCCGATGGACACCTCCAGCAGGCCGGGCACCTGTTGCCTGTAGTATTGCAGGTTGTCGAGGTTGAGGTCGTGCCCGGCATTGACCCCGATGCCTGTTTCGCCGGCCAGCCTGGCGCAGCGGGCATGGGGCGCCACGGCCCGGCCGGGGTTGCCCGGGAACTCCCGGGCATAGTTGCCGGTATAGAATTCCACGCGGTCGGCCCCCGTTGCTTTCGCCCCTTCCACGTGGGCCTCTTCGGCGTCGATGAAAATGGAAACCCGGATGCCGTTTTCCTGCAGGCGGGCCACCACGTCGGTGAGGAAGGCTTTATGGGCCAGGGTGTTCCAGCCCTGGCTGGAGGTCAGCGCGCCGGGAGGGTCGGGCACCAGGGTGCACTGTGCCGGGGGGGTGGCCAACACCAGTTCGAGGAATTTTTCGGTGGGGTTGCCCTCGATGTTGAATTCGGTCGTCACCACTTCCCGCAGGGCGGGGATATCGGAATAACGGACATGCCGTTCGTCGGGCCGGGGGTGGACGGTGATGCCCTGGGCGCCATAGGCTTCGCAGTCCCTGGCGACCTGAACCAGGTTGGGCAGGTTCCCCTCTCTGGAGTTGCGGATCAGGGCCACTTTATTGATATTGACGCTTAACTTTGTCATGCCGGAAAATTTGGAACGGCAAACAGATCGGCACAACTGCTGATCTGAACCGTTAGTTTATTATCTTGCCGGTAAATTTAACAAGAAAATTGCGTTAAAAAAGGATCATTGGACAGAGACGAAGAACCCAACCTGCTTTTCCGCCCGGAGCTTTCGCCCATGGCGGCGCTGCTCCTGCTGGTATTGTTCATGCTTCTGGGCAGCGCCATCGGCCAGGGCCTGGCCTTCCTCCTGGGACAGAGCATGGGGCTGTCTTTGTCCGGGGTTATTCAGGATTTCGGGCGGGACAGCGCGCCGGCGGAGCGCAACTTCCTGCGGGCAACTAACCTTCTTTCCCATCTTTTCACCTTTACTGTTCCCGCTCTGTTGCTGGCCTTTTTGCTGCACCGGCGGCGGTGGGTTTCCTATTTGAGGATGGGCCGGGCCCCTTCGCTTAATGTTTTTACCGCAGGCATCTTTTTCCTGTTGGGGGTATTCGTGCTTTCCCAGTTTGCCTACTGGCTCAACCGGCAACTTCCGCTGCCCGGCTGGGCCTCGGAGATGGAGTCCTCGGCCGGCCGGCTGATCGGGGGGCTGCTGGTTATGGACAGCCCCTGGGAGATGGCCTTTACCGTATTGGTCATAGCCGTATTGCCGGCCATTGGGGAAGAGCTGGCCTTCCGGGGCATCCTCCAGCAGGAACTGGAAAGAGGCAGCGGGAAACCGGTGGCGGCCATCTGGATCGGCGCCTTCATTTTCAGCGTCTTCCACCTGCAGTTCGCCGGCCTGCTGCCCCGGTTTTTGCTCGGGGCTGGCCTGGGTTACCTCTTTTACTGGACGCGAAGCCTCTGGGTGCCGGTTGCCGCCCATTTTGTAGTCAACGGCATGCAGGTGGCCGGCCAGTACTACCGCCGCCAGAGCCTGCCGGAAACGAGCCTGCAGGAGGTCAACTGGCCCGCTATAGCGGTGGCAGCCTTATTAGTTGCCGGTTTGAGTTCTTATCTTTACCGGCAACATAAAAAAAATGTATGAAGGGACTACTTCAACGGGGAGTTACCGCACTCATTTTCGGAGTTGTGATGCTCGGAGGCATCTACGGCGGCCCCTATACCTTTGTCTCTCTGTTTGCGCTGATCACCGCCCTGTGCCTGTGGGAGTTTTTTGATATCGTCCTGTCGAAAAACCGGCGCATCGACCTCATCCGCAGGTTTCTGGGCCTGGGCCTGGGCCTGGCCCCCTTCCTGCTGGCGGCAGTGCTTCAGCTGGAACTGGTCAGGGATAAAAGCCTGTTCATTGCCATGGCTACCCTGCTGTTGTTCCCGTTTATCTTTTCGGCTTTTATTTACGAGTTGTATACGAAGTCCGAACATCCGTTCGTCAATGTGGCTTACATCGTGCTGGGCATGGCCTACATCGGGGTGCCTTTTGCGCTGCTGGAATTTGTCGCTTTTGAGGATGGCTTTTTCTATGCGAATACGGTTTTCGGCTTGCTCGTGCTGACCTGGTTTAACGATACGGGCGCTTATATGGTGGGATCGAGGATCGGGAAAACGCCGCTTTTCCCGCGCATTTCTCCGAAAAAAACCTGGGAGGGCGCCGCCGGCGGGGCCGTCGCCGCTTTTGTCGCCGCCGGGCTGATATTCGCCTTTTCCCGCGAATTGCGCCTGCTGGATTGGCTGGTGCTGGCCGCCATCGTCGCCGTCTTCGGCAACCTGGGCGACCTGGTCGAGTCCATGCTGAAGCGCAGCGTGCAAATAAAGGACTCGGGCACCCTGCTGCCCGGCCATGGCGGCCTGCTGGACCGTTTCGACGCCTTTATTTTTTTGCTGCCCTTCGCCACCGCTTACCTGCTATGGGTGCGCCTGGAAGGGGTTTGAACAAACTTTAACCGAAGGGGTTAATTCTTTTGAGATTGACAATTAACAGAGAAATTCTTAAGTATCCATTAACAAAAAGACAAAAGAGGGGTGTAAATTTGCAGGAACCTTCTTAAATAATATCGAGCTGATGAAAATACATAAGGAAGGGCGCCTTATCATCTTCGCCGTGGGCATTGCCCTGATCTTGCTAAACCTCCTGTTCAACTATCTGGCGCCGAAGGCTTTTCCCCTCGCCACCATTGCTTCCGTTGCTTTGTATGCCTGGGTCATCCACTTTTTCCGCCATCCCCGCCGGGAAATCCACCTGCCGGACAACAACCTGATCTACGCTCCGGCGGACGGGAAAGTGGTGGTCATCGAAGAGGCCGAAGAACCGGAGTACTTCAAAGACCGGCGCCTCCAGATATCCATCTTTATGTCGCCGATGAATGTCCACGTCAACCGCAACCCGGTAAGCGGCACGGTCAATTACCTCAAGTACCACCCCGGGCGCTACCTGGTGGCCTGGCACCCCAAGTCTTCTACCGAAAATGAACGCACCACCGTCGTCATCGACAACGGAGAAGCCGAGATTCTCCTCCGGCAGATCGCCGGCGCCATGGCCAAACGCATCAAGACCTACCTGCAGGTGGGCCAGGAAGTGGAACAGGGCGAAGAAATGGGCTTCATCAAGTTCGGCTCCAGGGTGGATGTGTTCCTGCCGCTCGACGCCCAGGTGGAAGTGAAAATCGGGGATAAGGTGAAGGGAAATAAGACGGTGATCGCCAGGCTGGGAGAGTGATCAGGATTGTCAGAACGAAGTTCCAGGCAGTTCTTCCACCGCCACCGGCACCATGCCGTTAATCGTTATTGACTATACTGACGCACGGCAGGTTTTGTCGACTACAAAACCCGCCGGGTCAGTATATACTGGCATCGCTGGTTTTGCTCCTGACAAAACCACGCGTTCGCCAGTATAATAACCAGCGTT
Source organism: Phaeodactylibacter sp. (assembly GCA_024102975.1). Taxonomy (GTDB): domain Bacteria; phylum Bacteroidota; class Bacteroidia; order Chitinophagales; family Saprospiraceae; genus JACJXW01. Next base: position 38,907 of record JAGFJD010000431.1, on the reverse strand, counting down.
CTACGTCGGAGCCAGGGACAATAAGGGCGCGATTCTGGTTTGTGCCCTTTTGTGGTTTTCGACATAAAACTTCCAAAATGTACGCTTTTAATGGCTTCAGGGTTCCCCTGGCCCATAGTTTGCGGGGCACGGATGGCCTGACAATGAACCAATGCAGCCATGGAACCATCAATTTCAGGGTATTTCCCCAGGCGATACGCCAAAGGCGTACAAATGGGAATCGCACCCGGCAATAACCAATTTCACCCCGCCCGCAGAGACGGGAATTCCCCGGAACTTCGTACATAACTCCGGATACTTTTGTCCAGCCCTAAATGGATACCCCTCTCTCACCCCCTCTCCTCCCACACCACCCCTCCATCGCCGGCAACATACTTCCACTTTCCTTTTTCGACCACCAGGGCCAGTCCCTGCCGGAAGGGAAGCGCTTCCTGGTATTTGGGCGGAATTTTCCATTCTCCTTCTCCGTCGATGAACCCCCAGTGCCCGTTGGTTTTGACCGGCGCCAGGCCATCCGAAAAAATGCCGGCGTCTTCGAAGCGGGGCGGGATGGCCAGTTCGCCGGCTTTGTTCAGATAGCCGAAACGGCTGTGGCGCTGTACGGGCGCCAGGCCATCCCCAAAATCGCCGGCAAAAGAAAAGGCAGGTTCGGCTACCAGCTCGCCGACCTGGTCTATAAACCCGAAAAGGCCGTCCTGCAGCACGATGGCCATGCCGTCGAAAAATTCGCCGTTGGCATATCCGTCCAGGAATTCGAATTGCGGCTCCACGAGCAGCTCGCCGGGCCGGTTGATCAGGCCCCACAGGCTTCCTTCGCGGACAAAGGCCACCTCGCCCTGGAACGCCCGGCAGTCGTCGAACCGGGGGGCAATGGCCAGCCCGCCTTCTTCATCGATATAACCCCACTTTCCCGCCAGGCAGGCAGGCGCCAGGCCGCAGGCGAACTCCCGGGCGCCTTCAAACCCCGGGCGGATCGCCCAGCTGCCGTCGTGCCGGATATATCCATAATACCCATGCTGGCCCACCGGCGCCAGGCCGCCGCTGAAATCGCCGGCCTCTTCGAACTGAATGTCGATCGACAGGTTGCCGCGGGTGTCGATGTAGCCCCAGCGGTTGACCAGCTGAACCCGGGCGAGCTCCTCCTCGAAAAGGCCGGCAAAATTGAACAGGTGCTTCAGCAACAACCGGCCCAGGGTGTCCATGTGCACCAGCTTGTCGTTGAAACGCACCCGGGAAAAGCCATTGTAGAAGTCTTCCGCTTCCAGATACTGCGGTTCGATAGCTACCCGGCCTGCCACATCCATAAACCCGAACTTTCCGTCTTCCCGTATTTTAAAGAGTGGTCCGCTCATGGGAAATGGGCTCCATTTTTAAGAGAGTTGATCCATAGAACTGCGAATATAGCTAAAAACGCCTGCTTTCCGCCTGTATCATTTTATAATAACCAGCTGAAAGGACCGCGCCGACGACGGCCTTCGCCAGCGCCCCCGGCCAGAAGGGGTAAAATCCGTACTCCAGCGCCCGGGCAGCGCCGTAAAGCATTGCAAGCCGGCCAAGGCCAAATGCCAGGATGGTTACCGTGCCGGCAGCCATAGCGAACAGGCATTTGCCAAAACTGCTCCTCCACCCCATTGCTCTCATCCTGCCCAGCAGCCAGGCTGCGGCGACAAACCCCACCAGGAACCCGCCGCTTCCGCCCGCCATCACCTCCGGGCCGGAGCGCCCGTCTGCAAATACCGGCAGCCCGGCAACGCCCAGCAACACATAAGCAAACGCAACAGCAACCCCCAGCGGGGGCCGGAGCAGCAATCCAACCAGCAATACCGCCAGGCTTTGGCCCGTCACCGGAATGCCGCCGGCATTGGACGGCAGATGCAGCGAAAGTTGCGCAAAAAGGGCAATGAATAGGACGCCGGCAATGACCTGCAAGACGGCGTTGTATGGTTTGTCCATTGGAATAGCCTGATGAAACAACTGATGAAATGGCATTGCCCGGCAGCGGGCGGATTGCACGCCGGCATGTAGCGCTTTTTCGGAAAAAGCCGCCTCTTACTGGAAAAAAATAATGCAAAGCGCCTAACTTTGCATGCCGTGTATTCCGCAAAACGGGCTAACCAGAAATACAGCACCATGGCACTGCGCGAAGAATTTCCACCGGCGGGCTCCGACTATATGGGCGGCGAAAGCGACGGTTATGAATACCGGACCGTCTTCGCCGGCTCCAACCTGGATTCTACTTATGAGATGGTCCGCCAGTTCCTCAAAGAGGAGGGCTATAAGGATGTCCCGCTGCCCCGCAATGCCGAGGAACTGAAGTTGTTCCGCCTCCCCACCCGCAACAAACAAATCCTGCTGTTCGAAGACAACGGCTACGTCCACAATCCCGTCAAAATCCTCTTCCCGCTGGACCGCAGGAAAAGGTCCACCCTCATCCTCTGCCTGTACAACGAGCAGGACCCGCAGCACCTCCTCAGGTTCCACCACGTATTGGGAAGGGGGCGCCATCCGGAAGGGGGGACGGGCGGGTGAAGGGTATGGTTTCACTGCTTCATGGACTCCTTGTTTCATGGTTGTGTAGCGCCCTGGCCCGGCGAACCATCCTCTCCCCTACCCCATTTTGGCCAGCTTGCCGACCCCCAACTGTTCGATTGCTTTTTTGAAATCGGCTTCTTCGATGTTGCGGCCTTTCAGCGTGACGATGAAGCGTTCGCCGACCAATACGCTCAGCTCGCCCGACTTGTTCCGGCTGTTGTATTTTTCAAAAGCCTTGTAGCCTTCGACCGTAGTCGTGCGTTCATACCCGTTTTCGTCTTCGCGGTCGATCTCGACGGTAGCCCAGGCGGCCATGCCCATCAGGGCGGCGCCGACGCCGGCAAAGTCGACGATAACAGCCTCCAGATCTTTGTCGCCGTCGCGGTATTCGGCTTTGGCCGTAGACATGTTGAAGCCCATCGCGCCGGCTTTTTCGCCGCTGTGGGCGGTGCGCTCCAGGCCGGCGAGCTTTTCGGGCAGCAGTTTCTTCAGTTCCCGGAAGTCGACGACCTCTTTCTTTTCGCCGTCGCCCTGGAGAGCTTTCTGGACTTCGTTCATCGCTTCCTCTATGTTTTTGGGTTCGCCGGAAGCGCCGCCGCCATCTTCGGCAGCAGGTTGTCCGGAATCATCTTTCGCCTTGTCTTCCGTGCCGGAAGACCCGCCGCAACCCAGCCAGAACAGAAAACAGAGGCTAAGGCTGGTGATAATCAGTTTTTGGGTTGTCATTATTGTGTGTTTTTGGTTACTGGTTGTTACTCGCTTTTTTGTTCCTGATCCTGTTGGTGCCCGTGGATGCTTCCCTTTGGCCTCATCTGCGGGAAGAAAAGGACTTCCTGGATGGAGTGCTGGTTGGTGAGCAGCATGGCCAGGCGGTCGATGCCGATGCCGAGGCCGGAGGTAGGCGGCATGCCGTACTCCAGCGAACGGAGGAAGTCTTCGTCCAGGGCCATGGCTTCCTCGTCGCCCCTTTCCGCCAGGCGCAATTGTTCTTCGAAGCGCTGCCGCTGGTCGATGGGGTCGTTGAGCTCGGAATAGGCATTGGCGATCTCCTTGCCGTTGACGAACAGCTCGAAGCGCTCTACCAGGCCTTCGCGGGAGCGGTGCTTCTTGGCCAGGGGCGTCATCTCGATGGGGTAATCAATGATATAGGTCGGCTGGATGAGGTTGTCCTCCACCTTTTCGCCGAAGATCTCATCGATGAGTTTGCCCTTGCCCATGGTGGGGTCAACTTCCACGTGCAGTTTCCGGCAGACGTCGCGCAGGGCGGCCTCGTCCATACCGGAAATGTCGACGCCGGTATATTGTTCGATGGCCTCGAACATGGTCAGGCGGCGGTAGGGCCCGGCGTAGTCGATCGCCTTGCCTTCGTATTCCACCTGGGTAGTGCCGGTTACTTCCAGGGCGACGTATTCCAGGCACTGCTCCACCATCTCCATCATCCAGTTGTAGTCTTTATAGGCCACGTAAATCTCCATGGAAGTAAACTCCGGGTTGTGGGTGCGGTCCATGCCTTCATTGCGGAACATTTTGCCGATCTCGTAAACCCCTTCGAAACCGCCGACGATCAGCCGCTTGAGGTAGAGCTCGTTGGCGATGCGCAGGTAGAGGGGCATATCCAGCGTGTTGTGATGGGTGCGGAACGGCCGCGCGGCCGCGCCCCCGTGGATGGGCTGCAGGATGGGCGTTTCCACCTCCAGCCAGCCCCGGCCGTCAAAAAAGCGGCGCATGGCGCTGATCAGCCTGGACCGCCTGAGAAAGATATCCCGGACGTGGGGGTTGACCACCAGGTCGACATAGCGTTGCCGGTAGCGCTGTTCCGGGTCGGTAAAGGCGTCGTAGACATTGCCCTCCTCATCGCGCTTGACGATGGGCAGCGGGCGAAGCGATTTGCTCAGCACGGTGAGTTCCTTGACGTGGACGGTGATCTCGCCCATGCGGGTGCGGAAAACGAAACCTTTGACGCCGATGAAATCACCGATGTCGAGCAGTTTTTTAAAAACCGTATTGTACAGTTCTTTGTCCTCTCCCGGGCAAATCTCATCCCGGGCCACATAAATCTGTATGCGGCCGGCGCTGTCCTGCAACTCGGCAAAAGAAGCCTTGCCCATGACGCGGGTGCTCATCAGGCGGCCGGCGAGGCTGACCTGCTGGAAATTGGGCGCCTCCCCTTCGTCGCTGAACTCCTCTTTTATCTCCCTGGAATAGGCGGTGATCCCGAATTTTTCGGCAGGATAGGGGTCGATGCCCAAATCCCGGAGTTTCTGAAGGTTTTCCCGGCGGATGGTTTCCTGTTCGCTGAGTTGCATATTTTGATTTTGTTTCGAATGTTAAAGCGATGCAAAAATAGTTTTTTTGGGCAAGTCCTTAAAACCAGGCTGTTGAATTTAAGCATATCCTAAACCTTACCGCCCTGTTTTCAGTTCTCTAATTCAGCTATAACCTGCGGAAATAATGTTGAAGATCGCGTTTTCGCCTGTATACAAATACGAACTGCCGGAGAAGCACCGTTTCCCCATGGTAAAATATGAGCTGCTGCCTGAGCAATTGCTCTACGAAGGGACAGTGAAGGAAGAAAACTTCTTCCACCCCGAAGCCCTCCCGGAAGAGACGATCCTGCTGACCCACGAACGGGAATACTGGGAAAAGCTGAAGAACCAGCAGCTGAGCCGCCGGGAAATCCGGGCCATCGGCTTCCCCATGTCCGACAAACTCGTACAACGGGGCCGGCATATCGCCAACGGCACCGTGCAGTGCGCGCTCTACTCCCGGAAATACGGCGTGGCGCTCAACGTGGCGGGCGGCACCCACCATTCCTTTACTTATAAAGGAGAAGGGTTTTGCCTGCTCAACGACATCGCCATCGCCGCCAATTACCTCCTCCACCACAATATTGCAGATAAAATACTGATCATCGACCTCGACGTGCACCAGGGCAACGGCACCGCTCAGATCTTCCGGCAGGATCCCCGGGTATTTACCTTCAGCATGCACGGAGCAAAAAACTACCCCCTGCGCAAGGAACCCTCCGACCTGGATATCGGCCTGCCCGACAAAACCGAAGATGAACCTTACCTCCGCACGCTTCGGGAGGCTTTGCCGCGCCTCATCGACGAAGTGCAGCCCCAACAGGTTTTTTACCTCTCCGGCGTGGACGTGATCTACTCCGACAAGCTGGGCCGGCTCAGCCTGAGCATCAAGGGCTGCCGCGAGCGCGACCGTTTTGTGCTGGAAACCTGCAGGAAGAACAACCTGCCCGTCGCCATCAGCATGGGCGGCGGCTATTCGGAACGGCTGGCCCACATCATCGAAGCACATGCCAATACCTATCGGCTGGCTCAGGAACTGTTTTTCTGAAGAACTGAAATGCGCAGTGAATGGAACTGACGCGTGGGAAAGCAGAGAAGAAGGCAAAAAAAAAGTCGCACACTCAATCGTGTGCGACCCTTTCAATTATAATCCCATGAACATATCCAAAATTAATCGTTTTGTCCTGTAAAAATATTTGTCATTTTTTTGAATATGACAAACATTTGGGCTAACTTCGCCTCAGCTAAGAAAAAAGAGAATACTACTTTACCTGGCTAATAACAAATTGTAATCTTATGGAAAAACTTAACTAAGACGACTTAATCCCATGAACATGACCTAATTCCGAGGCGAACTCTACTGTTCGCCTCTTTTTTATTTTTTAATGGGATGAGTGTTCCCGTAGTGTGTAATGCGTCCCGAAACGGAATTTCGGGACAGCATACCACTAACAAATTATAATCCCATGAACATATTCAAATTTGCTTATTTCAATCAACTTAATCGCTTGCGTCCTCCGTTGCTTACCAATCACAATACAAATATGCAACGATGCCTTTGGGAAATCAAAGACAAAATTCAAGCATTGTGAAAAAATAGTTTAAGATTCAAAAGCCAACAACCGCCTGACCTTCAAAACATTAAAGACAAAAAATTTCTGCTTTTTGTGAAAATTTCATTTCCAATTTCCCTTTCTTTCCCCACTTTTTTTTAAAAATCGGGCTTTTCTTTTCCCTCTTATATCCCAAATGGCAAGAAGGAGGAAACACTACTGCGGCTCAAAAACAACAAAAGCCCTGAAAGAGCAGTGCCGGTGCCATACTGCTTTTTCAGGGCTTTGCCAGGGCATGTTTAGAGATGTTTGTAGGTGGGTCTCCGGCACTGCGCACAGGATCATGCAGTTTGGGCTGCAAAAGCAACACCTCCAAACAAGGCTCAGGGTTCTTTCCCTTCGTCCGCTTCCGCTTCCACCTTTTCGGCTTCGGCCGGTTCCTCTTCGGCCGGTTTTTCAGCTTCCCCGGAAGTTTCCTCTGTGTCTTCCAATTGCTCTTTAATGTCCGCGATGGCGTCTTCGAACTTGTCGGCCACTACTTCCGCCACTGCCCGGATGGTATCGACGACATCCTCCAGGGACTCGCCCAGGGTGTTGGACAGGGCCTCTTCCAGGCTGTCCTCGGCTTTGGCTTCCCGGGCCGGTTGCGGTTCATCCTCCCTGCCTTCGGAAGCGATGGCTTCGGCGGCCTTTTCCAGTTCTTCGGAACTTTCCTTTCTGGCTTCCGCTTCCGCTTTTATCTGTTCGTGGATTTTGGCTTCCGCTTCTTTTTTCGCCTGTTCGATGCGCTCCCGCTTCAGGCGTTTTTCCTCCTTGGCTTTCAGGCCCTCGATCCGGCGTTCGAGGTCGGACTTGGTCCGCATCATTTCGTTCAGTTTTTCCTCTTTGGACCGGATGCGTTCTTCGATCATTTTGATCTTTGCCTGCCGGATCTGGGCCTCCAGCTGGCCGTCGGTCCGGGCGATCTTCCTGTTCTGAAACTCGAGGTCGTCCTCGTCGCGTTTGATCGACCGTTCCATTTTCCCGATGGCGGAAAGCAGCCCGTCGTACCGGCGGTTGATGCGGTCCAGCGGTGACCGGTCATCGCCCGAAGAGCCAAAGCGTTTTTCCTTGACGATTTTGAAGGCGGCGTCGAGGCGTTCCCATATTTTGGAGCGGTGGTCGCGGGTGAACTTGGCGTCGCGGAATTTGCGCTGTATCTTTTTCAGTTCTTCAAAAAGCGGCTGCAGGCGAGCCCCTTCCTTTATCCGGTTTTCCACGTCCTCCAGGAGGCTCATGAACTCTTCGAAATTGCCTTTGGAGTGCTCCTTGAACTCATCGTCCATTTTGGACCGCAGCTCCTTGAGCGCCCCGAACAATTCATTGGTTTTTTCCCGCAAAAAATCCGCATGGTCGCGAAACAGGTTGCGGTCGCGCACCTGCCCCTGCACTTTATTCCAGAACCCCTTGAGTTCTTCCCACATTTTATCGTCGAACCGGCTGAGCCGACCGATGCGGTCTTTAAGGTCTTCCAGCTCGGACTGATACGCCTGGCTGAGTTTGGACGACAAAACGATAAACTGCCACTCGGTCTGGGCCCGGGAGATCAGGTCGGCACGCTCGACCTTTATTTCCTCGGGCAACATGCTCTCCGAAATATTCAGGTGCCTTTCCATCTCGGCGTAGCCTTCCGGGAAATCCAGCGGCTGGTCATCCCTCCATTCGTTCATCATTTTTTGGCTAAACTCTTCTGTAGCAACACTTTCCGGAAAAGTGTAGACCTTCACCTTATTGTCGTCGGCCAATAGTTCAAGCGCCACTAAGATTCGTTCGTCCTGGGCATTCGCCCCCCAAAGTACAAGCTTGGTCTTCATAACGGTAATTAACTGGTTTTCATTCACAATCGGTGCGGGAGGGAAGCGCCGTATCCCTGATAGCGCGCGCTCTTTCCAGGTAAAAACCTCTGCAAACGGGGTTCCTGGACATCCTCCTTCACCCTGCAGGCTAACGGGGATACCGGTTGTCGTGCCAATAGCTCTTCAAAAATAACAAAAATGCCGCCGAATACGGCAATTTTTACCGGCAATTTCTGGGCAGCATGCCCCGCCAGCCTCTGTTTCATCCTATGACGGCCCTGTATTTGGCGGCCGGGTAGCCCTGTTTAGCAAACCTCAAAAACAGCTTCTGAAATTTACCGGGTGGACAGGAAAAGGCTTTTCCCCCGATTACGCGATCAGTTTTTTCGAACCGATCAGGTCGTGCTCCAGCAAATATTCGGCGATCTGTATGGCGTTGGTAGCGGCGCCTTTGCGCAGGTTATCTGCCACGATCCACAGGTTGAGCCCATTGGCTATGGACTCGTCCCGCCGGAGGCGGCCCACGAAAACCTCATCCCGGTCCTTGGCAAACAGCGGCATGGGGTATTTATTGTTGGCCACATCGTCCATGACCACCACACCCGGCATGGCTTCCAGGAGGCGGCGCACGCCTTCCAGCTCGTAGGGGCGTTCAAACTCCACATTCACCGCCTCGGAGTGCCCGCCGTGCACCGGGACACGCACCGCCGTCGCCGTCACGCCAATGGCCGCGTCGCCCAGTATCTTGCGGGTCTCATGAACCAGTTTCATCTCTTCCTTTGTGTACGCATTCTCCAGGAAGACATCGCAGTGAGGCAGGCAGTTCTCAAAAATGGGATAATGGTAGGCCATTTCTTCCTGCTTCGGTTCGTATCCCTTTTTTTCCAGTTGGTACTGCTTGACCGCTTTCATCCCCGTGCCGGTAAAGGACTGGTAGGTGGAAATGACCAGGCGGCGTATTTTGTATGCTTTGTGCAATGGCGCCAGGGCCATGACCATCTGAATGGTCGAACAGTTCGGGTTGGCAATGATGCGGTCCTCCTTCCCGAGCACCTCCGCATTGACTTCGGGCACGACGAGCTTCTTGCCGGGATCCATCCGCCAGGCGGAAGAATTGTCGATCACTACTGTCCCCGCTTCCGCAAACCGGGGCGCCCATTCCAGGGACGTGCCGCCGCCGGCGGAGAAAATGGCCACATCCGGCTTCGCGGCAACAGCCTCCTCCATGCCGATCACCTTGTGGTTCTCGCCCCGGAACCGGACCTCCTTGCCAACAGAACGGGCGGAGGCTACCGGCAGAAATTCGCTCACCGGAAAACGGCGTTCTTCCAAAGACCGGCACATTACGTTTCCCACCAGGCCGGTCACGCCTACTACTGCTATTCTCATGGATGTTTTTTTTCATTGATACGAGGGGGCAAAGATAACAGCAATCTGCTTTTATTGCCACCTTTTGCCCAAAGCATGCGGCAATTTTTCCAAAAACGACCTGCCTGTGGCCGGAAATCCGGAAATTTTAACCCGCGCCCCTCTCCTTTTTTCTTCCGGAAGCCTATTTTTGAGGTTATGGAAAAGAAAAGCTTTTTTGCCCTGTTGCTCGCCCTGTCCGTTCATCAACTGGCCGCCCAGCTGCAGGATGGCTTTTCCGACGGTGACTTCACCAGCAACCCCGCCTGGTTTGGCGACACCGACAAGTTTACTGTCGCCGGCGAAGAGCTACAGCTGCTGGACAACGGCCCCGGATCCAACAACACCGCCTACCTCTATCTGCCCGCCCCCACCTCGGCCGGCGAGGACACCCGCTGGGAAGCCTACGTCCGGCTCGAATTCTCCCCCTCGGCCAGCAACTTCGCCCGCATCTACCTCAGCGCTTCCAACGCCAACCTCTCCGGCCCCCAGGAAGGATACTACCTCAAAATCGGCGGCATCTCCGGCAGCGACGACGCCGTCGAGCTATACCGGCAGGACGGCGACGCTTCCACCCTGCTCCTCTCCGGAACCGCCGGGGCGGCCGGAACCGACCCCGTCGTCGCCCGCCTCCAGGTAAACCGCAGCGCTGCCGGCGAATGGGAACTGCTGGCCGATTATAGCGGCGGCGCCAACCTCCAACCCGAAGGCACTGCAACCGACAACACCTATGCCATGGGCGCCTTCTTTGGCGTCTATTGCCAGTACACCAGCACCCGGAACGACGTTTTCTTCTTCGATGATATCCTGGTCGACCCTCTGTTTCAGGACACCGAGCCTCCCCTCCTGCTGAGCGCCGAAGCCATCAGCGCCACGGAAGTCATCGCCCGGTTCGACGAGCCTCTGGGCGAAACCTCCGCTTCCCAGGCGGAAAACTATAGCCTGGACAACGGCATCGGCCAACCGGCAGAGACCCTTTTCGATGAAATGGCGCCCGCCGAGGTACGCCTTCTCTTCGACACGCCTTTACAGAATACGCAATCTTACACGCTCACGGTTACCGGCATCCGCGATACGGCCGGCAACGCCGCCCCGCCCCAGAGCCAGGCATTCACCTTTTACGACATACAGCCGGCAGCCTTTGGCGACGTGATCATCTCCGAGATATTTCCCGATCCCACTCCCTCCGTCGGCCTGCCGGATGGAGAGTACGTGGAACTTTACAACCGAAGCAACAAGGTGATCCGGCTGTCCGGCCTGGCGATCAGCTCCGGAAGCACTCCTGCCCCCCTGCCCGATTACCTGCTGCTGCCCGGCGCTTATGTCACGGTTTGTGACGACAGCTACGAGGCGGCATTCAGCACCTTCGGGCCTGCCGTGCCGGTCGGCACCTTCCCGGCCCTGACCAATAGCGGCGACGAGATCCGGTTGTCCAATACAGACGGAGAACTTATTTTCGAGATTTTCTACGATGCCGGTTGGTATCAGGACGAGAGCAAGGCCGATGGCGGCTACAGCCTCGAGCTGATCCGGCTCCAGGGCCCCTACGGCTGCCCCGGCAACTGGCGCGCCTCGGCTGCGGCACAAGGCGGCACGCCCGGCCAGCCCAACAGCCTGCTCGGCTCTTCGCCCGACGAAGAAGCCCCCGCCCTGGCCCTGGCTGTTGCCAACAGCGAATCCGAACTGCGCCTCGCCTTCAGCGAGGTGATGGACGAAGCCAGCCTCAGCAACCCGGGCCATTATACCCTCACTCCTCCCCTGCTGATAACCGCAGCTGTCCCCCAGCCCGGAAATACCGAAGTGGTGCTCGTCCTGGATGGCGCGCTACAGCCCGGAACGGCCTACCAGATCGGCGCCTCCGAAGCGGTAACGGACTGCATGGGCAACCCCCTCCCCCCGGGCGCCGCCATCATTACCGGCCTGGCCGAACCCGTCGAACCTCTGGACCTCATCATTAATGAAGTATTGTTCAACCCGGATGTCGGAGGCAGCGACTTCATAGAATTGTACAACCGCAGCGCCAAAACGGTCAACCTGAACGGACTGGCCATCGCCAACACCCAAAAGGAAAGCGGCGATACACTGGGAGGCGTGAGCCGGGATTTCCTGCTCTTCCCCGGAGAATATATCGTGCTTACCGAAAACCCCGGGGACATCTCAACCCGTTTCTCCGTCCCTTCCCCGCAGCACCTGCTGGAGGCCGACCTGCCCAGCCTCGACGATGACGGCGGCAACGTAACCATCCGGAACGCCGGCGTACCCGTTGCCGCCATAACCTACGACGAGAGCTGGTACCGGGCAGAAACGCCTTCAAACGGGGGCTTCAGCATCGAGCTGATCCAACCGGAAGGCCCCTACGGCTGCCCCGGCAACTGGCGCGCCTCGGCCGCCGAACAAGGGGGGACCCCCGGGCAGCCCAACAGCCTGCTCGGAACCACGCCCGACCAGGAGCCTCCTTTGCTGGCTAAAGCCATTGCCGAAAGCGAATTCGAACTGCGCCTTACTTTCAGCGAGGTGATGGACGAGGCTACCCTCAGCAACCCAAGCTACTATTCCCTGGAACCTCCCCTTCCGGTAATAACGGCCATCCCCCAGCCCGGGCGGGCGGAGGTACTCCTCGTCCTCGACGGCACCCTGCAGCCCGGGACGGCCTACCAGCTCCAGGTTTCCGAAGCGGTGACGGACTGCATGGGCAACCCCCTGCCACCCGGAGCTGCCGTAGCCACCGGCCTGGCGGAACCTATTGATTCTTTAGACATCGTCATCAACGAGGTGCTGTTCAATCCCGAGCCCAACGGATTTGATTTTATAGAACTGTACAACCGAAGCCCTAAGGTGGTCAACCTGAATGGCCTGGCCATCGCCAACACCCAAAAGGAGAGCGGCGATACCCTGGGAAGAGTGAACAGCGATTTCCTGTTATTCCCCGGTGCCTACACCGTGCTCACCGAGGCCCCGGATGACATCCTGTCCCGCTTTTCAGCCCGTTTCCCCGAGGCTATGCTGGAAGCCAGCCTGCCGGCACTCGACGACAAAAACGGAAACGTAAGCCTGCGCCTCGGCGGCAGGGTGATCGATGCCTTCGATTACACGGAGTCCCTGCATTATCCGCTGCTCGACAGCAGGGAGGGCGTATCTCTGGAGCGCATCTCCCCCGAAGCACCCACCCAGGACGGCGGCAACTGGCACTCGGCCGCCTCCACGGTGGGGTTCGCCACGCCGACCTACGAGAACTCCCAGTTTTTCGACAAACCCGGCGTGCTCGATGAGATGTTCGCCATCCTCACCCCCACCTTTTCCCCGGATGGGGACGGCTTCGACGACGTCCTGCTCATCGATTACGAAACGGAACAGCCTGGTTATACCCTCAACCTGCACATCTACGACAGCAGCGGCCGCCTGGCCCGGCGCCTGGCCAACAATGAAACCCTGCCGGCCCGGGGAAGCCTGAAGTGGGACGGAACCGGGGAAGACGGCAACCGGGCCCGCATCGGCATTTACGTGCTTTGGTTCGAGCTGTTTTTGCCGGACGGGCAGGTGGAGCGGGACAAGAAGGTGGTGGTTTTGGCAGGGAGGTTGGAATGAAGGAATGAATAGACACAAAACCAAAACGAATGATAAAAAGCCGCCTGAAGAGTTTCCGATATGCATTTCAGGGCATAGCGGACCTGATCCGGACCCAGCCGAATGCCCGCATTCACCTGGCGCTGGCGGCTTTGGCCGTTTTCCTGGGCTGGGCTTTTTCGCTTTCGGCCGGCGAGTGGTGCCTGCTGGCGCTGGCGGCAGCGATGGTCTTTGCCGCCGAGGCCTTCAATACCGCTCTGGAATACCTCACCGACCTCGTTTCCCCTGAATATCACGAGCTGGCGGGCAGGGCCAAAGACGCTGCGGCCGCTGCCGTCCTTTTCTCGGCGGCGGGCGCTGCCGCCATTGGGCTGATCCTGTTCCTTCCCCGTTTCCTGGCGATCATCGGATGGTGAAATTCAGCGATTGGCCGTTGGCGGAGGCAATAATCCGGAAACGCCCCTCGTATACTTTCACGAAACACTTTGGGGGCAGGAAAAAAATTATCTACCTTCGAAGCCATAGGATTGGAATACAAGCAAACTATCTACTAAGATGAAGAAGCTCCGACTTCTGGCCCTTTTCCTTTTGCCGGCTTTGGCCATCCAGGCTCAGGAACAACTGGGCATTCGCCTTTCCAACTACGGAGGCATCAACAGCACCCTGCTCAACCCAGCCTATCATACCACCACGCCGTTCACCTGGGAAGTGAACCTGGTGGAAGGCGCCGGGCACTTTTCCAACGACTACGCCTACCTGCGCAATACCCGCCTGCCGGACCTGATGAAAGACCCGGCCCAGCTCGATTTCGAGTTCGGCCCCGACCTTCCGCCGGGGAGCCTGGAACGGGAAGGGGCCATCGCCGTCGATTTTTTCAGGGGCCGCAACCGCCTTCAGGTCCTGGGGCTGGGCAGCGTCCTGGGGCCCTCTTTTTACGTGCAGGTGGCGGAGAACCACCGCATAGGGCTGATCACCCGCGCCCGGGGCATGTTGACCGGAAGGGGTATTGCCGACCCCTTCAACTATTACGATTACGACAGCCGGCCGTTTTTCGACCCTTTTTCAGTGGACCCTTTCCGGGGCGCTTTTGCGGGCTGGACGGAGGTGGGCATCAACTACGCCTACCAGGCGGAAGTGGCCAACGGCACTATCGCTGTCGGTGCCACCCTGAAAATGCTGCAGGCCTATGAGGGGGCCTACCTGCGCAACGCCTCTATATTTCAACTGCAAAAAGTACCCAACGACTCCCTGGGCGGCTCTCCCATCGACTTCAGCTTCGGCTACACCACCAGCAACCTCCGGGACGGCGACTACCAGGCGGAGCGCAACGGCGGCGGCCTGGCTGCCGACCTCGGGTTTGTCTACACCACCTATTCGCAGAACGGCGCTCCCTATGACTGGAAATTCGGCGTGTCCCTGATTGACATCGGCCGGCTCGCCTACCGGCGAAACGCCTCAGAACACGTCGTCCGGACAACCGCCCCGCTGATCATCAGCACATCCGAGTATCAATCCTTTCAGGCGCCGGACGAGTTCGAGGAGTACATACAGTTCTTCAGTGAACAGACCCTGGGCGACCCGGCTGCTTCCTTCAGCGGGCCTTCCTTTGCCATCTGGCTGCCCAGCGCCCTGAGCCTGCAGGTGGACAAGTCGCTCGGCGGCCCCTTTTTCGTGGGCACCGCCTTTACGCAGGGTTTCCCCCTGGGCCCCGGCGCCCTGCAGCGCGGCAGCCTCCTGGCCCTGGCGCCCCGCGTGGAAACCCGATGGGTAGAAGCTTCCCTCCCCGTCTCGGTTTACGACTGGGAAGAGCTGAGGGTGGGCATGGCCGTGCGACTGGCATTTTTCACCGTCGGCACCAGCCACCTGGGCGGCATCTTCCGGCGTTCGAACCTGAATACGGCCGATTTTTACTTTGCGGTGAAAGTCACGCCTTTTCAGTTGTCCGGAAAAGGGGACAGGGGGTACAGCCGCAAGGATGGCAAATACCGGAGCGGGAAGAAAGGCAAGGTGCAGTGTTATGATTTCTAGTGCTTTCGGCAAAGAGTTATCTTTGCCCAAAAGGCCATGATTTCCCGAGCAAACCTACATTACCACTGCCTGCCTTTTCGCGCATTATCCCTTGCAGAGCTTTATTCTGTCATGGCCCTGCGCCAGGAAGTGTTCGTCGTTGAGCAAAACTGCCCTTATCTGGACGCCGACGGCAAAGACCTGCCGGCCCACCACCTGCTGGGGTACGACCAGGAAGGAACATTGGCCGCATACAGCCGCCTCCTCCCTGTCGGAATATCCTATGAGGAATATCCTTCTTTCGGCAGAGTGGTGACCGCCCCGGCTGTTCGTGGCCAGGGGCGGGGCCGGGAACTCATGGAAAGAACGCTCGAATGGATGGAACGCCTCTACGGGCGGCGGGCCATTAAGATTTCCGCTCAGTGTTACCTCATCCCTTTTTACCGGTCATTGGGTTTCCATACAGTTGGAGAGGAGTATTTGGAGGATGACATTCCGCATGTGGGGATGGTGAGGGGGTGAGTGAGACGTATCAAGGGCTACACATCTGGTGTTGGACAGGAACTGCCGGGCGGTGACGTCCTGGCTGGAGTCACGCCAGGATAGCCTGTTCAAAATAGCGATTTCTTTAGGAAAAAACTTCTCCACGTTTTTGAATGCCCTGCGTCACATCACTTTGAAAGTTCAAGTTCAAGAGCCAAGTTCAAGTTCAACGGGAGCAAGATAGTACACTGATTTTTCAGGATTCGATAAGATTGCCGCCGGTGGCAGGTATGATCCTGAAAACCTTAATTCATCCTAAAAGATCAGTGTACTATACCTTTTTTCACATCTCCTTAACCCAGGCTCGATATGCAGACCCCAACTTTTCAGTGGCTGTAGCCGCCGTCGGCCGTCAACCGTCCGCCGTCCGCCAAGGTTGGGGTCTACATGCCGAAGACCGGTTAAGCACTACACCTGCGGGCTTAAAGCCTCGCCCAGCAGTGTCTCGTGGGCAGCATCCAGTATTTCCCGGACCTCTGTCGCATCCGGCGCCTGAGCGTATACTCTCAGGACGGGTTCGGTGCCGGACGGGCGGATCATCACCCAGCGGCCGCCGCCGAAGTAGAACTTATAGCCGTCGATGTCTTCCATCAACTCGACGTCGTATTTCCCGAAAGCCTGATAGGCATCCTCTTCGCACTTTCTGATGATGGCCTGTTTTTTCTCTTCGGTCAGGTGCAGGTCGTCGCGGTCGTAGGCGAAGGAGCCGACCAGATCATAAACTTCATGGATGAGTTCCTGCAGAGATTTGCCGGTTTTGGCCATAAACTCGACGATCGTCAGCCCGATCCAGATCCCGTCCCGTTCGGGGATGTGCCCTTTCACTGCCAGGCCGCCCGATTCTTCTCCGCCGACGATGACGTCCTCTTCCGCCATAATTTCGGCGATGTATTTGAAACCGATGGGGGTCACCTGGTAATCCAGGCCGTAGTGTTCGGCCAGTTCCTTCATTTTTTCCGTCACGGAGAAGGTGATGACCACTTTGCCCGTCTCCTTTTTGTATCCCCGCATGTAGAGCAGCAGGAGCAGCAGGATGTGGTGGGAGTCGACGAAGTTGCCTTCGGAATCGTACATGCCGATGCGGTCGGCGTCGCCGTCGTTGGCCAGGCCGATGTCAATACTGCCGCTGTTTTTTATCAGCTGGGAGAATTCCTGCAGGTTGCGGTGGATGGGCTCCGGCGCCTGCCCCATGAAGGAGGGGTTGTAATCGCAGTGCAGGAGGGCGGCGTTGGGGAAGAGCCGGCGCATGGCGTTCTGGCCGGCGCCGTACATGGCGTCATAGCCGATCCGGATTCCTGATTTTTCGATGGCATCCAGGTCGAAGTTCGCCGCGATGTGGTCGACATATATCTGCTCCAGGTCCACGTATTCAAGCAACCCGTTTTGCTCCATGTCTTCCAGGCTGGCTGGTTGTACAGTAGGTTTTTCGGGCACTTCTTCCTCCACCTCGGCGACCTGGGCGGGCACCATGGGGCCGCCCAGCCTGGATTTCAGTTTGTATCCGCTGTAGGAAGGCGGGTTGTGGCTGGCGGTGATGACCACGCCGATATCGGAATTGGTCTTTACGACGCCCAGGGAAACCATGGGGGTCGACACAAAACCGCGGGCGAGTTTCACTTTAAAACCGCAGGCGCCAAAAACGCCGGCGGTGGTCTCGGCAAAGAGCTGCCCGCCAAAGCGGGTGTCATGGCCGATGACGGCCTGCCGGGCGCCTTGTTTTTTCATCCAGCGAGCCGTTCCTTCCGCAACCCGCCTCACGTTTTCAACGGTGTAATCCTCTGCGATGATGGCCCTCCAGCCATCGGTGCCAAACTTAATTTTACTCATGTGGTGTTATTATTTTTGGGCTTAGTATACTGCTTGGCCCTAAATTAGTAATTTGCCAATACTTATATCAATCCTAATTATCAAACCATAGTGAAAGATACCTACCGCCATAAAGGCATGAGAAAGCGACTCGTCGAAGAACTGCGCCGCAAAGGCATCACCGACGAGCGTTTGCTCGCCGCTATTGGCACCCTGCCCCGGCACTTTTTCCTGGACAAAGCCTTCGAAGAATGGGCCTATAAAGACAAACCCTTTCCCATCGGAAATGACCAGACCATTTCTCAGCCCTACACAGTTGCTTACCAAACCAGCCTTCTTCAGATAAAGAAACGGGATAAGGTATTGGAAGTAGGAACGGGCTCCGGCTATCAGGCGGCATTGCTGGCCATGCTCGGAGCACGGGTATATACCGTTGAACGGCAGGAAATGCTCTACGAAAAGGCAAAGGCACTGCTCTCGAAGCTCCAACCCGGCAATATCCGCTGCTACCTGCGCGACGGTTACAAGGGCCTGCCCGAATTTGCCCCCTTCGACAAGATCATCGTCACGGCAGGCGCCCCGGAAGTCCCAAAACCATTGCTGGAACAGCTCGCCGTCGGAGGCATCATGGTCATCCCCGTTGGCGAACCCGTCCAGAAAATGCACCGCATCATCCGCATCTCCGAAGAGGAGTACGACGACCGGGTACTGGCCAATTTCCGCTTTGTCCCCTTATTGAAGGGGCTCAACACGAAAAGCTGAAAAGATTGTACGGCGGCAAGCAAAAAATAGTTTCACTCCCGGTCAATCTATTCGGCGCCCGGTGGCCGTCCGGGAATCTACGGATACTCTGTTGACCTTCTTGAGGTCGACCAGCAGGCTGGCATAAGCGCTGCGGTCGTCAACCCGCCATTTTTTCCCTTCGTACGTCACCATCCCGGAGCGGCGCTTCCACTCCGAAGCCAGCAGTACATAGCGGCCGTTTACCTTGGGGTTGGGGCCGAAGACGAGAAAGCGCTCCCGGCCGCCGTCTTCAAAACTGACGGCAAAGCGGTCTTTTTCCGGCAGGAACAACAGGACGCCCGGCGTGCCTTTTCGGATCACGACCTCCTCAACCTGCCGCCCGTCGACCATCTTGATCTCCCCGGAAGTGATCTCCGACCGGGCGCCGGATAGTTCCCGGCGCATGACGATGTCTTCGGAAAGATAGAACTGTATGCGCTTGAGCTGGCTTTCCGACCAGCCGTTCTGGCGGTACAGTTGTTCGGTGAAAGGGCTCAGCGTCGGCCCGCAGGAATTGAAGGCCAGCAGGAAGAAGCCGGCGAACAGGAATAGTTTCACAGCTTTCATTGCAGATTGTTTTTTACAAACTTGAGGATTACCCGCTATAAAGTAAACAGTTTGACGCCGTTGGGAGGCCGAAGTTAAGAGAGTTTAACCCGGCTTAACTGATTTTAACACGGATCACTGCCGGCGCTTCCGGAAAAACTGCTTCAGCAGGGCGCTGCATTCCTCAAGCATCACTCCATATTCTACCTGCGTCTTTGGATGCAAAAGGCGCTTGCCGTATTCCATGAACCCCCGCTTATCGTCCGGAGCGCCGTAAACCAGCCGGCCCAGCTGCGCCCACCGCAGGGCGCCGGCACACATCACGCAAGGCTCCAGGGTGACAAAAAGCGTACATTCCGGCAGGTATTTACTGCCCAGAAAATGGGACGCCGCCGTGAGCGCCAGGATTTCGGCATGGGCCGTGACGTCGTTTAACTGCTCCGTCTGGTTGTGCGCCCGGGCAATGACCTGGTTCCGGCAAACCACCACGGCGCCAACCGGTACTTCTCCCTGCTCTAAAGCGGCTTCTGCTTCCAGCAGGGCTTGTTTCATGAAATGTTCGTCGCTGAATATGGTGAGCATGGTTGCATGGTTGCATGGTTGCATGGTTGCAAAGAACGGCAGAAATCCCCAACGCGGAAAATCCGGAGCTGCCTTTTCTTTTTGTAGTCAATTTGTATACCTTTGCACATGGAAACAAAGAAAATAACGCAGAATAAGTTTTTAGGAGAAGGCCTGACCTTTGACGACGTACTTCTGGTTCCCGCTTACTCGGAAGTATTGCCCCGCGAGGTGGACGTCTCCGCCTACCTCACCCGGGACCTGCGGCTGAATGCGCCCATCGTTTCCGCCGCTATGGATACCGTCACCGAAAACAAGTTGGCCATCGCTATTGCCCGGATGGGAGGGATCGGCATCATTCACAAGAATATGACGATCGAAGAACAGGCCGAGCAGGTACGCAGCGTCAAGCGCTCGGAAAGCGGCATGATCGTCGATCCGGTAACCCTTACCCAGGACGCCATCGTCGGCGACGCCCTTACCCTGATGCGCCGGTTCAAGATCGGCGGCATTCCCATCATCGACGACAACAACAAGCTCGCCGGCATCCTGACCAACCGGGACCTGCGCTTCGAAACGCAGCTCAACCGCCCGGTCAGGGAACTGATGACCAGCCAGAACCTCGTGACCGCCCCGGTGGGCACCACCCTGGAACAGGCCCGCGAGATCCTGCAGGCCCACAAGATCGAAAAGCTGCCGGTGGTAGACGAGAGCAGAAAGCTCGTCGGCCTTATTACCTATAAAGACATCATGAAGGTCCAGGACTATCCCAACTCCTGCAAGGACTCCCTGGGCAGGCTGGTGGTGGGCGCCGCCGTCGGCGTCACCAGCGACATGCTGCGGCGGGTGGAAGCGCTCGTCCGGGTGGACGTCGACGTGGTCATCGTCGACACTGCCCACGGCCATTCGCGGGGCGTCCTCCAGGCGATCAAAGATGTCAAGGGCCATTTCCCGCACCTGCAGGTCATCGGCGGCAACGTGGCCACCGGCGAGGGCGCCCTGGCACTGGCCGAGGCCGGCGCCGACGGCGTCAAAGTGGGCGTCGGCCCCGGGTCGATCTGCACCACCCGGGTTGTGGCCGGGGTAGGCGTGCCGCAGTTGTCCGCCATCTATAAAGCTTCACAGGCCGTTAAAGACCGGGGTATCCCGGTCATCGGCGACGGCGGCATCCGCTACACGGGGGATATCGTCAAGGCTCTGGCCGCCGGCGCCAACACCATCATGGCGGGCAGCCTCTTCGCCGGAGTGGAAGAAGCGCCGGGCGAAACCATCATCTACGAAGGCCGCAAATTTAAGGTCTACCGAGGCATGGGCTCCCTGGGGGCCATGCAGCAGGGGTCCAAAGACCGCTACTTCCAGGATGTCGAAGACGACATCAAGAAGTTGGTGCCGGAAGGGATCGAAGGCCGGGTGCCCTACAAAGGCACCGTGGCGGAGGTGATGGTACAGTACCTGGGCGGCCTGCGCGCCGGCATGGGCTATTGCGGCGCGGCCGATATCTCTGCCCTGCAGAAAGCCCGGTTTATCAAGATCACCGGATCCGGGATACTGGAAAGCCACCCGCACAATATTACGATTACAAAGGAATCGCCGAATTATAGCCGGAGGTAGGGGAGGGAGAGGGGGAGAGGGGGAGAGGGGGAGAGAGGGAGAGAGGGAGAGAGGGAGATGGGGAGAAAAGCGCCCTGGGCTGTCGTCAGC
The DNA here is from genome assembly GCA_024102975.1 of Phaeodactylibacter sp. Lineage (GTDB taxonomy): Bacteria > Bacteroidota > Bacteroidia > Chitinophagales > Saprospiraceae > JACJXW01. The sequence goes on along the minus strand of JAGFJD010000431.1, from coordinate 17,763 downwards.
CAGGGCGCTTTTCTATTTTACATCAGATACGTTCATCAGTTGCTCTTGACGATGCGGCGGCTGATCTCGTCGTCGCCGACGATCAGGCGCAGCAGGTAGAGCCCGTCGGGCTGGGCGCTCAGGTCCAGCGTCCGGTTCAGGGTGGCGGTGTTGGTTTCGCGCAGCACCTGCAGCTTCTGGCCGGTCAGGTTGAGCACTTCCACCTGAATGTCCTTCGGGTTATTCAGGGAGAGTTGGAGGCGGAAGGCCCCATTAGTGGGGTTGGGGCCAATAAACAGCGATTCCAGCCCTTTGATCTCCCCGGCGCCCAGGATGATATCGATGGTGCCTTCTACGGAGCAGCCGATGGCGTCGGTGACGGTGAAGGAGTGTTCTCCCGGCGACAGGTTCGTCGGCATATTGCCCGTCTGGCCATCGTCCCAAACATAAGAATAGGGAGGTACGCCGCCGGAAGCCGACACGAAGGCCGACCCGTCGCCGTTGTTGATGGCCTCGTCGATCGTCGGGATATTGCCGAACTGGACGATCAGGGAGTCTACCGATACTTCACAGATAGAGCCTACGGCGTTGGAAGCATCTTCATAAACGGCGGCCCGGATAACCCATACGCCGCCCAGGGGGTCAAAGCCATTGGCACTGAGGACGCCGTTCAGGTCGGCATCGAAGGAGGACACCGGGTTAGAATTGGTGAGGATAAAGCCCCCCGTCAGCCCGCCGGTACCGCCCAGGGCGTCATCGAAGCTCCAGGCAAATCCGCCGCCCACCGGGATGGAGTCCGTTTCGTCGGTGGCCAGGTCGAAGGTTTCATCCGGGCCGCAAACGGAAGTAATTCCGGTGGTCACCAGGTCCCCAACGCTGCAACCGGTCATCGGAGGCTCATCGCACATCACCTCTTCGCCAGAAACGCAGGTCAGGGCGGGGAAGCCGTTGTCCGTATTCAAATTGGCGCCGCCGCCACACTGGCCGGCTTCGTTGATGACGATAAGGTAGGTTCCGTCTTCAGAGGCCGTCCAGGTGATGGTGCAGCCGTCGCCGTCGCCGGGGCCGAAGGCGTCGACCGCGCCGCTGGGGGCGATGATCGTAAACTCCGGCACCCAGGAGCCGGCGCCCGGGCCGTTGCACATGCTGAAGGAGTAAGTGCCGCCGGCCTGGAAGCCGTTAACGGAGTATGCCTCTGCCGCCCATACTTCGAAGCTGGTGATCTCGTTGAAGGGGCAGCCCGTCCCGTCGTCGCAGGGCGCGCCGCCGAAGGTGCTGTTGAAGTCCGTCCAGCCGCCGGTCGCCGAGGGGTTCACCCAATCCAGGCAGGGTTCGCCTACGCCGATTGCAATGGAAGAGGCATCGGTGCAGCCATTGGCGTCGGTGACGGTTACGCCATAGGTACCTTCAACCAGGCCGGTAGCCGTCGCGCCGGTTTGCCCGTCGGACCAGATAAACTCCAGCGGGGGCGTACCGCCGCTGGCGGTGGCTGTAGCCGAGCCGTCACCGTTGTCGACGACATCGTCGATCTGCGGGCCGTCGGCGTTGATGAAGTCCAGGATGAGGGAATCCTGGGATACGGCGCAAATGGTGCCGGCAATATCATTGGCATCGCTGTATATAAATGCTACGACTACCCACTGGCCGGCGAGCGGGTCCAGGCCGTTGGAAGACAGGATGCCATTGAGGTCGGCATCAAAGGTTGACGGGCTCTGGGAATTGGTCAGGGTGAAGCCGCCAGGCAGGCCGCCGGTGCCGCCCAGGTCGTCAGAGAAGCCCCAGCCGAAACCGCCGCCGGTGGGGATGGTATCGTTGCCGCCGGTGGCCAGTTCGAAGGAACCGCCATTGCAGACAGTCGTTGTTCCGGTGGTTACCAGCTCGTCGAGCGCGCAGGTAGTCACTACCGTTTCCGAACAGGTCAGGGCGGGGAAGCCATTGTCGGTGTTCGTATTGTTGCCACCGCCGCACTGGCCGGCCTCGTTGATAACGATGAGGTAGGTTCCGTCTTCGGAAGCCACCCAGGTGATGGTGCAGCCGTCGCCGTCGCCGAGGCCGAAAGCGTCAACCGCGCCGCTGGGGGCGATGATCGTAAACTCCGGCTCCCAGGAGCCGGCGCCCGGGCCGTTGCACATGCTGAAGGAGTAGGTTGTGCCGGCCACGAAATTTTCCACGGAATAGGCTTCGGCAGCCCATACCTGAAAATCGGTGATTTCGTTGAAGGGGCAGCCCATGCCTTCGTCGACGGGCGCGCCGCCAAAGGCGGTGTTAAAGTCCGTCCAGCCACTGGTCGGCGAGGGGTTCAGCCAATCCAGGCAGGGCTCGCCCACGCCGATGGAAACAGAGCCGGTCGCCGTGCAGCCGTTGGCGTCGGTGACGGTCACTTCGTAAACCCCGTCGGTAAGCCCGGTGGCCGTCGCGCCGGTTTGCCCGTCGGGCCAGGCGTATTCCAGCGGGGGCGTTCCGCCGCTGGCCATAGCCGTAGCTGAGCCGTCGCCGTTGTCGACTACGTCGTCAACCTGTGGGCCGTCGGCGTTGATGATGTCGACGATGAGCGAATCCTGAGATATAGCGCAAATGGTGCCGGCAACATCGTCGGCATCGCTGTATATGAAAGCCCTGATCACCCACTGGCCGGCGAGCGGGTCCAGGCCGTTGGAAGACAGGATGCCATTCAGGTCGGCATCGAAAGTCGAGGGCGTCTGCGAATTGGTCAGAGTGAAGCCGCCGGGCAGGCCGCCGGTGCCGCCCAGCACGTCGGAGAAGGACCAGCCGAAACCGCCGCCGGTGGGGATGGTGTCGTTGCCATAGGTGGCCAGCTCGAAGGAATCGCCGTTGCAGACGACCGTCGTGCCGGTAGTTTCCAGGGAGTCGAGCACACAGGCGGTTATGATGTTCCCGAGGCAGGTGAGGGCGGGGAAACCATTGTCCGTATTGGTGTTGCTTCCACCTCCGCAGGCGCCGGCTTCGTTGATGACGATGAGGTAGGTGCCGTCTTCAGAAGCGGTCCAGGTGATGGTGCAGCCATCGCCATCCCCTGCGCCGAAAGCGTCGACGGCGCCGCTGGGAGCGATGATCGTAAATTCCGGCACCCAGGAGCCGGCGCCAGGGCCGTTGCACATGCTGAACGCATAGGTCGTGCCGGCAACGAAATTGTCCACGGCATAAGCTTCAGCCGCCCAAACCTGGAAAGCAGTAATCTCATTGAAGGGGCAGCCCATGCCTTCGTCGACCGGCGCGCCGCCGAAGGAGGTATTGAAATCATTCCAGCCGCTGGTTGGCGAGGGGTTCAGCCAATCCAGGCACTGCGCCCCGGCAGAAAAGGAGAAGCCCATCATCAGAAAGGCCAAGGAATACAAAGTAATGGTAAATCGTGTTTTCATAAATTATTTTTCAGTAGATGATAAAAAACGATTGATTGCTTTTCCGGGAAAAAACCGCATGGTTTTCTCTGTTTTCCAGGCCACTTTTTTATCGTTCATGCGGCTTAGAATGTTATATTGGCACCGGTGAGACGGCACCAGGTTGATGCAACAGGACGATTGTGTCAATATCGATGGGATTAAAGAATCTGGCACAAATTGGGGCTAATATCCGCTATTCAGGCCACAATTTCGGAAAATCTGATGTAATTTAAATGACAATCCAGGCAAACCTACATAAATGGCTAATGGAATGAGTGAAAAAAACAGGAGGTTGCCGCGCTCGTTCTTCACCCGGAGCGACGTCCTGGAGGTTAGCCGCGGCCTGCTGGGCAAATACCTGGTTACGGATTTCGGGCAGGGCCGCACCGCCGGGCGCATCGTGGAGGCGGAGGCCTACCGCGCCCCGGATGACAAGGCCTGCCACGCCTACGGCAACCGCTTCACGGACCGCACCCGGGTGATGTTCGCCCGCGGCGGGCACGCCTATATTTACCTCTGCTACGGCATCCACCACCTGTTCAACGTCGTGTCCGGAGTGGAAGGGATGGCGCACGCGGTGCTGATCCGGGCGCTGGAACCGGCAGAAAACACCCCCCTGATGCTGCAGCGCCGCCGCATGCAGCGGGTGGCGCCCCGGCTCACCGCCGGCCCGGGGGTGCTGTCGCAGGCCCTGGGCATTACCAGAAAGTACACCGGCATTGATATGCTGGACTCCCAAAGCCCCATCTGGATCGAAGAACGAAACGCGCCGGTTGCGGAGGAGGAGATCGCCGCCAGCCCCCGCATCGGGGTCGGTTATGCCGAAGAGTGCGCCGAATGGGAATGGCGGTTTTTCGTGAAGGGGAATGCGTGGGTGAGTGGGGGGTGAGGTGAGGGGGAGAGAGGGGGTGAAGCAATCCACAGTAAATCTCTGTCGTTAACAGTTCAGTTATCAAGAAAACTATGATGAAGAAAACACACTTTTACGTTCTGCTGCTGCTGATTTGCCAACCCATTCTCCTGCCGGCCCAGGATCAGGCGGCCTTTCCCAGTGAAGATTTCATCTACATGGATTATATCCGCTCCGTGAAATTTCACATCGAAGGGATATTTCTCTCCTACCCCATCATCGAATTGGGGGGCGCCGCCCGGCTCAACCTTTCTTTTGACGACCTGGACGGAGACACCAAAGACTATTTCTATAAAGTAGTCCATTGCGACCGCGACTGGAAGCCGTCCCAGCTGGCAGAGCTGGAATACGTGGACGGATACACCGAAGAGCGCCTGCAGAACTTCCAGTTTTCGTTTAAGACGCTCTGGCCCTATACCCACTACGAGCTCACGTTGCCCAACCGGGATACCCGCTTCACCAAATCGGGCAACTACATGCTGCTGATCTACGACGACACCTACGACCGCCAACTGGTGCTGGCGCGCCGCTTCGTCGTCGTGGAGTCCAAGGTCTCGATCGCGCCCCAGATTCTGCGGGCCAGCCAGGTTTCCAAATTCCGGACCCACCAGGAGATCGACTTCGTGGTCAACCACGAGCAGCTCAAGATCCAGAACCCCATGCTGGAAGTGCGGGCGACCGTACTGCAGAACGGCCGCTGGGACAATGCCCTGACTGATATCCCGCCGAAGTTCATCCGCGCCAATTCCCTGCTCTTCGACCATCAGGACAAGGTCGTCTTTCCCGGCGGCAAGGAGTTCCGGTTCCTGGACCTGCGCAGCTTCCGGCTGGTTTCTTTTAATGTGTATTCCATCGAAAGGACGGACGAAGGGTTTGTCGTGCAGCTGAAATACGACGAGCCGCGCTCAGGGCAATCCTATACCACCTTCCAGGACCTGAACGGCAATTTCGTCATCGAGACCACCGACCAGGCCAACAACCAGCTCTCCGCCGAATACGCCGAAGTGAACTTCTACCTGAAGGTTCCCTATCCATACCCCGGCCAGGAAGTGTACCTCTTCGGCGGCCTGACCGACTGGACCATCCTGCCGGAATACCGCATGGAATACGACAGCGAACTGGGCGCCTACGTCGGGCAGGCCATCCTCAAACAGGGCTATTACGACTACGCCTACGCCACGCTGCCGCTGCCGTCCAACGACCGCAAAAAAGACAATATCCCGGTTCCGGACATCACGGAGGTGGAAGGCACCTGGCACGAGACGGAAAACCAGTATACTATCCTGATCTACTACCGCCCCTTCGGCAGCCGGTACGACCAGGTGATCGGGTCGGTGTCTTTTACGTCGAACTTGTGATCGTGCATTATGGTATTGCGGTGTTTCGGTGTTATGGCCTTGCGGCCGCAATACCACAAAACCGCAACGCCTAAACACCAAATCACGCCGTTGTTCATCCGATAGAATTCCCCGTTGATATAAAATATTTCGGGAAAAAGCCTACCTTATGCTACTATTGCACTTACTAAAAAAACATCGGTTATGTTAATCAGAATTACCCTACTGTTGTCCGGCCTGGCGCTATTCTCCGCACAGGCCGTTCTTGCTCAAAACACCTGGCCGCTTGAGAAATGCATCCAGTATGCACAACAAAACAACCTCAGCACCAAGCAGGCCCAGTACAACATCCAGGATGCCCAGCTCGTGGAGAAGCTCAACCAGTTCAGCCGCCTGCCCAACGTCAGCGCCCGCGCCAGCGCCGGTTACCAGTTCGGCCGGACCATCGACCCGACTACCAACTCCTTCAACAACCAGCGCATCGGCTTTAACAGCTTCGCCGTCGAAGCCGGCCTGACCATCTACGACGGGAGCCGGATCACCAATTCCGTCAAGCAAAGCAAAAAGGACCTGGAAGCCGCCCGCCTCGACGCCCAGGCCACGACCAACAACATCTCCCTGAATATCGCCTCTGCCTACCTGAGCATCCTCCTGGCCGAAGAGCAACTGGCCAATGCCCAGAAGCGCCTCGAACTGTCGCAGGAGCAACTGCAGCAAACCGACAAGCTCATCCAGGCCGGCTCCCTGCCGCCCAACGACCGGCTGGATTTCCTGGCCCAGATCGCTCTGGACGAACAGGCCATCGTCGACGCCCAGAACCAGGTGGCCATCGGCTACCTCAACCTCAAACAGCTGATGGAAGTGGACCCCAACGAGGACATCCGCATCGTCCGCCCGGAAAGCATCGACATACCAGCCGGCGCCGACCCGCGCGCCTACCGACTCGACGAAGTGTACACCGCCGCCCTGCAAACGCAGCCCCAAATCCGCGCCGCCGACCTGCGGCTGGAGAGCGCCCAAATCCAGGAAGACATCGCCCGCTCGGGCATGCTGCCCACGCTCTCCATCTTCGCCAGCCTGAACACCAACTACTCCAGCGCCTTCCAGGCACCCATCATCGGGCCCACTACGAATATGGAAACCGTTTACATCAACGGCATGCCGGTCGACATCGAGTTCAGAGGGGAAGGCCCCATAGACTTCGAACAGGTGTCCTATTCCGACCAGATCAACGAGAACTTCGGCCAGACCGTGGGCGCCAGCCTGCGCGTGCCCATCTACAGCAACCACAGCAACCGCATCCAGATGGAACGCGCCCGCATCAACGCCCTCAATACCGAAGTCGTCAACCGGCAGCAACGCAACCAACTGAAAACCGACGTCCAGCGGTCCATCGCCGACGCCCGCGCCGCCCGCGAAAGCTATTTCGCTGCCCAGCGATCCGTCGACGCCGCCCAGGCCGCCTTCGACAACGCCGAAAAACGCTTCCAGCTCGGCGCCATCAACAGCCTGGAATACACCACCGCCCGCAACAACCTCGACCGCGCCCAGGTGGACCTCATCCGGTCCAAGTACCAGTACATTTTTAACCTGAAAACCGTAGACTTCTACCTCGGCCGGCCGATCACATTAGATTAAAAGCATGCACCGTGAGGTAAAGCTTCACGGTGCAAATTCAATTCAGAAAAGCTCTCAAAGCACATGGCAAAACCGAAGAATCGCAACAACGCCCTCATCTTTGTCCTGCTGGCCGTCATCGTCGCCCTCGTGGGCTTCCTGATCTGGCGCAACCAGAGCAAACCGAAGGGGGAAAAAGTCGCCGTCGAAAAGGCGGAAAAACGGACCATCACCGAAAAGGTGTCTGCCAGCGGCAAAGTATTCCCGCAGACGGAGGTCAAAATCAGCTCCGACGTATCCGGAGAGATCGTTGAGTTGCTCGTCGAAGAGGGCGACTCGGTGGTCAGCGGCCAGTTGCTGGCCCGGATCGACCCCGACGCTTACCAGTCGCAGGTAGAGCGCGGGGTGGCCGGCGTCAACACCGCCAAGGCTCAGATGGCCAACGCCCGCTCCCAGATCGAGCAGTTCAAGGCCCAGGAAAAGCAGATCGAGGCGCAGCTGATCAACGCCCGCGAAATCCACGAGCGCAACGCCAAGCTCAAAAAGGAGGGCGTGATCGCCGAGGCGGATTACCAGCAGTCGCTGTCCAACCTGCGGGCGCTGGAGGCCAACCTCAGCGCCGCCCAGGCCAACATCAAGGCGGCCGGGGAGAGCGCCCGCGCCGCCAAATTCCAGGTGGAAAGCTCGGAGGCTACCCTGAAGGAGCTGCGCACCAGCCTGCGGCGCACCGACATCTTCTCGCCCATGAACGGCATCGTCTCCCAACTCAACGTGGAGGAAGGGGAGCGCGTCGTGGGCACCATCCAGATGACCGGCACCGAAATGATGCGCATCGCCAACCTCAACGCCATGGAAGTGCGGGTGGAGGTGAGCGAGAACGACATCCCCCGCGTCACCTTCGGCGACGAGGTAGAGATCGAAGTGGACGCCTACCTCGACCGCATCTTCCGGGGGCGGGTCACCCAGATCGCCAACTCCTCGACCAATACCGGCGCCACCGCCGCCCTGACCAGCGACCAGGTGACCAACTTCGAGGTGCGGATCAACATCGAGCAGGAGTCCTACAAAGACCTCATCGGCGCCAACAACCCCTACCCTTTCCGGCCCGGCATGTCGGCATCGGTAGACATCAAGACCGAAAAGGTGGCCGGCGCGCTGTCCGTCCCCATCCAGGCGGTAACCACCCGGGAGAAGGACGCCGACAAGAAGAAGGCAAAGGCCCGGCAGGTGGCCGACAAGGGAGAGGAGGAGGATCTTGAAAAGGATCTGATCGAGGTGGTGTTCATCGTCCGGGGCGACACCGTCCACATGTCGGAGGTCAAGACCGGCATCCAGGACGATACCTACATCCAGGTCACCTCCGGGCTGGAGGAAGGGGAAGAGGTGGTCATCGCGCCCTACGCCGCCATTGCGCGCAAGCTGGAGCCAGGGGGGGAGGTGCATGTGGTGAAGGAGGAGGAATTGTATAAGAAAGAGTAACTCCAAATAGAATTTGCGACGTGTGATGTGCGATGTGCGCGAGCGTTCGGCCTATTGTATGCGGCAAAAAACGGTACTCCGGGGATGGCCGCCGCGTTTGAACCACATAGGGCACATAGGACAGCGTGCTATGTGGCCTATGCGAAACCTCCTATGTGGCCTATGTGATGAAAAACCCTCTGCTCCCCAACCCCGGCAGCCCGCCGCTTTTGAACCACATAGAACACATAGCGCACATAGCACAGGACTATGCGGCCTATGTGAAAACCTCCTATGTGCCCTATGTGATAAAAAACCCTCTGCTCCTCAACCCTGGCAGCCCGCCGCTTTAAATTTTCGCAGCAGGACAAAACCACCATGCCCAGGTTTTAAAAATGACACATCGACAACCAGCCATCGAAGAAAAAGCCCTGATTATCTTCATCCGCAATCCGGAAAAGGGCAAGGTAAAAACCCGCCTGGCCCAGGGCGTAGGCGACGACAAAGCCCTGCGCATCTACCAGACCCTGCTGGAGCATACCCGCCGGCAGGCCCTTGCCGTGGAGGCCCGGCGCCTGCTGTTCTACGCTGATTACGTCAACCGGGGCGATGCGTGGAAGGAAGCGGATTTTGAGAAACACCTCCAGGAAGGCGGAGATTTGGGTGCCCGCATGCAGCACTCCTTTGAGGTGGCCCTGCAGCAGGCCCGCTCTGCCCTGATCGTCGGCAGCGACATCGCGCAGCTTTCCGCCCGGATTTTGGAAGATGCCTTCCGGCAATTGCAAACGCACGATTTTGTGATCGGCCCGGCCAAAGATGGGGGGTATTACCTGCTGGGGATGAAGGAGCCCGCCCCTACCCTATTCGAAGGGATCGAATGGAGCACGCCCACCGTTTTCGCGGAGACCGTCGCCATCATTGAAGGCATGGGCAAAACCTATGCCCTGGCGCCAGAACTGTCGGATATTGATTATGCGGAGGATTGGGAACGGTATGGGTGGGGGTTGGAGTGAGCGTTTCTTCAAAGGCGATAGGCATCGGGGAAGGTTATTGGCTGCCCCGTTGGCTACGTCAGGAATACCTGCCCTGCGGCCCCCTGTATAGGCCGTCATTTCATACTACTAGACATTTTCTGGACACAGAGTACGCCGACCTGCCTGCCGCGAGGCGCGGCCTTGCAGGCAGGGAAGACACAGAGCCACACAGAGACCTGATTATCAATGGGAAAAACTCCGTGTAGGCTACCCGTCTAAGGTTGGACAGCAGAAAGGGGAAAGCCGAGCGGAGTCGAGGCCGGGCGTGTACAGGAGGCATGGAGTGTCCAACCTTAGACGGGTAGCCTTGTCGGCCGTCCTCATGCCTTCGTACCCTTCCTCTCCAGAAATATCCTCCCCCTCTCTCTTTTCAACTTAAACGGCTGATGCGTCACCTCCTGCCAGTACCCTTCCAGGCGGGGATCCCAGATGCTGCGTTTGTAGATGAACTGGTACTTCCGGGAAAACTGCGCCGGAGGAGCGCCCTGACTGATGGCCTCTTCCTCGGCCTGTGTCCAGGTGGGGTCTACCTCTTCCAGGTAGATGGAGTTGTCGTTATAGCGCTGCCCGCGCAGGTCCATCTGCACGATGCTGTCGGCGCTGACGTAGATGTACGACCGCCCCTTGATGTATTTGTCGTTCACTTCCAGGTAGAGCTGGAAGCGATGGCCTTTATCGGAATGGATGCCGCCTTTGGTGATGGTGCCCTCCCACAGGCCCTCCAGGCCTTTCTGAGCGTTTAGGGGCAGGAAAAGTACAGTGGCGAGAGCAATAGTGAGGATAGCTTTCATGCCGGGTCTTCTTTTTCGCCCAAGATAAGGAAAATGAAGGAGCCCGGCACTTTCGTCCGGCTCCTTCTCCAATTTCAACAGATCGTTTTCGTTATTCTGTTTGCACCACGATGCGTTCCGTCAGCGTACTGCCGTTGCTGAACTGCACCCGGAGTATGTACATGCCGGAGGGCAGCCCGCCCAGGCTGAGCTGGTGGGGAGCGGCAGTTGCGCCTCCGCTCTCCCGGTAGACGGAGCGGCCAGCGACGTCAAACACCATCAGCTGCCCGATCGTCAACCCCTGGCCGTAGTCGACCCACAACTCGCCCCGGGTGGGGTTGGGATAGGTGCGGATTTGGGAAACAACTTCCCCGGCGCCCGTCGTCCGCAGGTCAATCGTCAGGTAGGCCCGGTTTTCGCATCCGGCGGCGTTGGTGACGCGGAGGCTGGCCAGGTAGAGGCCCCCGGCAGCGTAGGTGTGGGCAGCCTCCGGGCCTTCAGCAGTATGGCCGTCGCCAAAATCCCAGAAGAAGGCCTCTGCGCCGGGGGCATGAGCCGTAAAACTGAGCGGCTCGCCAACCGCCGGGGTGGGGCTCACTCCGATCTCGGCCCCCAGGGAATTGACGACGACCACCTGAGAAGAAGAACTGCTTCCAAATTCGTTGCTGGCCGTCAGCGTCACCTCATATTCCCCGGCCCGGGGAAAGAAATGGTAGGGATCGCGGAATCCCGAGATGCCGCCGTCGCCAAAATCCCAGTGCCACCCGGTGGGGAAGTTGAAGGACAGGTCGGTGAACTCCACCAGGCCCTGGCATTCGTCGATCACGAAATAATCGAAATTGACGGCGGGCGCGGTGTCGTTGGCCTCCAGGATCACGGTGTAATCCTCGACCTCTCCGTTTTGCATCCCCCCGCAAGGCATGGGCGCCGGGTAATAATCGTCCTCGCAGGCCACCCGCATCCTCAGCGGTACGCCCACAACAATATCTGCCGGTATCAGGATGGCGCCGGTATGGGGGGTATAGGCGTCGAGTTCCTCGAAAACCAGCTCCTCTTCTTCGAAGCTTCCGCTATTGTCGAGATCGATCCATACCCGGACGGATTCCCGGTAGTTGTAGTATCCCTGAATGGTGATGTCGTATGGAACGCCGGCGGCCAGCGTCGTGCTGTGGTCGCAGGTATAATCGGTATAGCCGTTGGAGGAACTGCCGCTGAAGACGTCGATCGTGTTCAGGGTAAACCTGGAGATATCATGGGTGATGCTGCCGGACGAAGCAGGGATTTCGCAGGCCGAAACCGGCCCGTTGGCGGCGTCGAGGACGACGGGCAGGACGGCCTCGTCGGCAGAAACGTCATTGCTCACCTGCAGCCGCACTTCGTAGGTGCCCGGCGCCGCGTAGGAATGGGTGGGGTTGGCCAGGGCAGAGGTAGCCCCGTCCCCGAAGTCCCACAGATAAGTATCCGGCGTGTTGATGGCGGTAGAGGTGAACTGCACCTCCCGGCTGCACGCCGTAGCCTGCTGGTATTCGAACCCGGCGCACAGGTCATAGGAAACATCTATCACCACCGGAATATTGACCAGCGGGTTCAACGGGTCGTTGGAATAGACCGAGACGGCCTCCTCGTAACGCCCGCCGGCCACCTGTTCCGTGGAAAAAGAGAGCTCCAGGTCCATGGATTCGCCGGCACCCAGGCTGTAGCCGCCCTCCGGCAGAGTGATAAAGCCCGAGGATTCGACAATGGAGATAAAGTCATCCATGATCGCCTCTATCTGCGCGTCGTCGATGTAACCGCCGGCTTCGGAAGCGAACAGGAGGTAATACAGGCGGCTCGCCTGGCCCAGGCCCACCACCTCGTGGTAATCGTCGCCCGGGTAGCTGGAAAAATAATGCTCTGCCGGCGAATCGCCCGCCCGGACGATGACCAGGTGGTTGACGGACGGCGAACCGGCACCAAACACCCGCTTTACGAAGCCTGTGTAGGTAGCCGCACCAAATTCCCGGGTTAAAACGGTGCCGTCAACGTTGCCGCTATAAGCCCCGAGGTTGCCGCCGATAATGAAGTTGTCCACGCCTTGTATGTCGGCGGCAAACACGAACAGCCCGGGGTATTTCCGGGTAAAATACCGGCCATCCTGGCCCAGGGCGCCGTAGCTGGCCACCTGGTTGTCGGAGTAGGGCATCTCATAACCGTAATTGACGTGGAGGTAGTTTCCGTAGTAATACATGTTATTGCCTCCGCTGTAAATATAAGTGCCGGAGACGCCTTCTGTAAAATCATACCGGCTGGGGACAAGGCTGTTGATGCTGGCGTAGGACCGGTTCAGGCGGGCCAGCACGCTGTCCAGGCCCAGTTCGGTATCGCCGCCGCCTCCGTTGGCAAAATGGAATTCCAGCCCGTCATAGGCCGTGTTGGAAATGGTGACCGGGACCGCGATGGAATCCCGGCAGCTGTTCATCGACACCTCGATGCTCGCCGGGCTGACAGCGATTGCCGGAGCGCCGGAAGAAACAGCCCGCAGGCAGAAATAGGCTTCTCCCTGAACATTATCCACCACCCGCACGGTGTCTTCGAAAATGCCGACGGTATCGGAAGAAAAGGTAACCGAAAGGGTGTCCGTACCTCCCGGGGGGATGCTGCTCCGGCGGAAACTGAGCGTAAATTCAGGCCGGGCAGACAGCAGGCTGTCGATCTCCAGGGCTGCGCAGCCTGCATTGTGGATGGCCAACTGCCGGGCTGAGGCCGTGTGTTGCATGACCTGCCCGAAGTCGAGGCAATCCGAAGAAAAAGAGATTTCCGGGTAGCCGATGACGTCCAGGGTTACGGGAATAGCCAGGACGGGGTTGTCCGGATCATTGGTTTGGATGAAGACGGAATTGGCGTATGCGCCGGCGTTCAGGCTGGACGCATCGAAGGACAAGGCGATTTCCAGGGAATCGCCGGGAGACAGCACCCCTTCCCTGGGTTCCGCCTGCAGCCAGCCGGAGTCGTGATCCAGCAAACGGGCCTGGTGGGTGTCCGTCCCGCCAATGCCGATATCCACCTGAGAACTGTTCCGGATATCGACGGTGATCTGCCCGTCCGCTCTCCAATCGGCGGTTTCAGCGGCATCGAAGGTAAAGGCAACCAGGATGTCCGTCCCGTTCGCGGGATTGCCGTCGGTGATATTTTGGATGAATGCCCCATCGATATAGAGGGCGGCATACTCCCCGGTGTCGTCGTAGTCGCCGTTCAGCATTATCTCCAGGCGCAGGGAGTCCGGATATTGGTTGACGCCGGAAAAAGCATGAGAGGTCTCCGCCCCGCTCCCGGCATAAGGCTGTACGCTGGTAGAATCGAACAGTTCCTGCCCGATGTCCAGGCTGAATTGAAGCGCGCCGGCGCCCGAATTGGAAACGGTGAGCGGCACTACCGCAGCAGCCCCGCAATCCAGGGCCAGGCTGATGGCCGATGAATCGGCGCCGGCCAGCGGAGCGTCCTGCACCGTCAGGCTTTGCCAGGCCGTATCGCTGGCGTAACAATTGTTGGTGATGAGCCGGACCGTGTAGCTTCCCGGCGCCGCGTAGGCATGTTCAGGGTCCTGGAGGACGGACGTGGCGCCGTCGCCGAAGTCCCACAACCAGGAGTTGGGATAATTGGTCGTCTGGTCCGTAAACCGGACTGGCGTGCTGAGCGGAGGGTTGGCGTCAGAGACCGCAAAATCAGCTTCGGGCGCATCGGGCGGCACGACGGAGCGCCAGTGGGCCTCCCAGCCCGAGCTGATGACCGAATAATCCGAACGGAACTCGATGTACATCGCGCCGGACAGGGCGGTAACCGAGTCGGGGAGCGCCGAGCCGGTCGCCCACAGCAGCGGGGCCCCGGTATCATCCATCCCGTCGTAGACATACAGGTAGTCGTAGGAATACTCGAGGCTGAACGACCGGAAGGACAGGGTGATCTCCTGGGCGCAGCCGGGATTGATCAGGAAAGAGCAGTTTTCCATATTGCCGTAGGGGCCGTCCGCTCCCCCGGAATCGAAGAGGATGCCATCCGGCGCGGTAGTGGAGGCCATTTCGCACATGTTAACCACATCGGTAACGTCGATGTACCCTTCCCGGACAAGCGTATCGGCGCCCTGGGCATTGGCCGCCACGAGCGTGACGCGGTAAGCGCCGGTGTTTTGGTAGCTCACCAGAGGGTGCCGCTCGGCAGAGGTGGCCGGGCTGCCGCCTTCGAACTCCCAGTACCAGGTGTCCGGCAGGTTTTCGGTCAAGTCGGCAAACTGTACCTGCCCGCCGGTATTGACCAGCGTAGGTTCGGCGGAAAAGTTGGCTGCCGGCGGGTCGTTATTCTGCGAAATCCACAGGGTGTAATCCTCGTTCTCTCCCAGGCCGGCGCCCGCGCAGGGGTCGGCAGCCCCGTCCGGAGACTGGCCCGACCGGACGCGAATCCGCAGGGGTACATCGTAAGCCTGGGCGCGCGGGAGGAGGATCTCCGCCGCGTGCAGGTAACCCGGCGACGGGGAAGCATAGGCCAGCTCGGCGGCGGGGTCGAAATGGCCGTTGCCATCGAGGTCGATCCAGAGGCTGACCCACTCTTCGGCGCCGGTCCGGACGCTCAGAGGGTAGCGCAGGCCCTCTGTTGCGTGGGCTTCGTGCGAACAGGTATAATCCGAATATCCATTATCGCCGAGGGCGGAGGAGGACGACAGGCCGGCGAAAGAAAACTGGTAGATGCCCTGTCCGTTGTCGGTGCGGGTGGAGGCCGGCGTACAGGCGGCGCTAACCGGCCCTCCGGTATTCGTCACGGTAATAAAATCGGTTAGCAAAGTGGTATCGGTAGTGCCGCAGGCCCCATGCCCGCTCGCGATCAGGGAAACCGTGTAAACCCCTTCGGCGAGATATTCGTGAGCAGGATTTTCCAGGGTGCTGGAATGGCCGTCCCCGAAATCCCACTGGAAAGAGTCGGCGTTCAGGCTTTTGCTGATAAAATGCACGGTTGCCGGCACGACGCAGCTGAACCGGACATTGGCGTCGGCCGTAGCCACCACCGCTTCCGAAAAGAAATCGCCCACCCCTACCGCATACCAGGCATTGGTGGTGCTGATGGCCGGATCGCTGCATTCGCCATACAGGTCGATGGCCGATTCGATGGCGTAATAGCGGGCGTCAGCATAGCCGGACATAGGCGTCAGGTATTCCGACAGGTTCCGGTAGGCGATGGCGCCGGCAGCTTCCAGGCCGATGCCCTTGACGGTGAATTCGTCTCCGTTGTCATTGACCCCGGAGCCCCCCTCCGCCAGCAGGTAGAACCAGTAATTCTGCACGCCGGAATTGGTGTGGACGCCGTAGTTGTCGGCCGAAGAAGTCCACCAGTACAGGCCCTGGTAGGTATCCGGGTCGTTCCCGGCATTGGGGTTGCTCATGTCCCGGATAGGATTGTTGGCAAAGCTGGCCTGCTCCCCCAGCTGAAAGTTGGCGGTTTCGGGGTTGATGATGAAGTCGACAATGACGCCGAAGATGTCGCTGAACGATTCGTTGAGCGCTCCCGGCTCGCTTTCATAAACGAGGCCGGCGGAATACTCGGTGACGGCATGGGTGATCTCGTGGGCCACGATGTCCGGGGTGGTCAAAGCCTGGTAGCTGTACCCGTCGCCGTCGCCGAAATAGAAGCCCGTCCCGTCCCAGAAGGCGTTGGCGTAATTGTAGCCGTAGTGCACATAACTGTTCATAACGGCGCCCTGGTTGTCATAGGAGTTCAGGCCGTAGTTGCCAAAGAAGTAATCGAAAGTGATTTCGGCGCTGTGGTGGACGCCGTATGCGGCATCGTCCTGGTTGGTGGCGACGTCCCAGTAATTGTCCGCGTCCGTGAAGTCCACGGCATCGCCAGGGTATGAGGACTGGTTGCAATCCCAGGTGATGATGCCATTGCCGCGGCCGCTTTCCCGCAGGCGGAACTGGCCGTTGTAGTGGTCGGTGGTGATGTGCCGGGTGCCGCTGTACTTCGTCTCGGCCGTCCCGAGCGAATCCTGCAGCACTCCGGTGTGCAGGCGGTTCAGCCGGCGGACGACGGCGCCGCTGGAGGCGTCCACGTAGGCCCATTCCCGGGCGAGCGGCTGGAGGCTGTGCACGTCGCATTTGTAGGCAAGCACGGCTTTGTCCTTGTGGTGCAGGATGACCAGTTGGGGGCTGGCCGGGCCGGCGGGCGCGTACTGGCGGGCGTTGAGGCTTCCCCGTGCGGCGGCCAGGGCCTCGGCGGCGGTGACCGAGGGGGCATTGCTTACCTTCACGCCGGGCCGGTAGTCGCCATTGGCGGACACGATCTTCTGCCCTTTGGCATGGATGTAATACACGGCGTGTTCCACCGGATACTGCCGGCAGTACTGCTGGAAGCGGTAGTGGGTGAAGCCCAGCTGATCCTGGCGGACGGCGTACAGCACGAAGTGGCCGTCCGGGCCGGCCTGCAGGGTGGATTTCAGCCAGC
The DNA here is from genome assembly GCA_024102975.1 of Phaeodactylibacter sp. GTDB lineage: Bacteria > Bacteroidota > Bacteroidia > Chitinophagales > Saprospiraceae > JACJXW01. The sequence goes on along the minus strand of JAGFJD010000431.1, from coordinate 792 downwards.
CGGCCAGCTGGCCGGCATCGAAGGGCTGCGGGGTTTCCAGCTTCACATACCGGATGGCGCCGCTCTTGTCGTCAACCCGCACTTTGCGGGCGCCCGGAACGATCTTTTGCGCTTCGGCGCCCCGGAACTCGGTAGCGCTCAGGCTGGTAAGAAAACACAGGAAGAGAAGGGATAGGAAACTGGTTTTCATAGTATGGTTTTTTGGGTTTGAAAGTGTTCTTTACCGGGGCATTTGCAGGTATTGGGGCGATGCAAAAACCGGATGTCTGTTATTTATCCCTAATGATTGGTATATGTTACCCAACAGGCGTACAACCGGTTGCCAGAGGCCTGTGGTTGCAATTGGAAAATAAGCGGAGCAAGGCACAAGGCAAAGCCATTCAAAGCGGAGCGCAGCCCCGAATGCAGGCAGCGGGATGCCGAAGGCTTGTTTCGAAAGGGAAAGAATCGGAAGGCGCAGCGCCGGGGCGCTTTTCCGGGCGAGGGACAGCCCGGGCTGAAGTAGGGAGGGTTTTTTGGGTTCATTTTTGGGGTTTTAGGCTGGTTTTCAACCAGATATTGAACTGCAAACGGGGCGGTTGCCGAAAAAGTTCCCGGCCTCGGGTCTTTTTTAAACTTTTTACGTGGCGGCTTGATCTGCCTGCCCTGTTTCTGGTTCCGGATAGCCTAGCGTGAGTTTACTACGGAAAACGAAATTTTACTCTTTTTTTCAGCTCTTAAATAGCTGATTGTGAACAGAATAGAAGACGTTTGGCATCAAAAAAAGTGTATACACTAACTAAAACAAAGGCG
>JAGFJD010000411.1 GCA_024102975.1 Phaeodactylibacter sp. | reverse complement strand
TCTTGAGCGAATTGAAGATTCGTTCAGGGCAGCCCGGGCAGAAGAAGGTGTCCAGTTCGTAGTACTGCCATTCATCACTCGGCGTAATATGGACTTTGTGAAACCGGTTGCGGACCTCCCCCTTTTCCTTATACCCGCTGTGCAGCATCACCAGAGCTGAGCCTTCGCTCCGGCTTTTCCAATTGTCGTAAAACGAGATTTTGACGCGGTGGTTGATGGATGCGTTCATCGGCAGCAGCCGGAAAAGCATGGAAAACGACTTCAGGTCGCCGACGACGATCAGGCTTTTCATGAGGATGTCTTCGGAATCGCCGTGGGTGGTTTCTATGCCGCCGAAGTGCTGGCAGTAGAGGTTGTCTTCCAGGGCGGGGCGGGGCAGGGTGGACAAGAGGAGGACGGCGAGCAGGGCTGTACGCTTCAGGATAGACGGGTGATGGTTTAGGGTTATGGTAGACAGGATTAACAGGATTGACAGGGGTCAGGTATAATAAAAAATGGCAGGCTGTGTGCACAACCTGCCACTGAGCCACCCAGGAGACTCGAACTCCCGACCCACGCATTACGAATGCGTTGCTCTACCAGCTGAGCTAGGGTGGCAAAATAGGGGCCCGCCTTCGCTCTTTGAGCTTCGGCGGACACAGTCGGGGTGAGAGGATTCGAACCTCCGGCCTCGTCGTCCCGAACGACGCGCGCTAACCGGGCTGCGCTACACCCCGAAATAATCGCTTTCTTCAAAGCGAATGCAAAGTTAGCTAAACCCATTAGGAAAATCAAAATCCAGAGCGGGGATTTTTTGGTTAAAAACGGTATTGGCTCTGCGTAAGTTCCGGCGGCTTATCTCTTTTTCACCCTATTTTTAACCCTCAAACACTCTCTGTGTATCCTCCACCGCCTCAACCAGGCGTTTTTTCAGCAAGGCAATCCCTACTTCACGGTTCAAAAAAGGAGGGTCTGCTTCGAAAACAATATCCTCAAAATAAGTAAGCCCTTTCACAGGGATCAGGAGGTTGGAATTCGGATACTTTATTTCATATGCTTTAAGCAAGGTATCCAATGGCACGAGCTCGAGAAGAAAGTATACATCAATGAAATCCTTTAAGCGCTGGCCGCTATGAGCAATAGCGTTCAACTTCAAGGCCCCAATGTCTTCCTTCGAAGCCAACCGAAGGCCATCTTCTGTCACCAAATCCTTCACCAAAGGATAGGCATGGGCAATGAAGTCCGTTTTCACTCCTTCTAAAACACCTAAAATCGTGTTTTTCTGAACAGAACTAAGCTGAAAATCATACGATTGGCTGAGATGCTCCGACAAAGGCCGGGTATCAAAAGGAACTGTCGTAAATAAATCCAAATCGACTGAAAAGCGGTGGCCGATCTGCATGGCAAGGGCGGTGCCGCCGACCAGAAAAAAATCGGCGAGCATGGAATCTTTCTGCAGCCGCTCCAACAAATCCAGCGTTTCAGGTAAAATAATATCTTTCGTCTTATGCAGCATGCAAGAGGGTAGAGTGAATGAATATTTCAGTAAAACCCTTGTCTTTGGCAGACAACTGCCTGCTTTGCCGGGCAACATTCAAAACCTGCTCTTCGCCGTAGTACCGGATCATCTCCCGCCAATCATCCAACGTCCCCCGCTCGATGACCCGCTCGATGACTACGCGCTTCGACTTGTCGAAATCGAAGGAGGAAAGGTCATATTCCCACAATAAATGGGGAGAAATACATGGCCGTTTTTTCGCGCTGCCGCTGCTCATAAGTTTGTTGCACTATTTTAGTAAAAATAACGAATTTGAGGCATTGTAGCGCTTCTTCCGCCCTTGTTTTTCAGGAAAACTAAAAGCCGTAGAACTGAAAGCCGCCAAAACCTTCAACACCCGCCTGCTCGCCGGCCTGGCCTGGTGGCAGAAAACCACTGGCCAGCCGCCGGAGCATTCCCGCCTCGTCTATTTGGGCAACCAGCATTTCCAAACGGAATACGGAGCCCTCGTTCCCTGGAAGGAGATCACTTTCGGCAACAGAACCCGATGAAAAAACAGCCCTGTAGTTGCATTATTCAAATTATCCCTTTATCTTGTGGGCAAGATTTGTCCAAATTTTTTTTTCTATGCAAAACCTGGAAACAATCGGGCAATTACTCAGGCGGCTGCGCAAAGAACAAGGCTTGCCGCTTAGAAAAATAGCAGCCAGACTGGACCTGGATCCTTCCACGCTCAGCAAGATAGAACGAGGGGACAGGTTTCCAACCAAGGATCTCGTCAGCAAGATAGCCCAGGCGTTCGGCATGGATGAAAGGGAACTCCTGATCCTCTATCATAGCGAAAAGATCGCCAATGACCTTTACCGCGAAGATTACGGCATAGAAGTCCTCGAAGTTGCTGAGCAGCGGATTGAGTATATTCGCCAAAAGAAGACGGTCCAGAAAGACCTTTTCAAATAACCTTCCCAAGATCACATACAAAGCATGCTGGAAACCCCTGTCGAAGAACTTAAGGCGCCTTCCGAAGTGGAGTATAAACATAAGCCGGCTTCAATTCCCGGCCCGGTAAAAATGGATACTGCCGGAAGGAAGTACCCCGCGAAAAGAAGTTTTAAATTTGCCATACCCCACCTGAGGTTTGGAAGCGGAGTCCGTTTCGACCTGGCAAATTCCTTTAAAGAAGGCGAGGTGAAATGGGAAGTCGAATTTTTTTACGGGAACTCGAAAAAGATCAAAAGGCTTCCTCTAAATGAAGAAGTCCTTGCCGCGACGCTTGAGTATTTCGACTACTCTACCAGAGAAGCAATACAGGAAGAACTCTATTGCCTTGAGCCGCTTTTTGATGATTTTGACCCCTCCATTTTGCAAAAGGTATGGTGTAAGAAGCTCGATGGGCTTCACCCCTTTGAGATCATAGACCAGTTAGGCAAGGTGGCTGAAAAATTGGTTGCCAGGTTTTTCACTGAACCATCGGAGCAACTTTCTGAATTGGCCCACATAATACTGCGGGAAGAGGTTAACCAAAAGCTTGCCAGATACTCGAATCTTATCATTGCAGGTTTTATTATTGGGTCTTGGGGGAATTTATTGATCGCCAACAAACAACCTGCCCTTTATGACCTTGCCAGGCAAGGAAGGGGGGTACCAGCGGTACCCTTAGTACTCATTGGAATAGAACCATAGACCCAATCCAAAAACCACAAACCCTCAACATGCCTACTTCCAATATCCGCGCCGCCTTCATCCTTAACGCCCTCGAGTTCTCCGAAAAGATCAGCCGGCTGGAGGGCGTCCGGCGCATCGCCATCGTCCGCGAGATCACCACGCCCATGAAGAACCCGGAAATCCTCTGCCTGGTAGTGACGGTCAGCGAGGGCGCGCCCATCAAGCCCATTGCCGACGCGGGCCGGGCGCTGAAAGGCCGGATCGGGTCTCTGTCCGGCTCTACCGGCGCCGACGTCTTCCTCGCCAGCGAAACCCACGAATACCTGGGCCGGACGTGCAGCTACCGGGAGTGCCGCCCCCGGGCCGCCTGCCGGGGCAGCCAGTGCTATGGCACCTTTATCAATAATGACTTCCATGTGTTCACGCTGGACAAGGAAGTGATCCAGTCTCCACCGGTAGAAGTTTTCCCCCAGGTCGCCATCCGCAGCCACATCCCCGACGACCTGCGCCGGGCGCTGGAGGAATACAAGAAATAGGTGTTGCCGGGCCAACCTGTCGAAAAGGAATACCCCCGCCGCCGGAATACCAACGCCATCGTCACCGACAACTGGCCGAATCCCGACGCCAAAGGCCTGTACGACGCTCAATGGCCGGACGAACCCGCAACCAAAGCGCTATACGAAGAAGGGCGGCAGTGCGGTGGCTGCGTTTTCTTCGCCCCCTTCAACGCGGATTGGGGGCTGTGCTGCCACCACCAGTCCCGCCACAACAGTACTTCTTGTTTTTGGTTCATGCTTATCATTTTGCCCGCCTTTTTGGTAGCCCAAAAAGTACGGCTTTCCCGGCTAGGAGCCTGTCGGAGCGCCGCTTTTGAACCACATAGAACACATAGCACAGGGCTATGCGGCCTATGCGAAAACCTCCTATGCGGCCTATGCGATAAAAAAACCTTCGCGCCCCAACCCCGGCGGCCCGCCGCTTTTGAACCACATAGAACACATTCCCTTTCCGGGGAGGAGCGGGAAGAACGCTGGAAATATCCCCTACCCGCTTGCAAAAACAAAATAATTTACATATTTTTGTTTTAAACCAAAACACAGGATTCATGAAAGCTTACCTCTCTCCACTCCTCCAGGACATCGAAACGGCCGTCATATTGCAACTGCCGGAATTACTGAACAAATTATTCCATACCCCTCAAACTGAGACCTATGGTTAAGCAATTGCTCGAAAAACTGCGCCGCAAGCTGGCTGACAACCCGGACTTCCACGAAACCATGAACTTCTTCATGGACGTCGCCCATGCGCTGCCGGCTTTTCAAAGGGAAGGGGAACGCTCCCCTCCCGACCCTAAGATCAGGGCCGCCCTGGAGGCATCTGTCGGAAGCCTCCTGAAAACCAAAAAGTTTGCACTGCTGTACGATCAGGATATCCGCCTGCCCAAATACCATTTCTCGCACGGGCCATTCCTCGTTTCCGCCAACGGCATGGGCCTTTACTTTTATTTCCACGACAGCGAACAGGGCATGATCATGTTCAATGTCCCCGGGCAACGAACCTGGTGTAGCCGGATTTCCGCAGTCCCGATGCCCAAGGGCGGGTTTCCCAACCTGAAACCTTACGACAAGACGCCGAACTGAAGAATTATTTCGGAGATTTTCTCAGATACTGTTAATTTGGGCCTTAGTTTGACTTTACTACTTTTCCCGCGCGTCAAGCCACCGCTTGCGTAAGCAAGAACCAAAGGTGGCGGATTTTGGCGGAATAACTTCCGACATGGGGGTGAAAATGGCTTATCGATAGTTCGGCCTTGCGCCATATCTCCAGCCTCACAGCGGAAAGCACGTCCGAGAAAGTAACGGCCGTTTTCCGGTACCATGCCGTAGTATTTGGCTGTATCGGGCAGCGCTGATGCAAGGTGTTTGCCATCAGGCAAACGATAGACACCAAGGCCATCAGACACGGAGTTGAACGTTCAATAGCCAGGTCTGACCATTGCCTCTGGCTTTCCACGCCGAGATGCCGGCGTACTTCAGCGAAGGTAACTTCGATGCGCCAGCGGCGCACAAAGAAAGATACGATTTTCTCGGCAGATAATTCCGTATCGGTGCAAGCCAGCAGTACAGGTTCAAGCTCCCCTTCGGGGTCTTTGACGAGTACCCATTTGACTTTAACCATCACCTCATTGTTTCTATGCCAGATGGCCACGCCCGAGGTGATCAACATTTCTTTGTGGTGCTTGCCATACCACTCGGAAAAGATGACGCGCGTCCATTTGATGCGCTTGTCGGTGAGCCGCTTTTCCATGTCAAGCAAGCGTTTGCCCTTTGGAGGCTTCGGGCCTGGCTTGCTCTCGGGCCACTTTTTGGGAGGCAAATGGAACAAGCGGGCGTTGAGCTTCATGCGTACGATCATGCCAATACCAAGGCTTTGAGCGTGCATGAGCAGTTCGTAAACGG